>NZ_CP027762.1:3811903-4114343 GCF_003852315.1 Pseudomonas sp. LBUM920
GCTGGCGCTCTATTTTGTCGGCGCCGAGCAAGGCGCCACCGCTGTGTTCAAAGGCATGTATGTGCATGAATTTGTGCACGACGGCCGCCACCTGCTGGGTTTCCCCTGCCATTAATCGATAAGAGAGACACGACATGACAGGGCATTTACTCCTACGCGGGATGCTGGTGGGCTTGCTCGCCGGCGTGCTGGCTTTCGGCTTCGCCAAGGCCTTTGGTGAACCGCAGATCGACAAGGCCATCGCCTTTGAAGACCACATGGCACAGATGCACGGCGATGCGCCGGAAGAGGAACTGGTAAGCCGCGAGGTGCAAAGCACCTTCGGCCTGTTCACCGGCGTGGTGGTGTACAGCGTGTCACTGGGCGGCCTCTTCGCCCTGGTGTTCGCTTACGCCCTGGGCCGCATCGGCAAGGTCGGCCCGCGTGGCCTGGCGGCGCTGCTGGCACTGGCGGCATGTGTGGCAATTACCGTGGTGCCAGGGCTCAAGTACCCGGCCAACCCGCCATCGGTGGGCGACCCCGAAACCATCGCGCAGCGCACCAAGCTGTTCTTCCTCATGCTGCTGGTGTCAGTGGCGGCCGCGGTGATTGCGATCAACGCCGCACGCAAGCTGATTGCCCGCCGTGGCATCTGGGCCGGGGCGATTCTGGGTGCGGCGTTGTACATCGTGATTGTGTCGGTGGCCGGCAGCCTGTTCCCGGTGATCAACGAAGTGCCGGAGGCGTTTTCGGCTGTGCTGCTGTGGAAGTTCCGCGTAGCGTCGCTGGGTATCCAGCTGGTGCTGTGGACCACCCTCGGCCTGGTGTTTGGCGCGGTGGCCGAGCGCAAGCTCAGCCAGCCAAAAGCGCGCTTCAACCCTTGAACTGACTCCCGGGGCGGGCCAGGTACAACACGTCATAGCCCGTTCCGGGATGCGCCGCATCCAGCGCCTTGCCCGACAAGGTGATGCGCACCAGCCGCCACGCCTGCACATCCAGCGCCAGGCATACCGCGAACGTGTCGCGGCTGTCGGCCACCTGCTGATTGCGCCGTTTCTCCTCGGCGACGATCCCGGCCCGATCCGCCCCCGGCACCAGCGGCCACTCCTCTCGGTACAGGCTCAACGCGTGCTGCGCGGGCCCACGCTGCACATCCAGCGGCAACCAGCTTTCGATGTGCGGACGGCCAAAGCTGTCGAGCACCTTTTGAAAACGCTCGCCCAGTAGAAAGTCGGCGGCCTGCAACGGGTCGGCCCACAGGTAGACCGACGCATACACATTGCCCGGCGCCTGCCCACGCGTCTGCGCGATAAACGCCTTGAACAGCAGCCCTTGCGCGTCATCCCACAACGGCCCCAGTTGCGCGGCGCGCCGGCGTATCACGTCCATGTCGTAGTCGGCAGGCAGGCGGTGTGAATATTGTTTGGCAAACATGGCAAAGCTCCTGTGCAAGATGTGGACTGAGCTTGCGCACTGGCGATGATTTCAACAAGATATGGCCGAATATAAGTGCGATAAGGATTGGATATGACTGACGCGCTCAAACCCCTGGACATCGACACCGTGCACGCCTTCGTGCTGGTGGCTGATTTTGCCAGCTTCACCCGCGCCGCCGAGGCGCTCGACACCTCCCAGGCCGCCATCAGCCTGAAGCTCAAGCGGCTGGAAGAACGCCTCGGTTACCGCCTGTTGCTACGCACGCCTCGCCATGTGCAACTGTCGCCCCAAGGCGAGCAGTTCATCGTGGCCGCGCGTGTCCTGCTCAATGCCCATGAGCGGGCACTGGCGGACCTGGGCACCCACGCGCCACGGCGTTTGGTGATCGGCATCAGCGACCACGTGGCCGGGCCGGACTTGCCCACCTGGCTCAGCCGCCTCGCGGCCTACGACCCGCTGGTGATTCTCGAGGTGCGCATCGCCTCGTCCCGCGACCTGGTGGCCGCGTTTGATCGCAATGAACTGGACGCGGTGATCGTGCGCAACGAAGGCGATCGCCAGGACGGCGAAGTGCTGGCGGTCGAACGCTTTGGCTGGTTCGCCGCGCCCCACTGGCAACACAGCCCCGGCACACCGCTGCGCATGGCGACCATGGCCGCGCCCTGTGGCGTTCGGCACCTGGCGGTCAGAGCACTGGATGCAGCGCGGATCGACTGGACCGAAGTGTTTGTCGGCGGTGGTGTGATGGCGGTAGGCGCGGCCGTGAGCGCCGGATTGGGGGTCGCCGCCCTCGCCCCACGCGTGGCCCCGGCCGGGGCGGTGGACGTGAGCGAGCAATACGGCCTGCCCGCATTACCCGTCAGTGAAGTGCTGCTGTACAGCCGGATCAGTGATGCACGCTCGCGCGAAACGTTGCGCGCGTTGAGCGCAACGTTTCGCGGTGTGCTGCAGCGCTGAGTGTCAGGCGACGGGCGCTTCTTCGCTGGCCACAGCGGTGGCGGCCTGGGCCTGCAACTGAGCCGCCTGCTGGCTGTAGTCACGCAGGTAGACGATGAACTCCTGCAGCAGGCGATCCCACAGTTCCAGCTGGCTGCGCAGGTGCGTGGTGCCAACACCGGCCACCACCACATCCATTTCCATCAGCAGGAACTCACCCTGCACCGACAACCGCGCAAAACGGCGCGATGCGTTCCATACCTGGGCCAGGCCTTCGGGCAATTCGCCTTGCACGCGCAGGGCGCAGCTGTAGGTGAAGTCGACGTAACTGCCCTGCTCCGCCGCCGGGTTGCCGAAGCGCACGGCAAAGCCGATACCCTGGCTCGCGCTGAGCAATTGCACGATGCCGTTCTGTTCGGTCTGGTTGACGCGATAGCCGGCTTCCTGCAGCAATTCAGTCAGGCTTTTCGGGGTAACGCTGTTGATCAGTTCACTCATGGTCAGGTCTTCCTTGAAGATCAATGATAGGCGCCTGAAACAGCGTAGCCGGGTTTTCGAAAACCGCAGTCGATCAGGCGGCAGTGGCCAGCACGGCCCCCGCCGGCGCCAACAACGGGCTGCCACTGGCGACGAAATCTTCCTTGCGCAGCACCACCAGGGCGATCAACGACACCACACCGGTTGCCACATAGAAATACCAGGGTGAGGTGATGTCGCCCGTCACCTTGATCAGCCAGGTGGAGATCAGCGGCGCGCTGCCGCCAAACACCGCGACCGGCACGTTGTACGCCACGGCAATCCCGGTGGAGCGGATGCGCGTGGGCAGCAGCTCGCTCATCAGCGCATAGGTCGAGGAGGCATACAGCCCGAACAGGATCGCCACCGCCATCAATGGCGCGAAGAACGATGCAGCAGTGGCGGTCGGCGCCGACTTGAACAGCCAGAACATCGCCAGCGTAGCCAGGGTGCCGATCACCATCAGAAACGGCTTACGTCCGTATTTATCGGTGAACGCACCGCCAAACGGCATCACGAACGCGGCCGAGAAACTCGCGACGAACACATAGAGCAGCGTGGTGCCGCTGTCGAACTTGAGGATCTTGGCCATGTAGGTCGAGGCGAAGGTCAGCACCAGGTAAAAGATCGAGCTGTGCAAGGTGATGATGAAGAACACCAGGGCAATCGCGCGCTTCCACTGCCAGACTTCGCGCAACGGTGCACGGGAAGTCTGCCCGGCGCGCTGCAAGGCGAGAAACTCCGGGCTGTCTTCCAGCTTGAGGCGGATGTACATGGAGATAAAACCCAACGGTGCGGCGATCAGGAACGGCACGCGCCAGGCCCATTCCTGCATCACCTCGGCGCCCAGGATCCAGGTCATGCCATTGGCTACGGCGCCGCCCAGCAACAGGCCGAGCACGGCGGTGACCATTAGCCAGCAGGTGGCAAAGCCGCGTCGGCCGGGGCCGGCGTATTCGGAGATAAAGCTGGTCACTGTGCCGATCTCGCCGCCCGCCGAAAAACCCTGCACGCAGCGCACCAGAATCAGCAGCACCGGCGCAGCAATGCCCAGCGTGGCGTACGTGGGCAACAGGCCGAGCATGACGGTGGAACCGGTCATCATCACCAGCGCCATGATCAGGGTTTTGCGGCGCCCGATCTTGTCCGCCAGCGGACCGAAGAACAGCCCGCCCAGTGGCCGGATGAAAAAGCTCAGGGCAAACGCTGCGAAGCTGGCCAGCAAGCTGGTGGTCGGGTCATCGGAGACGAAAAATGCCTGGCCGATGTACACGGCGAGAAAGCCGTAGACGCCGTAGTCGTACCACTCGATCAAGTGACCGGAAGTGGCACCGAGAAACGCACGGCGCCGCTTGCGGACCGTGTCTTGCGCTTGATTGCCCATCGAAGGGACTCCTTGTCTGATGTTCTGTCCATGAAAAACGGGTCTAGGGAAGCGCGGCGATACTCGCTGCTTTCAGCCACTGCCGCAAGTCAGTCTTGAGGATTTTGCCGTAACTGTTCTTTGGCAATTCGCCGGGAAACAGGTACTTCCTGGGTTTCTTGAACGAGGCCATGCGCTGTAAAAACCATGCCGTCAGCTCGGCTTGATCGAGGGGCTGGCCGCTGCGCGTCACCACAAACGCCACCACCGATTCGCCCCATTGCGCATCCGGCTCCCCCACGACGCACACCTCGAACACCTCAGGATGTTGCGCCAACACTTCCTCGACTTCACGCGGGTACACGTTACTGCCACCGCTGATGATCACGTCCTTGGAACGGTCCGTGAGGGTGAGGTAACCCGCCGCGTCGAGAAAGCCGACGTCACCGGTCAACAGCCAGCCCTCGACCAGGGTTTGGCGCGATGCCTCGGGGTTGCGCCAGTAGCCTTGCATCACCGTGGCACCGCGCACGGCGATTTCGCCGCGCTCGCCCGTCGGCACCGGCTGGTGCTGTGCGTCGAGAATGCGGATTTCAACGCACGATTGCGCGTGGCCGACGGAGGCAGCCAACGTGGCCCAGTCTGCGCGTTGGCGGTCGGCGATCAGCGCGCGAGGCAGCACGCTGATGGTCATCGGGCTCTCGCCCTGGCCGTAGATCTGCACCAGCCGCGGGCCAAAGGTGTCGACGGCCTCACACAGATCGGCCACGTACATCGGGCCGCCGCCGTAAACGATGGTTTTGATGCCTTCGCCGCGATAGCCCTGGCGCCGCGCCTGTTCGACCATGCGCTTGACCATCGTCGGCGCTGCAAACAGTGAGACGTTGCCCAGCTCGGCCGCCAGGCCAAACAGCTCGGCGGCGTCGAAACCGTGGGAGGCCGGCACCACATGCCGCGCGCCGCAGCGCACATGAATGAAGTTGTAGAGCCCGGCGCCGTGGGACATTGGCGCGGCATACAGCACCGCGTCATCGGCGCTGACCGGATCCACGTCTGTGGGGTAACACAACGACATCGCCATGAGGTTGCCATGGGACAGCATCACGCCCTTGGAGCGCCCGGTGGTGCCGGAGGTGTAAAACAGCCATGCGAGGTCCTGGTCCTGGCGTGGCTCGGGCTGCGCCAGGGTTGGCCAGCCACGTGTCGGCGGCAGTGTGTGGCCGTCCAGTTCCTTACAGGGCTGGGGCAAGTCCCGCGACGCCGAAAATACTCGGCCGCCGTCGGTAAAGATCAGGCGCGCCTGGGCGTTATCGGCGATCCAGGCCGCCTCAGCCGGGTGCAATTTGGCGTTGATCGGCACAACCACTGCGCCCAGCCACCAGATGGCGTAGAGCACTTCCAGGTAATCGCAGCTGTTCTTCATCAGCACGGCGACCGCATCACCGGCCGTCACGCCGTGCTGGTCTACCAAGTGTGCGGCGCGCTGGCGAACATGCGCAGCAAAGGTGGCGTAGTCGGCCACCTGCCGCGTGCCTTCGAACAATGCCGGTCGCTGCGGGTCGCGGCGCTGGGTGTCGTGCAACCAGTTGGCAATGTTCATGGGTCAGTACCGGCGCGCGTGCAGGACCGAGGCGTAGTTGGCCACTGCCATGCCGCCCATGTTGAACACCAGGCCAAACTCCGGGTTGGGCACCGCCAGGCCAATCGGTTCGCCGGTCAATTGGCGGAACGCCAAGGCGTGCATCGACACGCCGGTGGCCCCCACCGGATGCCCCTTGGCCTTGAGCCCACCCGAAAGATTCACCGGCAGCCGCCCGCCGGCGCGCACCACGCCACTGTCGAGCACGCGATGGCCCTCGCCCTTGGGCGCCAGGCCCATGGCTTCGTAGATCAGCAGTTCGGCGATGGTGAAGCAGTCGTGCACCTCGGCGAAACTCAGGTCGGCCAGGGTGATATTCGCCCCGCGCAGCGCCGAGTGGATGGCCCGTTGCGGGCCTTCAAACGCCAGGATGTCGCGCTGGGCGATGGGCAAGCAGTCGTTGACCTGGGTCATCGCGCGAATCTGCACATCCCGACGAAACGCGCGCGCCCGCTTGGGTGAGGCCAGGATGATCGCGGCGGCGCCGTCGCTGATCAACGAGCAATCGGTCAGGCGCAGCGACTCGGCCACAAAGGGGTTGCTCTTGGACACGTTGTTGCAGTGTTCGAAATCCATTACCCGGTGCATTTGCGCCAGCGGGTTGGCCATGGCATTGGTGTGGTTCTTGGTGGCGATGGCGGCCATCGAGCCCAGCGGGCAGTGGTAGCGTTCGGTGTATTGGCGCGCCGCACGGCCGAACAGCTGCGGGAAACTCAAGCCGGCTTCGGCCGGGTCATTCTGATAACCGGCGCCGGCCAGGGCCTGGGTAACCTCGGCGGTGGACGTGTGGGTCATCTTCTCGGCGCCAACCACCAGCACCAGGTCGGCGCTGCCGGAGAGGATCGCATTGACCCCGGCCTGGATCGCCGCCGAGCCGGAGGCGCAAGCGTTTTCACAGCGCGTGGCCGGTTTGAAGCGCAGGCCCGGGTCGGCCTGCAACAGCAAGGAGCTGGCAAACCCGTCAGGCACCAACCCCGAGTTGAAGTGACCCAGGAACAACGCATCGATTTGTGACGCATCAATGGCCGCGTCGGCCAGGGCTTCGCGGGTAACCTGCACGATCAGGTCTTCAAGGGTGGTGCCTTCCAGGCGACCAAAACGCGAATGACCGGCGGCAACAATGGAGACGCAATCAGCTGGCATAATCAATTTTCTTCTATTTTTGATGCGGACATTTACCTACAATGACGCACCGCTGAGCGCTCGCCAATTCGTGTAACTACTTACATGGATAAGTAGGCCCGGTGAGAAAAGCAACGAGGCAGGATGCCCAATGAACGCGTTTACCCAGCAACTTCAAGATATCGAACGCCTGGCGTTCCAGCTCTCCCCGGCCCCGCAACTGGTCACGCGCAACCGCGTGATGGTCGATTGCAATGAGGCCTTCCTGCAGTTGTTCGGCTATTCGCGCGACGAATTGGTCAACCAACTGACCCTGCTGATCTACCCGTCCCAGGCCGATTATCACGCCATCGGCAAGCGTAGCCACGACTGGCTGCTGGAGAGCGAGAACGGCTTCTACTCCGATGAGCGCTTCATGCAGCACAAAAGCGGCGAGGTGTTCTGGGCCAAGTCCCACGGCTACACCCTCACGCCCACAGACCCGTTCAAGCTGATGATCTGGCACTTCGAGCGCCTGGACCGTACGCACCAAGGCACCGGCGACCTGACGCCACGTGAGCGGGAAATCGCCATGCACATCGTCAACGGCCTTAAATCCAAGGAAATCGCCCAGCGCCTGGCGATCTCTCACCGTACGGTGGAAGTGCACAGGGCACGGCTGATGAAGAAACTCGAGGTGAAAAACATCGTGGAGCTGGTGTCGAAAATGATTTTCGTCGGCGGGCGCGCCTGGTTATAGCCAACCATTACAAACCCCGGTCCCGCGCTAGCTACGCTGAGAATGCTCAAAAGGAGCTTTCCCACGCAGTTACGCTTAAAGGACTAATGATATGGCGCACTCCGACCGTTCTTCGCCCGCCACCCAACCTCGCAAGACTCCGCCACCCGTCGAGGGCAGCGGTTCAAACCTGCTCACCCTGGACAACGCCGGCCCCGTGCAAATGGGCTTCTGGGTGCCCAACCGCGTGTGGGCCACCGCCAACTTCCTGGTGCCACTGCGCGACTACATCGACGCCATGAAAAAGGCTGGCACCCTCGCGCCGATGCAGCCGCAATTGGTGGAATTCAAACACTGGGTGACCACCCACAGCGTGTACCGCATGTGGATCATGTCGCTGATCGAGCAGTCCAACGCGTTCGTGCTGACCCTGCCGCCGCACACTCGCGACCAGATCAAGACCCAGGACGGCGACGTCGTGTGGATCAAGGACTACGACAGTTTTTTCGAGATCCTCAACGAAATTGTCACCACCTCGTCCTCGTTCAACGACACTGCCCAGGTCGGCACGCCCATGAATGCCTTCCTGGCGATTTCCATGGCCACCGAAGCCGGCGTTGCGCTGTTCCATGACACCACCTTCAATGAGCAATTCAAGAACGTGCTCAACACCTGGAACGCCTACCTCAAAAGCCCGCAATCCCTGGACAAACTCGACATCAACAACCCGGAAAAACCCGGCTCGTGGATCTCCAAGGCCGCCTGGGCAGCCGGTGTATGGGACCAGATGGAATGCGACCCGAAAAAGCCTGGCTACGGCTACGATTCCTGGAACGCGTTTTTCATCCGCAAGTTCGTGCCCGGCGCCCGACCGTTCCAGGGCGACGCGCAAACGCAGGTCGATATCGGCTGCGAAACCACGCCGTGGGCATACCAGAACAACATCGCCTTCGAAAGCGACTTCTGGATCAAGGACGTCAACTACTCACTGCTGGACTTGTTCGCCGGCCAACGTGACTGGGCGAAGCACTTTGAAGGTGGGCAGCTGTATCAGGGTTTCCTTTCCGCCACCCACTACCACCGCTGGAACGCGCCGCTGGACGGCACGCTGCTGCGTTCGTGGGTGCAACCTGGCACCTACTTCGCCCAACGCCCGGCGCAGAAAGAAGGCCCGGGCACGTGGGAAGGCACCGAGTCGCAGCCCTATCTGGGCCATGTGGCTGCGCGCGCCATTTTCATCTTCGAACACCCCACCTGCGGGTACGTGGCGCTGATCTGCATTGGCATGGTTGAAGTGTCGACCTGCATCATCGAACCGGGGTTTATCGTCGACGAAGGCAGCACGCCGGTGAAGATCACACGCGGCACCGAAATCGGTCACTTCGAATTCGGCGGCTCGACTCACATGATGGTGTTCCAGCGTGACCGCGTACGCCTTGAAGAGTGGGCCGTGAATGCCGTGCTGCACCGTCAGTCGCCCAAACCGACGCCCATGGGCAGCGTGATTGCAACGGCACTCGACACCCAAAAACCCAAGTGATCCAAGGGGCGGCGGCGGCCGGTTCGCAATCAGCCAGCCGCCGCCCAGCCCTGTTGCTGCTCAAACGCTTCGAACAATTCCAGAATCGTCTCTTTGACTTTCTGCACGGCATTGCTGTGCACCGCCGTATCCGGCCAGCACAACGACAGTTCGCGGCTGAACAAGCGGTGATCGATGCTCGCCAGCTTGAGCGACTGTTGCGCCAACTCCACGTGCGCCGCCGCCCACGGCAGGATGGTTACCCCAAGCCGCGCCTGTACCGCCGAGAACAATAGATCAGTGGAATTGGCTTCAAACTCCACGGCGAATGGCAGCCCCGCTTCCTGCATGGCGGACTCCACGCGGCTGCGAATGGTGTTGGGCGCGCAGGGCAACACCAACGGCATCTGCGCGAGGCTCTGCAGGCTCACCGACGTCTGCGGCAATTCAAATTCCGGCCATGCCACCAGGTACAGGGTTTCACTGAATAACCGCTGGGACACCACGCCGCGTGTCGGCACGCCATCAACTTCGACCGCCAGCGCCACGCGCCCCACGGTGATCAGGCCTGCGAGGTCGGCGCTTGGCGCGTCGATCAGCTCCAGTTTGATCCCCGGATAACGGCTGCGAATCGTGCGTGCCAGCGGCATCGCGAGCATCCGCGCGGTGCTCGAGGGCATGCCCACCGAGACCTTGCCCTGCGGGTACTCGGCGTCCTGGCGCAACAGCTCATGGGTGGCATCGGCCTGGCGCAACAGGTCGACGGCGTGTCGGTACAAGGTCTGGCCGCCCGTGCAAGCCATGGAGCACATCGCCGAACTGCGCCGCCAGGCGTGCGCCAGTGCTGATTTCGGTGAAGGGCTGGCGGCGTTCGCCGAGCGCCGTCCACCGGTATTTGAAGGGCGTTGACGCAATTTTCATATTGGGCTGTCTATGATGCGCCCCTTCGTTGGGGAGTAACCGGCTTCTGACCCGCTCAGAAGCGTTCGTATCAACATATTCGGCAACCTGCCGTGGTACGAACACCGTTGAGGTTGGTGAGACCAGCGACACATCCATGCCTAAAGTCGGGCGTGTGGTTGTGTCGTTGACTCATACAGCCCGACTGGAAGCCTCACCGTGAACCCTATTTCCCTGATTCTTCTCGCCCTGGCCATGTCCACGGACGCCTTTGCGGCGGCCATCGGCAAAGGCTCCAGCCTGCACAAACCGCGTCTGGTCGAAGCACTGCGCGCCGGCCTGATCTTTGGTGTGATCGAAGCCATTACGCCGATGATCGGCTGGGCCATCGGCCATGCGGCCACGCGTTGGGTGCAGGACTGGGATCACTGGATCGCCTTTACCCTGCTGGTCGCGCTGGGCTTGCACATGATCTATAACGGGCTCAAGGCGGACGATGAGGAGGCGCAAAAGCCTACCCAGCATTCCTTCATGATCCTGGCCCTCACCGCCTTTGCGACCAGCATTGATGCGATGGCCGTCGGTGTGGGCCTTGCCTTCATTGATGTGAATATTCTGGTGGCGTCGGCAGCCATCGGCCTGGCGACCATGACCATGGTAACCATCGGCATGATGCTCGGGCGGGTGCTGGGCACGGTGGTGGGCAAGCGCGCCGAAATGGTCGGCGGCGTGGTGTTGATGCTGGTGGGTGCGACGATTCTCTACGAGCATTTATCGGCTTAACGGCTCGCACTGAACAAATGTGGGAGCGGGCTTGCCGCGAAGGCGGCGAATCAGTCGATGCATTTTTTGACTGACCCTGCGCCTTCGCGAGCGAGCCCGCTCCCACAGCAGGTCTGCAGCGTTTAAGCCGCGTGACTTTCCTTCTTCAAGCTCTCCATATCAATCACAAAGCGATACTTCACGTCGCCCTTGAGCATCCGCTCGTACGCCTCGTTGATGCCCTGGATGTCGATCATCTCGATGTCCGAGACAATCTTGTGCTTGGCGCAGAAGTCCAGCATGTCCTGGGTTTCCTGGATACCGCCAATCAACGAACCGGCCAGGCTGCGGCGTTTGAAGATCAAGTTGAACACCGTCGGCGACGGATGCGGGCTGTCGGGGGCGCCGACCAGCGTCATGGTGCCATCGCGCTTGAGCAGATTGAGGAACGCATCGAGGTCGTGCGGCGCGGCAACGGTGTTGAGGATGAAGTCCAGGCTGTTGACGACCTTGGCCATCTCGTCCGGGTCCTTCGACACCACCACTTGGTCGGCACCCAGGCGCAGGCCGTCTTCGCGCTTGTTCGGCGAGGTGGTGAACAGCGTGACATGCGCGCCCATGGCATGCGCGATCTTCACTGCCATATGCCCTAGCCCGCCGAGGCCGACCACCCCGACTTTTTTGCCGGGCCCCACCTTCCAGTGGTGCAGCGGCGAGTAAGTGGTGATGCCGGCGCACAGCAGCGGCGCCACGGCCGCCAGGTTCGCATCATCGTGGGAGATGCGCAGCACGAACTTCTCCTTGACCACGATATTGTCCGAGTAGCCGCCAAAGGTATTTTCGCCGCCGAACACCGGGCCGTTGTAGGTGCCGGTAAACCCGTTCTCGCAGTATTGCTCCTCGCCCTCGGCGCAGGATGCGCAGTGCTGGCAGCTGTCGACCATACAACCGACACCGGCCAGGTCACCGACCTTGAATTTTTTCACGTTGGCACCGACTGCCGTGACGCGGCCGACGATTTCGTGGCCGGGCACCGACGGGTACAAGGTGTTGTGCCATTCGTTACGCACGGTGTGCAGGTCGGAGTGGCACACGCCGCAATAGAGAATATCGATCTGAACGTCGTCCGCCCCCGGCGCGCGGCGCTCGAAGGTAAAAGGCTTGAGTGCATCCTTGGAATCCCGAGCGGCGTAGCTGTAAGTCTTGGCCATTTGGTTCACCTGTTGAACTGACGGTAGAGGTCAGTGGACCAACGCAGACGCGCAAGCGTTCAACCGAGCACATCCGTACAAGCCCCTGAGCCGGTTTAACGCGATAGTGAGACTGAGCTTTTGCCCCCTGACCCCCAAGGAGTTTTCCATGAGCACATTCGTTGCCAAAGACGGTACCCAGATCTATTTCAAGGACTGGGGCAGCGGTAAACCCGTGCTGTTCAGCCACGGCTGGCCACTGGATGCCGACATGTGGGAATACCAGATGGAATACCTGAGCAGCCGTGGCTTTCGCACCATCGCCTTCGACCGCCGGGGTTTTGGCCGCTCGGACCAACCGTGGACCGGTAACGACTACGACACCTTCGCCGACGATATCGCCCAACTGATCGAACACCTGGACCTTAAAGACGTGACCCTGGTGGGCTTCTCGATGGGCGGCGGCGATGTGGCGCGCTACATCGCTCGCCACGGCAACTCGCGTTTGGCCGGCCTCGTGCTGCTGGGCGCCGTCACGCCGATCTTCGGCCAAAAACCGGATTACCCGCAGGGCGTGCCTACCGCAGTGTTCGATGGCATCAAGGCCGGGCTGCTGAAGGATCGCGCGCAATTTATCAGCGACTTCAATGTCTCGTTCTATGGCATCAACAAGGGCCAGCAAGTCTCCCAGGGCGTGCTGACGCAGACCTTGCAGGTCGCGCTGCTGGCGTCGCTTAAATCGACCGTGGATTGTGTCACCGTGTTCTCCGAGACCGATTTCCGCCCGGACATGGCCAAGATCGAGGTGCCAACCCTGGTGATCCACGGTGACGGCGACCAGATCGTGCCGTTCGAAACCACCGGCAAAGTCGCGGCCGCGATGATCAAGGGCGCGCAACTGAAGGTGTACAAGGATGCGCCGCACGGTTTTGCCGCCACCCACACCCAGCAGTTGAACGAAGACTTGTTGGCGTTCCTCAATCGCTGAAGCGAGTGAATCACCCTCTCCTTATTTTGCCGGGCTTGCCCGGCTTTTTTTTCGACCGGCGCTGACCCTCGGTATGATGCGGCTGAACCGGCGACTGCCCGACGCGGTCCCAACCCATACGCTCATCGCTGCAGGTAATCGCACATGTCACTGCCAAAAGAAATGACCCTGATCGAAATCACCGCCCCTGGCGGCCCCGAGGTCCTGCAACCACGCCGGGCCGATGTGCCGGTGGCAGGTCCCGGTGAAATCCTGATTCGCGTGCACGCAGCCGGCGTCAACCGCCCGGATGCGTTGCAACGCGCCGGCAAATACCCGATGAAGCCCGGCATGAGCCCCATTCCAGGCTTGGAAGTGGCCGGTGAAGTGGTTGCATTGGGCGAAGGTGTCAGCGAGTACGCGCTGGGTGACAAGGTGTGTGCCCTGACCAACGGCGGTGGGTATGCACAATTTTGTGCAGTGCCTGCCAGCCAGGCCTTGCCGATTCCGGATGGCATGGACTGGATTCAAGCCGCCGCCGTGCCGGAAACCTTTTTCACCGTCTGGGCCAACCTGTTTGGCCTGGGTGACGCTCATACCGGCCAGCGCGTGCTGATCCACGGCGGCACCAGTGGCATCGGCACCACCGCTTTGATGCTGTGCCGCGAATACGGTATCCAGGCGTTCGCCACCGCCGGCAGCGCCGACAAATGTGCGGCGATCGCCAAGCTGGGCGCCGAGCCGATCAACTACCGCGAGCAGGACTTCGCCGAGGTCATCGCGCAGAAGACCGACAACAAGGGCGTGAATGTGATCCTCGACATCATGGGCGCCTCGTACCTGAACAATAACCTCAAGTCCCTGGCCATGGACGGGCACCTGGTGATGCTGGGCTTCCTCGGCGGCGGCAAGGCCAATGACGTCGACCTGCTGACCATCCTCGGCAAGCGCGCAGTCATCACCGGCTCCTTGCTGCGCGCACGCACCAAGGACGAAAAGGCTGCCATTGCCGAACAACTGCGCGAATACGTGTGGCCGGTGCTGTCCGCCGGACGCTGCCTGCCGATGATCGACAAGGTGTACGAATACACCGACGCCGCCCAGGCCCATGCGCGGATGGAAGGCGGCGATCACATTGGCAAGATCGTATTGCGTGTGGAATGACGCTCATCTGCCCTGCTGAAGATTAACGGTGGCAGCTGTAGAGCCAGCGAGGCTGCGATGGCGGCGGCAGGGTCACCCTGTTGTCGCCTGCCCCGCCGCCTTCGCCGCCGTGCTACTGCTCGACGGCCCCGACAACGCAGCTGTGCCGGGGCATCGAATGGTTACTCGGCGAACGCCGGGTAATCGGTGTAGCCCTGTTCCGAGCCGCCGTACATGCCCTGCGCCCGCAGCGGGTTCAGCGGCCAGCCGTTGAACAGTCGCTGCGGCAGGTCCGGGTTGGCAATGAACGGACGGCCGAAGGCAATCAAGTCTGCCAGCCCCGCCTCCACCAGTGCTGCCCCGCGCTCAGCGGTATAGCGACCGGCGTAGATGATGCGCCCGCTGAACGTGCTGCGCACCGCCTGACGGAAAGTCTCGGGCAGGTCGGGAGCGTTGTCCCAGTCAGCCTCGGCGATAGACACATAGGCAATGCCCGATGCCTCGAGCACCTTGATCGCTTCAATGTAGGTGTGATGCGGATCTTCCTCGACCAGGCCGATGTACACGCGGTCCTGGTCCGTGCCGCTGAACAACGGAGAAAAACGCACACCCAGGCGCTGCGGGCCGACCACGGCGGTCACGGCTTCGACGATCTCGCGCAGAAAGCGCAGGCGGTTGTGCAGCGAACCACCGTATTCATCGTCACGCTGGTTGGCGTGGGCGGAGATGAACTGGTTGACCAGGTAACCATTCGCGGCGTGGATTTCCACCCCGTCAAAACCGGCGTCCAACGCATTACGCGCCGCCTGTGCGTAGTGCCCTACCAACTCTTCAATTTCCAGCCTGCTCAAGGCACGCGGCACGGGCGGCTGCATCAGCTCGCCGACGCCGGGCCCGGTTTCGATAAAGGCTTTCGCCTGTTCCGCCGCAATGGCCGACGGCGCGACCGGTGCAGCGCCCTCCGGTTGCAGCGCGTTATGGGACACACGCCCCACATGCCACAGCTGGGCGAAGATCACGCCGCCTTCGGCATGCACGGCGTCGGTGACTTTGCGCCAGCCGTCGATTTGCGCCGGGCTGTAGATACCCGGCGTCCAGGCGTAACCCTGGCCGCGCGGTTCGATCTGCGTGCCTTCGCTGATCATGAAACCGGCCGTGGCGCGCTGGCGGTAATACTCGGCCATCAGGTCGGTGGCGATATCGCCGGGTTGCGCGCTGCGTTGACGCGTCAGAGGCGGCAAGACAACTCGGTTATTGAGCGTGTGATGCCCCAGTTTTACCGGGGTATTTAAATGATGAGTCATGTGAAACTTCCAAATTCAGGGCGAGCAAAGCATTGGCGGCTCCAAGGAGCCGCCAATCAATAACGCGTGTGATTAATTCAGGCGGTGAGTTTGAGCAGGGCCTCGGCCACGGCACTGGAACTGGCAGGATTCTGCCCGGTCACCAGCAAGCCGTCTTCGAGCACAAAAGACTGCCAGTCAGCGCCCTTTTCATAGTGGCCGCCGAGCGCCTTGAAATCATCTTCAATCAGGAACGGCACCACATCGGTCAGGCCAACCGCAGCTTCTTCAGCATTGGAGAAGCCGGTAACGCGACGGCCCTTGACCAGCGGCTCGCCATTCACGGCCTTGACATGACGCAGAGCGCCCGGTGCATGGCAGACAAAACCGATCGGCTTGCCGGCACGCTCAAAGGCCTCGATCAGTGCGATCGACGTTTGCGATTCGGCCAAGTCCCACAACGGGCCATGACCGCCTGGGTAGAACACGGTGTCGAAGTCGTCGGCGTTGACCGTGTCCAGCTTGACGGTGTTGGCCAGGGCCTGTTGGGCTGCCGGGTCGCCAGCGAAACGACGGGTTTGCTCGGTCTGTGCATCCGGCTGATCGCTGACCGGGTCCAGCGGTGGTTGGCCGCCGGCCGGGGATGCCAGGACCAGCTCGGCACCGGCGTCTTTGAAGGTGTAATAGGGCGCCGCAAATTCTTCGAGCCAGAAGCCGGTTTTACGACCGGTATTGCCAAGCTGGTCGTGAGAGGTCAGTACCATTAATACTTTCATTTTCCAGTGCCTCGATCGATGGTTTCAGTAGGTGTATGCATCAGCAGGTTCAGGGCAACCCAATAACTGTCGGGTCAGCAGCAGCGCCTCGTCAAAAGGCGCGGATGTTCGGGTGATCTTGCTCATGACGCTGGTCCCCAACCACAGCGCATACAAGCGCCGAGCCAGGCTGTCGGGGTGTTGCCGAACCGCCAGCGAGCCGTCCTGGATGCCGTGCTGCAAGGCCTCGGCCAGCAAGGCGATGGTGCGAGTGGTGCCGCGCTGCAGGGACAAACGCATTGGCTCTGAAAGGTCTGACACCTCGGCACCGAGTTTGACGGCAAGGCATTTGCCCGCGTCGGAGCAGCCGGTCTGGTTGTCGATCCAGGTGTGCCAATAGCGCATCAACCTGGCGGCCCAGGACAGTCCGGGTTGCTGGAACAGTTGCTCCATGCCTTTGAGGTATTGGTCGAAATAGGTATCGAGCAAGACCACGCCAAATGCATCTTTGGAATGGAAGTAGTGATAAAACGAACCTTTGGGTACATCGGCGGCTTGAAGTATTTCGTTCAACCCCACCGCAGAAAATCCTTTGCGGCTCACAATCAATTGCGCCGTATCCAGAATGGTCTGCCTTGTACTGTTAGTCGCGTTAGTCATTATTTATCCCGTCCCGATTAGACCAGTCGTCTAGTTCGTTGAGGGGATGTTAGGCGTCGAGAAAAGCTTCAACAATGTCATATCCGCAAGGATTTCGGACATGGCACAAAGTCGGTTGCCGTTTGCCTGGCACCCGCCGACAATCCCCTCTCCCGCGCCCTTTGGAGAATGACGATGCACAGCGTTGCGCTGATGGTTTACCCGAATTTCCAGTCCCTGAGCCTCAGCCTGGGTTCGGTGTTCGAGTGCGCGAACCTGCTGCGCGGTGAGCCGGCTTATGAGTTTCATCTGGTCTCGGAGAGCGGCGGCGCCGTCATGACCTCCCAGGGCTTTTCGGTGAATACCAGCCAAATTCGGCCACAGGGTTATGACACGCTGATCGTCAGCGGCTACCTGGAATTTCGCCTGCCCGAGGCCAACCTGCTGGAATTGGTCAAAGCCGCCTCTGCCCAGTCGCGGCGCGTGGCCTCGCTGTGCATGGGCATTTTTGTGCTGGCCGAAGCCGGCTTGCTCGAAGGCAAGCGCACCACCACCCACTGGATCCACGCGCCGGCGTTTCGCAAGCGCTACCCGGATATTCAGCTCGAAGAAGACAAACTGTTCGTGGTTGACGGCCAGGTCTGGACCGGCGCCGGCATGAGCGCCGGAGTCGACCTGGCGTTGGCCATGGTGGAAGCCGATCTGGGCAGCGACCTCGCCCGGCGTATCGCCCGCAAGCTGGTGATTGCCCAGCGCCGCGGCAGTGAGCAATCGCAATTGTCGGCGTTGCTGGAACTGGACCCCAAATCCGACCGCGTGCAACTGGCCCTGGCCTACGCGCGCGAAAACCTGACCCATGACCTGTCGGTGGAAGCCTTGGCCGAGGTGGCCCGGCTGAGCCCACGTCAATTCAGCCGAGTATTCCGCGAAGAAACCGGCCAAACGCCGGCCAAGGCCATCGAGTCGCTGCGGGTGGAAGCTGCCCGGGCGATGATGGAAACCAGCCGTCACCCGGTCGAAGTGGTGGCCCGCGAAACCGGCTTCGGTGACCGCGAGCGCATGCGCCAGGCGTTTCTGCGCGCATTCGGGCAGCCGCCGCAAGCGATGCAGCAAGTGTTGTTCAACGCGGGTGCCTAGCGGCAGTGATCAGGGCTTTGGCTTTTAGGTTGTTTACCCGTATCCCGGTCAGGGCTGGTCACCGTGCACTTCGGATATTCAAGCAAAACGCACTGCGAATAGAGCAGATGCGACGCTCTTGGGCGTGTGCCATTCAGGGCGAAACCGGCCGACGAGTTCAAGTGCGGCCGTGCCCGGCTAAGTTCAACATCGTGTTTAATGCAGCGCGGCCCGCGTAATCAAATAACTGACCAACTGCGGATCGTCATCCAGCTCAAGCATCTGCACCGGGCGCGGCAGGTCATCGAGCACCGCGCGCCAGAACGCCTGCGACACTTCATCCTGATCGTAGAACCGCACCAGCCAATTGGCCTCGCCACTGCGCAGCACTTGGGTGGCGATAGCGCGGCCAATGCCCTTGCGGCGGTAGCGCTTGAGGATGAACAGGTCGGCCAGTTCCAGCGCGTCGATGCCCGGCAGTTCGCTGCCTTCGATCAGCAGGAAACCGGCGATGTAGCCATCCACCAGCAGCAGGTTGGCGCTCCATTGCGGGTCGTGCCAGTAGCGGGTCAGGTGCTCGTCATGGATGTAGAAACGGCCATCCGACTCCACATCTTCCTGCTCCCAGTCTGACGACTCATAGGCATAGTACTGGTAAAGATTACGGATCAGCTCAGACGCATCGGGGCCGGTCTGGATCAATTCGACGGTGGTTTCAGGCATTGGGCTCTCGGTGAAAATACGCAAGGCCCCATTGTTCACAAAAGTGATACACACGCCAATACATTGCATAACCTTTCTGTTTGCTGAACCGATTGCGAATTTGCTTTTCCGCGTCCAATATCCTGAAACATTTAGAATAAACTTCGCCCACTGATTCTTCAAAAGCCCCTTTTTTCAAGGACACGTATTTTGACAAACGTCTGTTCCGCCGGCCTGGATGTGGGCTTTGCCTCCCTGGACTACCTGCAGATCTTTATCCTGGGCGTAATCCAGGGCATTACCGAGCTGTTGCCGGTGTCGTCCACAGCCCATATGCGAGTGGTGCCCGCCCTGCTCGGCTGGCAAGACCCGGGCTCGGCGTTTTCCGCGGCCATGCAGTTGGCGGCGCTGGCGGCGGTGGTCAGTTATTTCTGGCGTGACGTGCGCCAGGTGACCACCGGCAGCATCAGCGCGGTGCGCCGCGGCGACTACAACGACCGGTGGTTCAAACTGGCCGTGGCGATTGTGTTGGCCACTATCCCGATTGGGATTGCCGGCCTGGCGCTGTCTTCGACCTTGAATACCTGCAACTCGCCGCTACGCGGCCTGATGGTGATCGGGATTGCCTGTGTGGTGATGGCGGTATTGCTGGCAGTGGCCGAAGTGCGCGCGCGCCACACCCGTGAGATGAGCGAAATGCGTCTGCGCGATGCGCTGATTGTCGGTATCGCGCAGATTGGCGCGCTGATTCCTGGGGTGTCGCGCTCCGGTTCGACACTCACCGCCGCGCTGTTCCTGAACTTCAAGCGTGAAGAAGCTGCGCGCTTTTCCTTCCTGCTGGGCCTGCCGGCCATCGCCCTCGCCGGTTTGAAAGAACTGTGGGTGCTGCTGCACGCCGACATGCCCGCCCACGCCTGGTCGCACTTGATCTTTGGGCTGGTGGTCGCCAGCGTCTCGGCATTCTTTGCCATCTGGGGCCTGATGAAGTTCCTGGAGCGGTTCTCCACCTGGCCGTTCGTGATCTACCGCGCGCTGCTGGGGATTTTCCTGATCGTGGCGGTCAGCACCGGCTTCTTGAGTTAAACCGTGCCGAGCTAAGCCCCGGGCTGGCGGTCGGCCAACGCTTCGAGCAGGTCGGCCGAGGGCACGAAAAACAGGCCGCCGGTGACCGCCGTGCTGAAGTCCAGCAAGCGGTCGTAATTACCCACGGGGCGGCCGACAAACATGTTTTCCAGCATCTGCTCCAGCGGCTTCGGCGAGCGCGCGTAGCCGATAAAGTAGGTGCCGAACTCACCGGCGCCCGGGCGGCCAAAGGGCATGTTGTCGCGCAGGATCTTCACCTCTTCACCGTGCTCGTCGGTGATAACGGTCAACGCGCTGTGTGAGTTGCTCGGTTTGGTCTCTTCATCCAGTTCGATGTCCGCCAGCTTGGTACGCCCGATCACCTTCTCCTGCGCTTCCACGGTCAGGTCGTTCCAGGCCGCCATGTTGTGCAGGTATTTCTGCACCAGCACGTAGCTGCCACCTTCGAATTCGCGGTCTTCGTCGCCGACGATTGTGAAACCCACCGCCTTGCGCCCCACCGGGTTCTCGGTGCCATCGACAAAGCCGATGATGCTGCGCATATCGAAGTAGCGAAAACCCTGGACCTCATCCACGACCTGGACGCTGTCGCCCAGGGCCGCCATCAGTTGGGTGGCCAACTCGAAGCACAGGTCCATCTGCTCGGCACGGATGTGCAGCAGGATGTCGCCAGGGGTCGAGACGGCCTTGCGCCCTTGCACACCAAACTCGCGAAATGGATGCAACGCCGCCGGGCGTGGGGCGCCGAACAGCCGGTCCCAGGCATCCGAGCCAAACCCGCAGACGCAGGTCAGGTTGCCTGCCGGTACGCGCTTGCCGACCGAACGCACCAGCCCGGCAATGTCACCGCACCAGCCTCGCACAGTGTCGAGATTGCCGGGCGTCAGGGTGGCGACCATGAAAATCGCGCTGCTGGTGATGGGGTGGCAAACGGACTGCGGTTCAAGGGGTGGCTGAACGGGGCACGTATTCATGATGAACATCCACAGGCTAAGGGCGGTTTTGACCCGCGCAGGTTAGCAGATCAGACCCCGCGACACTCGACCAGCAACCCGCCCTCCTCGCGCACACGGCTTTCGATCACCACCGGCAGGAAGCGTTGAATTACCGTCATATTGCTGTGCAAGTGCTCGCTCATGTGTGGCGTGGTAAAACGTCCGCCGCCGGCCAACGCCATCGGCAACAGCAGTTGATCCGCCAGGTGCTCACCCACCGCGGTGTCGGTGCCCTGCCACTCCATCGCCTGGTTGATGGCCTCATCGGCCACGGCCTCGGCTCGCACGGTGGTCATGCCGAACGCACTGAATACTTCGGTGACCTGCGCGTGGACGTATTCCAGCATCAGCACATTGCCCGGTCCTTGCTGCGGGTCAATGTCTACCGGGAACAGCTGCGCCTCGGTAAACCCCAGGCGCTGGCGGACGCGCTTGAATTCACGCTCACTCACCTGATCCGCCAGGCCGGCATTCAGGACGATGGCGCGTTTTTCCAGCAGCTTGCCGCGCTGCATCAGCTGCAACGCCTGCAGGTCCGATGGCTGGATAAACGCCTCCACTTCGCCGCCGCCCGCCGGGACGAAACCATGGCGTGTGAGGTTCAACTCCACGCGCGCCCCCATGCGCCGCAACAGCGGCAGCCAGGCCCGCTGCAAAAAGTCCACCGGCGGCGCCAGCGGGTTATGGGTGCCGCCGCTGATCGTCACGCGGCTGGCGGTTGGCGCGCGCAACAGCGCCGGTAGCAACGTCTGCAGCACCAGGGTGCAGCTGCCGGCCGTGCCGATCGCAAAGCGGTACTCGCCGCCTTGTATCGGCCCGGGTTCGAACAGCAGGTTCTGCGAGCCCAGCTCAGCCCCTTGCACCGTGGCGCCACACACGTGGGCGGCGGCCAGCACGGCGGTCAGGTGTTGGCGCATCAAGCCTGGCCGACTGCGCCTGGCGCGGATGTTTTTGATGCGCAACGTCAGCCCGGTCACCATTGCCAGGCTCAAGCCACTGCGCAACACCTGGCCACCGCCAATGGCGCCGTCGAGTTCAATCACGTCCTGTTTCATGTTCGTCCTTATGCGTAGCGGTTAACCGTGTGTCGAAGGTAATGATCCAGGCGCTTTGCGTCTGCTTGCGTGCGTGGCAAAACCGGCACTTCGCGTTCCAGCTCACGCAGGATAAATGCGTGCAGCGCCGGGCGCCGTGGTCCATAAGCGGCTTCGCCGGCATTGCGCTTGAGGGCCAGCAGCGTTGCCACTTCGTCGAGCAGTTGCGGGTCATCCACCGTGCCAAGCAAGTCGGCGAACGTCATCGGCGGGCGTCCCAGGCCCAGGTCGATCCAACGCACTGCCAGCAACGGCCTCAGCACGTAGAAGTACTTCTTGAACCGCACCTCCTCGCCTTGCAGGTAACCACGAAAATTCTTCCTGGCCATCGACAAGTAGTGATTACGCGCCGCCGGCGGGCTGTAGAACGTTTCGGCCAAGGCCCGCAATTGCGCCGTCGCCTCAGTTTCCTGGCGATACACCAGGGGCGAATCCAGCCACTCCAGCAACGTAGGGTTGGACTTGCGCAACAGCCCCAAGGTCTTGCGCAGCTCCCATCCGCTGACATCCAGCTCGTCATCCAGCGGGCGCTCGATCACATCCCGCGGCGCATCCACCTGCATAAACCAATCAGGCTTTTCCACGTAGACAAAGCGCACGTCGTAATCGCTGTCGGTAGACGCAAACCCCCAGGCGCGACTGCCCGACTCACAGGCATACAGCACGCTCACGTTGCGCTCGCGCTCTATGCGTTCCAACTCATCCAGCACCCGCGCGCGCATGGCGTCGCTGAGTGGGTGACGTTCTTCCCTTTCCATCGTTGTGCTCCTCTTAACCTTTTACGCACACCACCTGACGCAGGGTGTGCAGCACTTCAACCAGCTCGCGCTGGGCATGCATGACGGCGTCGATGTCCTTGTAGGCCATCGGAATTTCGTCGATCACATCGGCGTCCTTGCGGCACTCCACGTGGGCCGTGGCGCGGATCTGGTCGGCCACCGTGAAGGTGTTTTTCGCTTTGGTGCGGCTCATGGTGCGGCCGGCGCCGTGGCTGCACGAGCAGAACGACTCTTCGTTGCCCAGGCCGCGCACGATGAAACTTTTTGCGCCCATGGAACCCGGAATAATCCCCAGCTCGCCCTTCTTCGCCGACACCGCGCCTTTGCGCGTCACCAGGATCTCTTCACCAAAGTGCCGCTCTTTTTGCACGTAGTTGTGATGGCAGTTCACTCCTTCCAGCACCACCTCAAACGGCTTGCTGATCACCTGGCGCGTGGCCTGAACCACCGCGCGCATCATCAATTCGCGGTTCTGCCGGGCAAAATCCTGCGCCCAGCCCACGGCTTGCACATAGTCATCGAAGTGCTGGCTGCCCTCTTCGAAATAGGCCAGGTCGCGGTCCGGCAAATTGGCCAGGTGCTGGCGCATGTCCGCCTGCGCCAACTGGATAAACAGGTTGCCGATGGCGTTGCCCACGCCGCGCGAACCGCTGTGCAACATGAACCAGACACGGTTGGCTTCATCCAGGCACACCTCGACAAAGTGGTTACCCGTGCCGAGCGTGCCCAAATGCTGGCGGTTGTTGCTGTGCTCAAGCTGCGGGTACTTATCGGTAATTGCCTTGAACCCGGGGTGCAGCGTCGCCCATACCTGATCGGCCTGGGCCGGCACGTCCTCCCAGGCGCCTTTGTCACGTCCTTTACGGCTGCGGGTACGACCATGGGGCACGGCGGCCTCGATGGCACAACGCAGCCCGTGGAGGTTGTCGGGCAAATCGCTGGCGGTCAGCGTGGTGCGCGCGGCAATCATCCCGCAGCCGATGTCCACGCCCACCGCCGCCGGGATTATCGCGCCCACCGTGGGGATTACGCTGCCGATGGTCGAACCCTTGCCCAGGTGCACATCCGGCATCACCGCGAGGTGCTTGAAGATAAACGGCATCTTGGCGGTGTTCATCAACTGCTGGCGGGCTTCAGGCTCAACCGGCACACCTTGGGTCCAGAGTTTGATCGGCTTGCCGTTGGCCACTTCCAGCAGTTGGTAGGTTTTCTCTTGCATGATCTCGATTCTTTTTTTGGAAAGCCGTCATCGCGGCGTTGAACAGGCTATAGCAGCGGGCGTGCCAGTTTTTTACGAAACCCAGATAAAATCTTTATCTCATTGTTTTGTATAGATATTCATCCGGTATGGAATTTAAACGCCGAAAATCGATGGCAAGCATCTTTGCCAATTCATATCCTTGCTTATCGTCACTTATATTTTGGTCTAGCCATGAAGCACAAGCGCACCGTCGCCATCGGGTTTATCGGGTCAAAGCTGGACCGCGTCGGCAAAGGCGCCAACCGCTGGAACCACTGGCGCCCCAGCGTCGGTCTGTGCCAGCAGGCCGATGTACTGATTGATCGTCTGGAGCTGATCCACGACGTCGATGCCCGCGACGTCAGCCTCGCCGAACGGGTGCGCGCCGACATCCTGCAGATCTCCCCGCACACCGAGGTGCGCCTGCACGCGATGCCGCTGCAAAACCCGTGGGATTTCGAAGAGGTCTATGCCGCGCTGCACGATTTCACCACCGACTATGCCTTTAACACCGAGCACGAGGACTACCTGGTCCACATCACCACCGGCACGCACGTGGCGCAGATTTGCTGGTTCCTGCTGACCGAGGCGCGCAACCTGCCGGCGCGCCTGATCCAAACCGCACCGGCCCGCCGCCGTGACGACACCGCGCCCGCCACCGGCACGCACACGCTGATCGACCTCGACCTGTCGCGCTACGACCGCATCGCGTCGCGCTTTGCCCACAAGCGCCTGGAAGGCCTGGCGTTTCTCAAGTCAGGCATCGCCACGCGCAATAGCGCTTTCAACCACTCCATCGAGCAGATCGAACGCGTGGCCGTGCGCTCCAAGGCGCCGATGCTGCTGATCGGCCCCACCGGTGCCGGCAAGTCATTCCTCGCCCGGCGCATCTACGCACTCAAGCGCAGCCGCCACCAAATCCAGGGGCGTTTTGTTGAAGTGAACTGCGCGACATTGCGCGGCGATGGCGCGATGTCGGCGTTGTTCGGTCACATCAAGGGCGCTTTCACCGGCGCCCAAAATGCCCGCGACGGCCTGCTGCGCGCGGCGGATGGCGGCATGCTGTTTCTCGATGAAATCGGCGAACTGGGGCTGGATGAGCAGGCGATGCTGCTCAAGGCCATCGAAGAAAAACGCTTCTACCCATTGGGTGCCGACCAAGAGGTGGGCAGCGACTTCCTGATCATCGCCGGCACCCACCGCGACCTGCGCGAGCGGGTGGCGCAAGGGTTGTTTCGCGAAGACCTTTACGCGCGGATCAACCTGTGGACCTTTGACCTGCCGGGCCTTGCGGGCCGGCGTGAGGATATCGAACCCAATATCGATTTCGAATTGGAGCGCCATGCCCGCGAGCAAGGCCGGCGCGTGCGTTTTAACCTGGAGGCGCGGCGGCGTTACCTGGCGTTTGCCTGCTCCAGCGAAGCCGCCTGGCTGGGTAACTTTCGTGAGTTGTCGGCCTCGATCACCCGCATGGCCACGCTGGCGGACAGTGGGCGTATTGATGAGGCGCAGGCTGAAGAGGAAATTCAGCGTTTGCGTTATGCCTGGGGGGTGTCTGCGCCGCAGGCTGATTGGCAAGCCTTACTGCCGGCGGAGCTGGATCTGTTTGATCAGGTGCAACTGAAGGCGGTGATTGAGGTGTGTCGGCAGTCCGACAGCCTCTCGGATGCGGGGCGCCGGTTGTTCGGTGTGTCGCGTCAGGCCAAGGCGCAACCGAATGACGCGGACCGTTTGCGTAAGTACCTGGCGCGGTTTGCGCTGGATTGGAAGCAGGTGGCGTCTGTGCAGGCCTGAGGTTGGCCGCTTGATTCGCTGGGGATTTTTCCGCGTTGTTAGTGGGGGTTGAGGTGGGTTTTATCGGGTTCTTGGGTCTGGGTAGTTGGGCGCTCTGGGGGGAATTGAGTTGGCGGCTCTTTGGGGGGGCATATCCGTTAGCTGGGTGATGGCGGATATCGGTTCCGCCCTTACGGCGGGTCACTTTGGAAAAGCCCCAAAGTAACCAAAGGGCTCTTGCCCCACCACTCGGCACCTCGCCTGGGCTCGGTGTGCCCTCACTCCGGCCAGCGTGGTTTAACGGGGCGCCTAAGATCAAGATCAAGATCTACAGCACGGCGGCCTGGTAGCCGACCTGAGTGGTTAGATCAAAAGCGCAAGCGAGGCGGCCTGACAGCCGACCTGATCTTGAAGGCTGAACTCAATCAAAGGTAGGAGCTGGCTTGCCTGCGAAGGCATCAACTGGGTGTGCCTGATAGACCGAGGTGCCTGCATCGCAGGCAAGCCAGCTCCCACAGAAAAGCCAAGCAGTGCGATGCTGGCAGCTGCACTCGGTCAAACTGTGGGAGCGGGCTTGCTCGCGAAGGCGGTGGGCCAGTGATACATGAGCTGACTGAACCACCGCCTTCGCGGGCAAGCCCGCTCCCACATTTGGATCGCAGTGCATCAGATACAGATGTGCTGCTGTGCTGTTGATCCGCTTTTGCTTCAACCACTCAGGTCGGCTACTAGGCCGCCGTGCTCTGCTCTTGATCTTGCTTTTGATCTGACAGGCCCCGTCAACCACGCTGGCCGAACGCAGGTTTGAATCCGTGGGTAACCCGGCAGGACGCCGGGTTAGCCGTGTTGGGCCATGGATGGCCCGTCGCGGCGGCCCACGGATTCAAGCCGGAGTGAGGGCACACCGAGCCTAAGCGAGGTGCCGAGTGGTGGGGCAAAGACCTTTTGGTTACTTTTGGGGCGTTTGCCAAAAGTGACCCGCTGTAAGAGCGGAACCCTAAGCCGCCGTTACCGCAGCAACGGATATGTACTCCCTCCCCAAAAAAAAGTCAGTCCAAATCACTCGCATCATGCCGCTCACGCAGCTGCTCCGAAACCTCCCCGGAAACCCGATTCACCCGCCGCCCCCGCTGCACTGCCGGCCGCGCCTCAATCGCGTCCGCCCAACGCAACACATGCTTGTACTCATGCACCGACAAAAACTGCGCCGAATCCCCATACAACCGGCCTTTGACCAACCCGCCATACCAAGGCCAGATCGCAATATCAGCAATGGTGTACTCATCCCCGGCAATGTACTCACTCACCGCCAACCGCTGATCCAGCACATCCAGCTGGCGCTTGGTCTCCATAGCGAACCGATTGATCGGGTACTCCATCTTGCTCGGCGCATACGCATAAAAGTGCCCAAACCCACCGCCCAGGTACGGCGCACTGCCCATCTGCCAGAACAACCACGACAAACACTCCGCACGCGCCGCCGGCTCAGTCGGGAAAAACGCCCCAAACTTCTGCGCCAGGTACTGCAATATCGCCCCCGATTCGAACACCCGAATCGGCGTATCCCCACTGCGATCCAGCAACGCCGGGATCTTCGAATTCGGGTTCACCGCCACAAACCCGCTGCCAAACTGATCACCGTCACCGATCTTGATCAGCCAGGCGTCGTATTCCGCGCCGGTATGCCCCAGGGCCAACAGCTCTTCCAGCAGGATCGTGACCTTCTGACCATTGGGCGTGGCCAGTGAATACAGCTGCAACGGGTGCTTGCCAACCGGCAATTCCTGCTCGTGGGTCGCACCGGCGATAGGCCGGTTGATACTGGCAAAGGTGCCGCCGCTTTCAGTGTCCCAGGTCCAGACTTTCGGGGGTACGTACTCGGTCATGCTCACTTCTCCTTGGTTTCATTAGGGGTCGACGCAGCCAATTGAGCCACGTTCCATCCGCCGCCCAGCGCCTTGATCAGGCCCACATTGGCGCTCAACTGCTGGGTTTGCAATTGCAACACGCTGCGCTTGGCTTCCAGCGCCGCCACTTGGGCGGTCACCACATCCAGATAAGCCACGGCGCCCTGGCGATAACGCGAGGTGGAAAGGTCTTCGGCGTATTGCGCCGCCGCCGCCGCATCGCGCTGATCATCCAGCGCAGCGCCCAGTCCGGCGATTTGCGACAGGTTGTCCTCCACCTGCTCGAACGCACCCAACACCACGCCCCGGTATTTGGCCGCTGCTTCATCGGTGGCGGCCTTGGCGATATCCACCTGGGCCTGACGCGCACCGCCATCAAACAGAGTTCCTACCAGCGACGGGCCGATGGCCCAGAACAGGTTGGGCGCGCTGAGCAAGCGGGCAAACTCGTCACTCTGATAACCGCCTTGGGCGCTCAGCGTGATCTGCGGGAACCACGCCGCCTTGGCGACGCCAATCCGCGCATTGGCCGCAGCGATGCGACGCTCGGCCGCCGCAATATCCGGCCGGCGCTGCAACAGGCTGGAAGGCACGCCGGTCGGCACATTCGGCAAGACAATCGGCGCCACGTTCACGGCGACGCTATAAGTGGAAGCCGACTCACCGAGCATCGCCGCTATCGAATGCTCCAGCAGCGCCCGCTGCACCTGGCTCTGGTTCAACTGCGACTTGACCGTCGACAACTGCGTACGCGCCCGCGCCACATCCAGGCCGGAGACGATACCACCGCCATGCAAACCTTCGGTCAGGCCAAGGGCCCTGGCGTAAGCGTCGCGCGTCTGCTCCAGCAACTGGTTCTGCCAGTCGATGCCGCGCAGGCGGATGTAGCCGTCGGCCAATTGCGCCTGCAGGCTCAGGCGTACCGACGCCAGATCTGCCCTGGCCGCATCCGAATCGCTGGTGCCGGCTGCCACGGTGTCGCGCACGCGGCCCCACAGGTCGACTTCATAGTCGACTTCCAGGCCCAGGGTCGCGGAGTTGTAGACATCCGGTGAAGTGGCCGAGCGCAGCGGTTTGGTGTCTGACTGGCGAATGCGCTGGCCGTTGCCAATGGCCGAGATCTTCGGGAACAGCCCCGAACGGTCCTGAGCCAGGAGCCCTTGAGACTGCTGGTAATGCGCGAGCGCGGCGCTCAGGTCGGCGTTGTTTTTCAGCAACTGCTGCTGCATCGCATCCAGTTGCGGGTCGTTGTACACGCGCCACCAGCCATCCCGGTTGGCCTGATCGTTCGGCGTGCCGACCGTCCACGGGCCTTGGGTGTGAAACTGCGCGGCCATCGGTGTTTGCGGCACGTTCAGCGGTGGCGCCAACGAGCAGGCGCCCAAACTCAACGTGGCGATAAGGCCCAGCACATTGCGCTTAGCCATGGGGTTTGACCTCAGTGGCGGCGACAGCCAGTTGCACCGAATCATCATCAGCCAGGCCATCGGGCGGCGTGTCGATCACGCGGTCGGCGGCCTGCAGGCCACTGGCGATTTCAACGCTGTCACCGAAATCGCGGGCGATGCTGACGTTCTTGAAGTGCACATGGTTGTTGGCGTCCAGGGTCGCGACGCGCATGCCCTTGTCATCGAACACCAAAGCGCTGGACGGCACGCGGATGACGTCGGCCTGCACCGGCAGGTCAAACTGCACGCTGGTGTAGCCGCCGGGCAGCAAGCGGCCACCGGGGTTGTCCACCAGCAGTTGCACGAGCGTGCTGCCAGAGGCGGCGTTGACCGCGTCGGCGGTGGCAATCACTTTGCCGGTAAAGGTTTCGCCGCGGTACTCCGGCACGCTGAGGCGCGCGGTGGTGCCTTCGCGAATCTGTGGCGAGAAGGTTTGCGGCACCTGCACATACACGCGCAGGCGGCTGACGTCGGCCACCGCAAACAGCTCTTTGCCGGCGGTGCCGCCGGCGCTGATCAACGCGCCTACGTCAGTGCTGCGCGCGGTGACCACACCGGCAAACGGCGCGACCAGATGCTGGAAGCCCTTGGTTGCGACCAGCTGGTCGACATTGGCCTTGGCCGCCGCCACTTTGGCCTGCTTGGCGGTCAGGTCGCCGGTGCGCTCGTCCACGTCCTGGCGCGACACCGAGTCGTTCGCCAGCATGGCCTGCCAGCGTTTGGCGGTGGTGTCGGCGAGGTGCTCATCGGCTTGGGCCGAGGCCAACGTGGCACGGGCCTGCAGCAGTTGCTGGTCGAGTTCCGGGGTGTCGATTTCCGCCAACACTTGCCCGGCTTTGACGCGGGTGCCGATGTCGACATTCCAGGATTTCAAGTAGCCGTTGACCCGCGCAAAGATCGACGCGCGTGAATACGCCTCCATCCGCCCCGGCAAGTTGAGCACCGGGCCCTGGGCTTGCACCACCGGTTTGATCAGGTTGACGCTGGGCAGCGCCTGGGCGTCGGTCCAGGTCTTGAGGTCGCGCGATTCACTGGCGCGCACGCCGATGCCGACACCGACGATGACAACCACCACGGCCGCGCCCCCGATCAGCCACAACAGGCCACGGGAAGACTTGGATTTAGAAACGGAAACGGACATGTCAAACCCCTTGGGTAACGGTGGTCGCACGCGTGGCGTGCTGGCGACGCCCGTGGACAAGACTGAAAATCAACGGAACCAGAATCAACGTGGCAATGGTGGCAAAGGCCAGGCCGCCGATCACCGCACGGCCAAGTGGCGCGTTCTGCTCGCCGCCCTCGCCCAGGCCCAAGGCCATGGGCGCCATGCCGATGATCATCGAAATGGCCGTCATCAACACCGGCCGCAGCCGGGTGAAGCCGGCTTCGAGCGCGGCCTGCACCGCATCGCCGTGCACCGCCAGGCGTTCGCGACAGAAGCTCACCACCAGAATGGCATTGGCAGTGGCCACCCCCATGCACATGATCGCCCCGGTCAGCGCCGGCACCGACAGCGGCGTGTGGGTGACAAACAGCATCCACACAATGCCTGCAAGTGCCGCCGGCAATGCGGTGATGATCACAAACGGGTCGGCCCAGGATTGGAAGTTGACCACGATCAGCAAGTAGATCAGCACCACTGCGCCGAGCAGGCCGAACAGCAAGCCACTGAACGCCGCGTTCATGGTCTGCACCTGGCCTTGCAGGATGACCTTGGAGCCGGTCGGCACTTCACCGGCGTGGGCGGCGGTGATCTTCTGGATATCGGCGGCAACGCCACCGAGGTCGCGGTCCTGGATCGCCGTCAGCACTTCGACCACCGGCTGGATATCCGATTGGGTGAACACCGAATTACTGTGGCTGCGCTGGATATTCGCCAGGCCGCCCAACGTCTGGTCGGTGGCCGCCCCGCTGCTGCCACTCAACGGCAGGTTGTGCAGCGCCGCCAGGCTTTCAAGGCTGTACTGCGGGGTTTGCATGACGATCGGGTAAGAGATCCCGTTGGCCGGGTTCAACCAAAAGGTCGGCGCCACCTGGCTGGAACCGGCGAGGTTGACCACCAGGCTGTTGGTCACGTCACGCTCGGTAAGGCCGACCAATTGCGCACGGGTGCGGTCCACGTCGATATTGAACGTCGGCAGTTGCCGCGACTGCTGGATACGCGCATCGACCACGCCCGGCACGCGGCGAATATCGCGCAGCAACGCGCTTGCGTAAGTGAAGTTGCCCGCCAGGTTATTGCCGGTGATTTGCAGGTCAATCGGCGCCGACGAGCCGAAGTTGAGAATCTGCCCGACGATGTCCGATGCCGGGAACGAGAACACCGCACTGGGGAACTCGCGTGGCAGGGTTTCACGCAATATGCGCATGTATTCCGCCGTCGGGCGGTGGCCTTCATTGAGGCTGATCTGAATGTCGCTGTCTTGGGAACCCACGGTGCCGGTGTTGTTGTACACCACGTTGATACCGCTGATGGACAGGCCGATATTGTCGACCAACGCCTTGAGCTCATTGGCCGGGACTTTGCGCCGGATCGCGTTTTCGATGTCGGCGATCAAATGCGCGTTGCTTTCCACCCGTGTGCCCACCGGGGCACGCACGTGCAGCAGGATCAGCCCGGAATCGACCTCGGGGAAGAAGTTGCGCCCCAGGAACGGCACCAGCGCAAACGACACCGCAACAAACGCCAGCAGGCCGATCACCACTGTGCGGCGATGGTGCAAGGCACTGTCCAACACGCTGTGGTAGCGCTCGCGAAACCCTTCAAAACGCCGTTCGAAACCGCGCTGGAAATTCACCAGCGGGTTGCGCGATGGCGCGTGCCCGTCCTCAGCGTGCCCATGCGGTTTGAGCAGGTAGTTAGCGAGGGTCGGCACCAGCGTACGCGACAGGATGAACGAGGCGATCATGGCGAAAATCACCGCTTCGGCCATCGGCACGAACAGAAAGCGCGCCACGCCGTCGAGGAAGAACATCGGCACAAACACGATGCAGATACACAGCAGCGAAACGAACGCCGGCGTGACGATTTGCGCCGCGCCGTCGAGGATAGCGGTCTCCACCGGCTTGCCCTGCTCCAGGTGCCAGTTGATGTTCTCGATGGTCACCGTGGCGTCGTCCACCAGGATGCCGACTGCCAGCGCCAGGCCGCCGAGGGTCATGATATTGAGGGTTTCGCCGAGGGCCGAAAGCGTGGCAATCGAAGCCAGGATCGCCAACGGAATCGACGTGGCGATGATCACCGTCGAACGCCAGCTGCCAAGGAACAGCAGGATCATCAGGCTGGTCAGCGCCGCCGCGATCAAACCTTCACGGGCCACGCCGCTGATCGCCGAGCGCACGAACAGTGACTGGTCGCCAATCAGGTCGATGTTCAGGTCAGGCGGCAAGGCGGCCTTGTTGTCCGCGAGCTTTTCCTTGATCCCGGCGATCACGCCCAAGGTCGAGGCCGAGCCGGTCTTGAGCACCGGCAGCAGCACCGAGCGGTTGCCGTTCACGTGCACGATGTTGGTTTGCGGCGGGTTGCCGTCGCGCACGGTAGCCACATCGCGGATCAACACGGTGGTGCCGTCGGCGGTTTTGATCGGCAGGTTTTCCAGGTCATGGAAATCCGACGGTGCGTTGTTCAGTTGCAGGTTGAATTCGTAGCTGCCGATCTTCTGCGTGCCCACCGGCGTGATCAGGTTCTGCGTGGCCAGCGCGGTGGCGACGTCTTGCGCTGACAGGCCGCGCGCCTGCATGCGCGCCGAATCAAGGTCGATCTGCACCTGGCGGCTCTTGCCGCCAAAGGGGTATGGCAGCGCCGCACCGGGCACGGTGGTGAGCATCAGGCGCACCTGGTTAAGGCCAATATCGCCCAGGCGCTGCTCGCTCAAACCGGGGCCCGACAGGGCCAGTTGCACGATGGGCACGGTCGAGGCGCTGTAATTGAGCACCAGCGGCGGCACGGTGCTGGGCGGCAGTTGCCGCAGGATCGCCTGGGACACCGAAGTGACCTGAGCGTTGGCCGTGCTGATGTTGACGCCGGGCTGGAAGAAGATCTTCACGATCCCGTAGCCATTCATCGACTGCGCCTCGATATGGCGAATGTCGTTGACCGTGGTGGTCAGCACGCGCTCGAACGGCGAGGTGATGCGCCCCGCCATCTGGTCGGGCGGCAGGCCGGTGTACTGCCAGATCACCGCGATGACGGGGATACGGATTTCGGGAAAGATGTCGGTCGGCGTGCGCCAGGCCGCCAATGGGCCGATGATCAGGATGAAAATAGCCAATACCAGAAAGGTATAGGGGCGCCGCAACGCGATGCGCACGAGGCTCAGCATAGGAGGTGATCCAGACAGGGGTTGGATGATCAAGCAGGCAGAGCCGTGCCGTTTTCCCGCCTCGCCCCATGCGTTTCCTGGGGAGTTTGTAACGACATCCGGGTCACAAAGAGGCATATGCCACGATATCTAATTTAGTGGCGTACGCAACTAATTTGTTTCAAGCTGTCTCAGTCTTCATCTGCGAGCTATCTTCGGTCTGAAAGGCCTTGTCCTGACAGGTCGCGCAGGCATAATCACCCGCGTCGTGTTTTGTATCAGAGAGTATCTGCCCTTGAAATCTGCCCCGCCTTGCTCCGAGAGCCCCAGCGCCTGCGTGAACGGTGCCGTGCGCCGTACGTCCCGTCGCCTGGGTCAGATCTATGACGAGGCGTATGCGCCCTGCGGGTTGAAAGCTACCCAATTTGCGGTGCTCAACCGTATTGCCAAGGCGGGTACGCCGAAGATGGGCGAGCTGGCCCAAGCCTTGGTGATGGACCTTTCCGCTCTCGGCCATACGCTTAAGCCGCTGGTACGCGATGGGTTGGTGGAACTGCAGGTGGACGAACTCGACCGCCGCACACGGCGGGTGTTGCTGACCGAACAGGGCAAGCGCACACATGCGGCGGCCAAGCGTATTTCGAACAAAATGGCGGAGCGTTTTGATCAGGCGTTCGGCCGGGAAGCGGCGGCGCAGTTGCGCCAGACACTGGACTTTATCGCCTCCGATGACTTTGCCAAGACGTTGCTGGCCAACTTGGAAGACTGAAAGCGGGGCTTTTGAGTACATATCCGTTGTTTGGGTGATGGCGGGTATGGGTTCCGCCCTTACGGCGGGTCACTTTGGAAAAGCCCCAAAGTAACCAAAGGGCTCTTGCCCCACCACTCGGCACCTCGCTTAGGCTCGGTGTGCCCGAACGAAGGTACTACGGAGCGGGCCGCCGCGACGGGGCGTCCCTGCCCCGTCGCGGCTAAACCGGCGTCCTGCCGGTTTACCCGCTCCGTACTACCTGCGTTCGGCCAGCGTGGTTTGACGGGGCGCCTAAGATCAAAATCAAAATCTACAGCACGGCGGCCTAGTAGCCGACCTGAGTGGTTAGATCAAAAGCAAGAGCGAGGCGGCCTGACAGACGACCTGATCTTGGAAACTGAACTGAGTTTAATGTGGGAGGTAGCTTGCTCCCGATGGCAGTGTGTCAGTCAGTTCATTTGTAACTGACCCACCGCATTCGCGAGCAAGCCCGCTCCCACATTTGGAGCTCAGTACATCAGGTAGATGTGTGTGTACTCGGTCAATGTGGGAGCTGGCTTGCCTGCGATGGCATCAACTGGGTTTGCCTGATGTACCGAGGTGCCTGCATCGCAGGCAAGCCAGCTCCCACAGAAAGCAGCTCTGCTTTTGCTCTACTTTTGCTCTGCTTTTGCCCTGCTTTTGCTTCAACCACTCAGGTCGGCTACTAGGCCGCCGTGCTGTAGATCTTGATCTTGATTTTGATCTTAGGCGCCCCGTTAAACCACGCTGGCCTCACGCAGGCTTTGGAGCGGGGGTAAACCGGCAGGACGCCGGTTTAGCCGCGCTGGGCCATGGATGGCCCATCGCGGCGGCCCCCGCTCCAAAGCCTGCGTGAGGGCACACCGAAGCGTGAGCGAGGTGCCGAGTGGTGGGGCAAGAGCCCTTTTGGTTACTTTTGGGGCTCTTTTCCAAAAGTGACCCGCTGTAAGAGCGGAACCGATATCCGCCTTCTCGCAAATAATGGATATGTACTAAAACCTACTCGCCTAGCCCCCAGGCACCCGCACCCGCCACGCAATCAACAAAGCTGCCAGCAGCATCAAAACCCCAGCCGCAACAAACACGCCACCAATCCCACTCAGACTAAACATCGCGCCGCCCCCCGCGGCCCCCGCTGCAATGGCCGACTGCACCGACGCAACCACCATGCCTCCGGCGCTTTCCGCCTGGTCCGGCACAGCCCGCGCCACCCAGTTCGACCACGCCACCGGCACGCCGCCAAACGCCATCCCCCATAACGCCAGCAGCATCGCTTGCCCCGGCAGCGAAGCCGGCAGCAGCACCAACGCGAGCGCCGCAACGCCCACCAACACCGGCATCAGCACCAACGTACCGCGCGGGTTGCGCACCAGCATCCACCCGGCCAGCAGCGTGCCGACGAAATTGGCCGCGCCAAACCCCAGCAGCATCAACGCCAGCCCCTGGGCGCCAACCCCTGTGGTGCTTTCCAGAAACGGCCGGATATAAGTGAACAGCGCGAAATGCCCGGTGTGCACCAGCACGCAGCCGAACATGCCCATGGCAATGCCTGGGCGCAACAGCACCTCCAGCACGGTGCGCAGGCGCGCGGTGTCGGTCGGCGCCAGGCGCGGCAACGTGAACAGTTGAAACACCAGCGTCACCACCCCCACCGCAGCCGCCGCGACAAACGCACTGCGCCAGCCATACACACCGCCAAGGTAGCTGCCCAACGGCACGGCGACGACGGTACCCACCGCAATCCCGCTGAAAATAATCGACAACGCCCGTGGCAGCAGCGCAGGCGGCACCAGGCGCATCGCCACGGCCGCCGCCATGCTCCAGAAACCACCAAGGGCGATGCCCAACAGGATGCGCATCAACAGCAATACGGCCAGGCTGGACGAAAGCGCCACCAGCAGGTTCGACGCAATCATCAGAGTGGAAAAGCCCAGCAACACCAGGCGCCGGTCGAGGCCACGGGTCAAGCCCGGTACCAGCAAGCCGGCGAACAACGCCACCACCGCCGTCACCGTGACCGCCTGGCCGGCCAATGCCTCCGAGACCCCAAGGTCCAAGGCCATCGGCGTCAACAGGCTGGCCGGCAAGTATTCCGCAGTCAGCAGGCCGAACACACCCATTGCCAGGGAGAACACCGCCATCCAGGCCGGGGTGGTCGGCTGCGCCCTAGTGCCGACATGGGCTGCATAATCATTCATCACAAAACATCCTCAGGAAATGAGCGAGGTCGCCAGTCTAGGTTCGCCCTCCAGGATGATCTATGATGCAAACCCTTGAGTTTTTGACCGAAACCCCGAGTATGACTTCAACTGACGCGTTTACCGTCTCTTCCGACCTCATCAATGAGCTGCTGCAGGGCATGCGCCTGCGCGGGGTGCAGTACCGTCGCATCGAAGCCGGGCCTGTGTTCGGCGTCGGTTTTGAGGCCAAGCCCGGGCACGCGTATTTCCACTTCCTGGCCGCGGGTTGCGCCACCTTGCGCCTGGACGATGGCAGCCTCTACGGGCTGTCGGCCGGCAATGCGGTGTTCATCTCCCATGGCGGCGCTCATCAACTCTTGTCGAGCCCGGGCGCAGCGGTGTGGGATATCGGCAGCTTCGAAGCGGCCTCGCTCGGTGATGCGGTGTGCGCCGTGAAGGCCCCCGCCGACGCCGACAGTTCAGCTGGCAGCTTGCTGTTCAGCGCCTGCATGGAATTTGAATTGGGCAGCATCCAGGGGCTGGGTCGCCTGATGCCGGCGATGATGCTGATCGATGCGCGGGGCCAGCGTTATCCGGGGCTGATGCCGATTCTGGCGACCATGGAGCGCGAAGTCTGCAGTGCCCGTATCGGCTACGCGGGCATCCTGGCGCGCCTTGCCGATGTGGTGGCGGCGATGATTGTGCGCGGCTGGGTCGAATGCGCCTGTGGCAACGCGTCGGGCCTGGTGGCCGCGTTGCGTGACCCGCGATTGGCGCGCGCCCTCCTCGCCTTGCACCAGCAACCGGGCCGCGACTGGAGCGTGGCGGAGTTGGCAGCGCAGGGGCACACCTCGCGCTCGGTGTTCGCCGACCGTTTCCAGGCGACCCTCGGTATTCCGCCACTGCGCTACGCCACGGAACTGCGCATGCGCCTGGCCAGCCAATGGCTGACCCTGGAGCGGTTGCCGATCGAAGAAGTCGCGCAGCGCCTGGGCTATACCTCCCAGGCCGCCTTCAGCCGCGCCTTCAAGCGCATTACCGGGCAACCGCCCGGGGCGAGTCGTGCCAGGAGCCCAGCATGAGCGACAGACTCCAAGACATCCTTGCCGACCACCTGCACGTGGTGTTCTGCGGCATCAACCCGGGCAAGGGCTCTGCCGCCCTCGGCCAGCACTTCGCCAATCGCAACAACCGTTTCTGGCGCACGTTGCACCTGGCGGGTTTTACCACGCATGAAATTCGCCCGGAGGATGGGCGCAGCCTGCTTGACTATCACTGTGGCCTGACCACCTTGGTCGAGCGCCCGACGGCGAGCGCAGGGGAATTGGCGCGGCATGAATTCACCGAAGCGGCGACGGCGTTTGAACACAAGATCCGCCACTGCCGGCCGCGCATCGTGGCGTTCCTCGGCAAGCCCGGTTACAGCGCGTTGTCCGGCCAGCGCGAGATCGCCTGGGGGCTGCAGCCGCAGTTAGTGGGCGGTGCCTCAGTGTGGGTGTTGCCCAACCCGAGCGGGCGCAACCTGGCGTTCAGTCTGGAGCAACTCGTGCAAGCCTATCAGCCGCTGCGCGCGGCCATTGCGCAGGCCGGCCCGGTGCCCTTAATCTCTTGAGCCAAACACCCCGAGAGCCTTGGAGGCTGCATGAAACTAGTCGGCATGCTGGACTCGCCTTACGTGCGTCGCGTCGCAATTTCCCTTGAACTGTACGGGGTGGATTTCGTACACGAGTCGCTCTCGGTGTTCAGCACCTACGCTGAATTTTCCGCGATCAACCCAGTGGTCAAGGCGCCCACGCTGGTGCTCGATGATGCAACGGTACTGATGGATTCCAGCCTGATCCTGGACTACTTCGAAACCCTGGCGCCGCCCGACAAGAAGCTTCTGCCACACAACGCCGGTGCCCGCGCCAAAGAACTGCAAGTGCTCGGCCTGGCCCTGGCGGCGTGTGAGAAAACCGTGCAGATCGTCTACGAGCACCACTTGCGCCCAGCGGAAAAACTGCATGAACCGTGGCTCGATCGCGTGACCGGGCAGCTGCTGGCCGCTTATTCGCTGCTGGAAACACACCTGGCCCAGGCGAGCGGTGAACGCCTGAACCAGGCCGCGCTGACGGCGGCCGTCGCCTGGTCGTTCACTCAGTTAAAACTGCCGACGGTGCTCAAGGCTCAGGCGTTTCCCAACCTGCAACGCCACGCCGATCAGCTGGAACAGCACCCGGCGTTCAGGAAATACCCCATCGAATAACTGGCCTACACCCAGCCCCCATCCACAATAAAGTTTTGTGCCGAACACATCGCCGACGCATCGGAGGCAAGAAACAGCGCCATGTTGGCGATGTGTTCCGGCAGCACACTGCCTGGCAAACACTGGCTGCGGCTGATCAGTTCCCTGGCCGCATCGTCCACCCACATCGCCAGCTGTTTTTCGGTCATGACCCAGCCGGGCACCAGGGTGTTGACCCGAATACGGCTGGGGCCCAGTTCCCGCGCCAACGCTCGGGTCATGCCATGGGCCGCCGCCTTGCTGGCGGCATACACCGGGTAGCCCGCCGACGCCATCATCCAGCCGACCGAGCCGAGGTTGATAATCGCCCCGCCGCCCGCGCTTTTCATCATCGGCACCACCGCCTTGGCGGCAAAAAAAGCGTGCTTGAGGTTGACGGCAATCAGCCTGTCGAACATCTGCGAATCGACCTCTTGCAGCGTATGACGCACGTCATTGGCCGCATTGTTCACCAACACGGTGATCGGCCCCAGCGTTTGCTCGAAACGGGCTATCGCCGCTTTGTAGGCGATTTCATCAGTGATGTCGCAGCACACGAACTCAACGCGATGCCCTTGGTCACTCAACAACGCCGCCAGACGCTCGCCCTGGCTCTGCGCGCGGTCCACAAAGGCCACCTTGGCGCCTTGCGCGGCGAAAGCGCGCACCATGAATTCGCCAATGCCCGAGGCACCTCCGGAAATCAGTACGGTCTTACCCTTCAGGTCGGGATAAACGGCGTGTGCAGTACTCATATAACGTTTGCCTCAATCAATTAGTCTTATTTTATTTTGCGTATCTGGGGTTTAAGGCTATAAATTCGCTGTCAACTCGACGAAATATCGCACATTAGTAGAACTATTCCACTGAAAACAACAAAAGGAAGTTCGACCATGAAGCACCCTCGACACCTGCTTTCGGGCCTCGCCCTGTCCATGCTGGTTGCCAGCGGTGGCGCCCAGGCCGCCGGGCTTAGCAGTGAACACAAGCCTTTCGGCAAAACCAACGACGGCACTGCCGTCGAGCAATACATCTTGCGCAACAGCCATGGCATGCAAGCCACGGTGATCACTTACGGCGGCGTATTGCAGTCGCTGAAAGTGCCGGATAAAAACGGCAAGGTCGATGACGTCGTACTCGGTTTCGACGACGTGCAGGGCTATCAGAGCGGTACGGCCTTTTTCGGCGCGAGCATCGGCCGCTTCGGCAACCGTCTGGCCGCCGGGGCGTTCGAACTCGATGGCAAGCGTTACCAGGTGCCGCTCAACGATGGGCCCAACTCGCTGCACGGCGGTGCTCAGGGCTTCGACAAGCACGTGTGGCAAGCCGAACCGGTCAAGGGCAAGGATTCGGTCGGCGTGAAGCTGAGCTACCTGTCCAAGGACGGTGAAATGGGCTTCCCCGGCAACCTCAAGACCGAGGTCACCTACAGCCTCAACGATAAAAACGAACTGCACATCGACTACAAGGCCACCACCGACAAACCCACGGTGCTGAACCTCACCAACCACAGCTACTTCAACCTCGCCGGCGCGGGCAATGGCGACATCCTCAAGCAAGTGGCGACCTTGCATGCCAGCCACTACACGCCGGTGAATGCCACGTTGATTCCGACTGGCGAACTGGCACCGGTCAAAGGCACGCCGATGGATTTCCTCACACCCACGCCAATCGGCCAGCGCATCAAGGACGACCATCCGCAGCTCAAGTTCGCCGAGCCCAAACAGGGTGGGTTTGACTTCAACTGGGCGCTGGACACCAAAGGCAATATCAAGCAACTCGCCGCCGAGGTGCACGACCCCGCCTCCGGCCGCCGCTTGCAGCTCTACACCACCGAGCCCGGCGTGCAGTTCTATACCAGCAACTTCCTGGATGGCACGGTGAAGGGCAAGGCCGGCAAGGCGTATGCGCATTGGAGCGCGTTTACCCTGGAAACCCAGCACTTTCCGGATGCACCCAACCAGCCAACATTTGCTTCGACCCGATTGAACCCTGGGCAGACCTACACCCAGAACACCGTGTTCAAGTTCTCCGCCGACTGAACTGTGGGAGCGGGCTTGCTCGCGAAAGCGCTGGTTCAGTGACAGATGCAGTGACTGACCCTGCGCTTTCGCGAGCAAGCCCGCTCCCACATTCAGTGATGTCTCGGCGTGACTCAGCAGTGGTTCATCGGTTTGGCCAACCCTCAGTTCCAGAGGCCGATTTTTTCCAGTTCCTGCTTGAAGTTGTCGCGGGTGATCAGCGTCACTTCATCCATGGCGGTGTACTTGGGCGGTTCCTTGCCGGTGGTGACCCAGTCGAACATCATCTTCGCGGTGTTGTAGCCTTCGATGTGCGGGCTGGGCAGCATCGAGCCGAAGAAGCCGCTGTTGGCTTTCTTCAATTCGCCGATGGCGTCGGTGCCATTGATACCGATGCCGATCACATTGGCCGCGGCAAAGCCTGCGGTTTCGGTGGCGCGTACGCCGCCGAGCACAGTGTTGTCGTTCATGCCGCCGATGATCAGGTTTTTCGCGCCGCCGGGCAGTTTGACCAAGGCCGAGTTGGTGGCGTCCATGCTGCCCGGAACGTCGAGGGTCTTGGCGGCGGTGAACAGGATGTGATCCTTGGGAAAGCCTGCATCTTCCAGGGATTTGACCGAGCCGTCGGTACGCTTTTTACCGGTGTCGAGTTCGTTGAAGGTGTTGATCACCGCATAGGTGTCCTTCCAGTCCCAACCGCGTTTTTTCGCTTCAGCCGCCATCGCCGCGCCCTGCTTCTGGCCGACTTCAAAAGCGGCCATGCCCAGGTACGGCACGTCCTCCATGAAGTTGCCCTTGGCATCGACAAAGCGATCATCCACGGCAATCACTTTCAGGCCGTTGGCGCGCGCCTTGGCGACGATGGCCGGGCCGAGGGACACGTCCGGCGGGCAGATCACAAAGCCCTTGGCGCCGTTGGCCGCCAGGCTGTCGATGGCGGCCAGGGTTTTCTCGCCATCGGGCACGGCGATCTTGATCACGGTGAAGCCATGTTCCTTGCCGGCTTTTTCGGCAAACGCCCATTCGGTCTGGAACCACGGCTCTTCAGCCTGCTTGACCAGAAAACCGATCTTCACTTCTTCAGCAGCCAGCAGCAGGCCGCTCAGGCTCAGGGCTGACACCGCCACAGCGGCGCAGCACAGGGAACGCAAACCACGACGACGATTCATACGGGTGACTCCTTGTTGTTGTTTTTGAATGTCAGGATTTAACCGGCAAAGCGGTGACAGGGTGTACCGGGTACATCGACCTCGATGGCCAATACCGCGCCATCCAGGGGGTGATCCAATGGGCTGGCGGCGCTGGTGATATAGAGCGTGGTGAGATTGGGCCCACCAAATACGCAACTGGTGGGGCGGCTGACGGGCAGTTCGATGACGCGGTCCACTGCACCGTCGGGCGTCAGGCGCAGCAGGCAACTGCCGTCCCAGCGTGCATTCCAGACATAACCCTGACTGTCCATTGCCGAGCCGTCCGGCCCACCGCGTGGGTGCGGGCCAAACCAGACCTGCGCCGGGTCGAGCTGGCCGCCCTCCTGGATCACGTGCCGATAAAGCGTGCCGTCCATACTGTCGCCGAAATGCACCTGACTGCCGTCCTCGCTCCACAACAAGGTGTTGGGAATGCCCAGGCCGCGCAGTAGCGGCGTGACCTGCGCATCGGCGTCGATGCGAAACAGGCCACCTGAACGTCGGGTGATCGGCAGGTCTTCGCCCTGCTCGCCAATGTTGTTCTGCATGGTGCCCAGCCACAGGCGGCCCTGGGCATCGCAGCGCGCTTCATTACCCCGGTTGCCGGGTTGTGGGTCGGCCACACACAGCAGCGTCAGCGCTTCGGTCACCAGGTCGAGCCGGTAGACGCCGCTGCTCAAGGTCACAAGCGCATCGCCGCTTTCACACGGAATAAACGCCGAGACGTGCTCGGGCAACTGCCAGATCTGCAACTGCCCGTCCTTCAGGCGCAACGCCTGTTTGCCGATAATATTGACCCAATACAGCGCCTGGGTCGGCGCATCCCAAAACGGGCCTTCGCCCAACTGTGCACGGTGTGCGGTGACGGCATTGAACGGCATGTGAACTCCTGTTTTTTACAGCGGCTCGCGCGATGGCGTGCCATCGACCAGCCGCTGGATGCGCAACGGGTTGGCGTTTTTCAACGCGTCGGGCAGCAGGCTATCAGGGTAATTCTGGAAGCACACGGGACGCAGAAAGCGGTCGATGGCCAGGGTACCGACCGAAGTGCCGCGCGCGTCCGAGGTGGCCGGATAGGGCCCGCCGTGGACCATCGCGTCGCAGACTTCAACGCCGGTTGGGTAGCCATTGAGCAGGATGCGGCCGACTTTTTGTTCCAGCAGCGGGGTCAGTTCGGTGAACTGCTCAAAGTCGGCCGGCTCGCCAATAATCGTCGCCGTCAGTTGGCCGTGCAGCCCCTGCAAGGCGGCGCCGAGTTGGGCTTGATCAGTCACTTCGACCACCACTGTGGTCGGGCCGAACACCTCTTCCTGCAGCACGTCATCGCCGTCGATCAGCAGGCGGGCGTCGGCCTTGAACAGCTGCGGCTGCGCCTGATTGCCCGCTTGGGCACTGCCCGCCAGATGCTGGATACCTGGGTGCGCGAGCAGTTTTTCCAGGCCTTTGCCATAGCTGCTCAAGGTGCCGGCGTTGAGCATGGTTTGTGCCGGCTGATCATTGATCAGGCGGGCCACCTGCTGGGTGAACGCGCTGAACTGCGGCGATGCGATGCCGATCACCAGGCCTGGATTGGTGCAGAACTGACCACAGCCTTGCACCACCGAGGCCGTCAGATCGCGGGCGATGGTGGGCGCCCGCGCCTGCAACGCCTGCGGCAATACGATCACCGGGTTGATGCTCGACATCTCGGCAAACACCGGGATCGGCTGCGGCCGGGCTGCAGCCATGTCGCACAAGGCGCGACCGCCCTTGAGCGAGCCGGTAAAGCCGACCGCCTGGATCGCCGGGTGCTTGACCAGCGCCTCACCGACGCCGCCGCCGAAGATCATATTGAACACGCCCGCCGGCATTTCGGTGGCGTGGGCCGCGCGCAGGATTGCATCGGCGACTTGCTCGGCCGTAGCCATGTGCCCACTGTGGGCCTTGAACACCACCGGGCAACCCGCCGCCAGCGCGGCTGCGGTGTCGCCACCGGCGGTGGAAAATGCCAGGGGAAAGTTGCTCGCGCCAAACACGGCAACCGGGCCGAGGCCAATGCGGTACTGGCGCAGGTCCGGACGCGGCAACGGCTGACGCTCGGGCAACGCTTTGTCGATGCGTGCGCCGTAGAAATCGCCACGCCGCAGCACCGTTGCGAACAGGCGCATCTGGCCGCTGGTGCGGCCGCGCTCACCGTTGATGCGCGCGGCGGGCAGCGCGGTTTCGCGGCAGACCAACGCGATGAACTCATCACCCAGCGCGTCCAGCTCGTCGGCTATTGCGTCGAGAAACTGCGCGCGCCGCGAAGCACTCAACCCGCGGTATGCCGGGTAAGCAGCGGCGGCCGCCGTGGCGGCGGCGTCGACTTCTTCGGGGGTCGCCTGGAAAAAATCCTGCGGCAAGGCTTCGCCGGTGCTGGCATCGACGCTGTGCAGGGTCACGCTGCCGAGCGCACTGCGCTGGCCGCCGATGTAGTTGTGGCCGAGGAATTGGGTCATGTAGATCTCCTTAAAGGGTGATGACATTGCCGGGCTCGAACACCGCGTCGGCCTTGCCGACCGTGTTGACCAGCGGCGCGCCGAATTCGGCCTGGCTGATCTCGAATACATCGCCCGGTTGGGTATGTATACCGTCGGCAAATGACAAGGTGGCGGTGCCGAAGAAATGCACGTGCACGTCGCCCGGTGTGAGGAATTGACTGTATTTGAAGTGGTGATACTCAAGGTTTTCCAGGCTGTGGCACATATTGGCCTCGCCGCTGAGGAATTCGTTTTGCCAGATCACTTCGCCGTCACGCAGGATGCGGCTGGTGCCCGCCAGGTGCTGCGGCAACTCGCCAACGCGTAACTCAGGGCCATAGCTGCAACTGCGCAACTTGGAATGGGCCAGGTACAGGTAGTTTTTGCGCTCCATCACGTGATCAGAGAATTCGTTGCCCATGGCAAAACCAAGGCGATAGGGTTTGCCGTCGTGGCCGATCACGTAGAGGCCGCCGATTTCCGGTTCTTCACCGGCGTCTTCGGCAAACGGCGGCACCGGGAAAGCCTGGCCCGGGCGTACCACGATGCTGCCGTCGCCTTTGTAGAACCACTCCGGTTGCACACCGACTTGGCCAGACGCGGGCTTGCCGCCCTCCACGCCCCATTTGAAGATGCGCAGGGTGTCGGTCATCGCACTGTCGTCACCGGCCTGCTGGTGCATCTTGTCCCGCGCCGAGGCGCTGCCCAGGTGGGTCAGGCCGGTGCCGCTGATCAACAGGTGAGCCGGGTCCGGGTGGTCGAGCGGCGGCAGGATTTTCAGGTCGGCCAGCAGTGCACCGTAGTCGTAGCTGTCGCCCAGGCCCAACCTGTCGACCTGCTGCGCCAACTTGATGCCCGCCTCGATGGCCGCCAACGCCAGCTCACGCACGCTGCGGGCCGTTTGCACTTCGCGCAGCTGGGTGCCTTCTACGACGCCAACACGGCGCTCACCGTTGCGTAACTCAAACTGAACTAAACGCATGAAATTTCTCCTCGATTAAGTACGCGTGGCACCCCGGGCGCTGGCGGCAAATTGCTCGGCGGGCAGCACGTGCTTGCGTTCCAGCACGCGGTACACCACGCCGGTCAGCAGTAACCCGAACACCATCACACCCGACAGGAAGTACAAGCCCGAGCCCAGGTTGCCGGTGTACTCCTTGAGCGCGCCGATCACGAACGGGCCGATGTAGCCGCCGAGGTTGCCCACCGAGTTGATCAACGCAATGCCCGCCGCCGCACTGGCGCCGGCAAAAAAGCGCCCCGGCAAGGTCCAGAACACCGCCGTGCAGGAAAACAGCGCGAACGCCGCCAGGCACAGCGCGGCCATTTGCAGCACCGGCAAGCTCAGCCAGGCACTCAAGAACAGCCCGATGGCGCCCAGCACATACAGCACCGCGAGATGGCCGTAGCGATCATTCAAACGGTCGGAGCTGCGCGGGATGATCAACAGGCCGAGGATGCCAAAGATATACGGCACCGCCGAGACAAAACCGGTGACCAGGTCACTGCCGCCGAACTGCTTGATCAGCGTCGGCAGCCACAGACCGAGCCCATAAATGCTCAGGGTTACAGGCAGGTAGAACAGCGCCAGCAGCAGCACTCGCTTGTCCTTCAGCGCATGCAGCGGGTTGCCGTGACGGGTCTGGCCGTAGGCTTGCAGGTCTTTATTCAGCTCGCCGGTGAGCCAGGTTTTCTCGGCCTCGCTCATCCACTTGACCTGCTGGGGGCCGTCCGGCAGCCAGCGCAGCACTGGCCAGGTCAGCAACAGCGCCGGCGTGCCGATGACAATGAACAACCACTGCCAGCCATGCAGGCCGAGGATGCCGTCCATGCCCAGCAAGCCGCCGGACACGGGGCCGGTGATCATCATCGCAATGGGTTGGGAGAGGATGAACAGCCCGAGGATCTTGCCGCGATGGCGCACCGGGAACCATTGGGTGATGTAGTACAGCACGCCCGGAAAGAACCCCGCCTCCGCCGCGCCGAGCAAAAAGCGCATCAGGTAGAAACTGTGCGGCCCTTGCACGAAGGCCATGCCGATAGTGATCGCGCCCCAGGTCAGCATGATGCGCGCAAACCAGCGCCGCGCGCCGAAGCGGTCGAGCATCAGGTTGCTGGGGATCTCGAACAGGAAGTAGCCAATGAAGAACAGCCCCGCGCCCAGGCCATAGGCGGCGTCGCCAATGCCGACATCGGCGCCCATGTGCAGCTTGGCGAAACCCACTGCCGAGCGATCCACGTAGGCGATCAGGTAGAGCAGGATCAGGAAGGGAATCAGTTTCAGCGTGATGCGCCGAATAAGCCGCAGCTCCTGGCTCATGGGTCGATCTCCGATTGTTGTTTTTATAGAAGCTCGGGGGGCGCCTCTCGCGAAAAACCGCGAGGGTCATGCCTCAGTTAAGTCGGACTATATAGTATGACTATTTTCAAAACAACACTTCCAAAGCCTCGATTTTGCGCTTATGTTTAGCCGTATATAGAAGATATAGTCATACAATAAGAGAAACCACCATGCCTGATAAAACGCCCACCCTCCGCTCCGCCCAGTGGTTTGGCACCGCCGACAAGAACGGCTTCATGTACCGCAGCTGGATGAAGAACCAGGGCATCGCCGACCATCAGTTCCATGGCAAACCGATCATCGGTATCTGCAATACCTGGTCGGAGCTGACGCCGTGCAACGCGCACTTCCGCCAGATCGCCGAGCATGTCAAACGGGGTGTCATCGAGGCCGGTGGCTTCCCGGTGGAATTCCCGGTGTTTTCCAATGGCGAGTCCAACCTGCGGCCCACCGCCATGCTCACCCGCAACCTGGCGAGCATGGACGTGGAGGAAGCGATTCGCGGCAACCCCATCGACGGCGTGGTGCTGCTGACCGGTTGCGACAAAACCACCCCGGCGCTGCTGATGGGCGCGGCCAGTTGCGACGTGCCGGCCATCGTCGTCACCGGCGGGCCGATGCTCAATGGCAAACACAAAGGCCAGGACATCGGCTCGGGCACGGTGGTGTGGCAGCTCAGCGAACAGGTCAAGGCCGGCACCATCACCCTGGACGATTTCCTCGCGGCCGAAGGCGGCATGTCGCGCTCTGCCGGCACCTGCAACACCATGGGCACGGCCTCCACCATGGCCTGCATGGCCGAGGCACTGGGCACTTCCCTGCCCCACAACGCGGCGATCCCGGCGGTGGATGCGCGCCGGTATGTGCTGGCGCATATGTCCGGCATGCGTGCGGTAGCAATGGTGCGCGAAGACTTGAAGCTGTCGAAGATCCTCACCAAGCAAGCGTTTGAAAACGCGATCCGCGTGAATGCCGCCATCGGCGGCTCAACCAACGCGGTGATTCATTTGAAAGCCATCGCCGGGCGCATCGGTGTCGAGCTCGACCTGGATGACTGGACGCGCATGGGCCGCGGCGTGCCGACCATCGTCGACCTGCAGCCGTCTGGGCGCTTCCTGATGGAAGAGTTCTATTACGCCGGCGGCCTGCCCGCTGTGCTGCGCCGTCTTGGCGAAGCCAACCTTATCCCCCACCCGGACGCCTTGACCGTCAACGGCAAGTCCCTGGGCGAGAACACCAAGGACTCGCCGATTTACGGCCAGGACGAAGTGATCCGCACCCTCGACAACCCGATCCGCGCCGACGGCGGCATTTGCGTGCTGCGTGGCAACCTGGCGCCGTTGGGCGCCGTGCTCAAACCATCGGCCGCCAGCCCCGAGTTGATGCAGCACCGTGGCCGGGCTGTGGTGTTCGAGGACTTCGACATGTACAAGGCGCGCATCAATGACCCGGAGCTGGACGTGGATGCCGATTCGATCCTGGTCATGAAAAACTGCGGCCCCAAGGGTTACCCGGGCATGGCCGAAGTCGGCAACATGGGCTTGCCCGCCAAGCTGCTGGCCCAGGGCGTGACCGATATGGTGAGGATTTCCGATGCGCGCATGAGCGGCACCGCTTACGGCACGGTGGTATTGCACGTGGCACCCGAAGCCGCCGCCGGTGGCCCGTTGGCCACGGTGAAGGAAGGCGACTGGATTGAACTCGATTGCGCCAATGGCCGCCTGCACCTGGACATCCCCGACGCAGAGCTGGCAGCCCGCATGGCCGACCTGCCGCCACCGCAGAAGCTGATCGTCGGCGGCTACCGTCAGCTGTATATCGACCACGTGTTGCAGGCCGACCAAGGCTGTGACTTTGACTTTCTGGTGGGCTGCCGTGGGGCTGAAGTCCCGCGTCATTCCCACTAATTGGGATGCTATGATGCCGCCTATTTAGCCAGGGCCTCCCGTTCGTTATGGATCACCAGCCGTCCAAGCCGCGCAAGAGCATGCATGCCCAGATCGTCCAGGACTTGGGCATGCACATCGTTTCCGGTCGCTTCAAACCCGAAGAACGCCTGCCCATGGAGGCCACGCTGTGCGAGGAGTACAAGGTCAGCCGTTCGGTGTTGCGCGAGGCGACGCGCGTGCTCAGCGCCAAGGGCCTGGTGTATTCCAAACCTCGGGTGGGCGCGGTGGTGCGCCCGCGCTTGAAATGGCATTTGCTCGACCCTGATGTGTTGTCCTGGCTGATGCAGACCACGCCTCACAGTGAGTTTTTCAACACCCTGGCCGGCGTGCGACGCATCCTCGAACCGGAAATCGCCGCCATGGCCGCGACTACCGCCACCGATGAAGACATCGCCACCATCGAAAAAGCCTACCTGGGCATGGAAACCGCGAAGACCCATGACGACCTGCTGCAGGCCGACCTGGACTTCCACCGCGCGATTGCTGACGCCACCCGCAACGACTTGCTCGCCTACATGTGCAACATGCTGTCGCTGCCGCTGCGCGAGTCGATCAACATCACCAATCGCCGCCCGGACATCCAGGGCCTGAGCCTGCCCCGCCACAAGGCCATTCTCACGGCGATCCAGAACCGTGATGCCCTCGGCGCCCGGCACGCCTCGCTGGTGCAGCTGGATGACACGCGCGTGGCGCTGGACACGGTGATGAACGTGCTGACGCCGCTGTAAATTCATCGTCTACGCTCAGGAGGTCAGTTCGAGGAACCGGCCATGTGCGCACGACGCTCGCAATACCCCTTCGCGGCGTCCTCCACGCCTCTCGCCCTGCTGCAGCTTGAAAATGACCTGCTGCACGCCGACCGCGCTTTCTGTCTTCTGGCTGAGAACACGCTTTGTTCTCAGAACCGCAGGCTGCCCGTCAAGCGGCGGTGCACATCGCGTTGTGCTGGAGACTCAACACCCGAATGGGAACGTGACCACTGCCGGCTCAATACGCTGGTTCAAGGGTAGAGGACGGTGCAATGGTCAGGCTTGTCATACTGCTATTGGGGGTTGATTACCTTCGGTCATATTGGCGCACGCTGACAGCCATTGGGGTTGTCGGCACCCTGTGCGGGAGCATCCTATTCATTGATGCACTGGATGACGCACTGTACTTCCCGATAAATCCTTTCGCCTGGTTACTGTTGATCGAGGGCAGTGCGACGTTGGTCGTGGCACACAGCGGGATCGTCGGGCAGCGCAAGCTTCGCTACCTCAAAGGCTTGTCTTTCGTGACGGCTGCATCACTGATCCTGGCGGGCCACCACCACGGCAACTTTATTCTTTCGATGATCTTCGGCACGTTGTTTTTAGCCGACGGCTTGCTGCAGATCGTGTCCGCTTACGTTGTCCGCTACCGAACCTTTCGTATCGCAATGTTCGGCGGCGGGGTCGAAATCGCCCTGGCCGTGTTCTTCTTCCAACCCTACCCAACACACTATATCGGCACGGTCCCCTACTGCCTCGGGCTGGGATTGTTTTTTGCAGGTTGGAATATGTTGCTTGTTGCGGGCCGCGCCCGGCGAATGATCTCTAACCCGGCGCTAAACGAGGATGCTGATCGTCCCATGCCTGGGCCAGGTCACACAGAGCAAACCACGTGTGAGCGTCCCACAGGAGAGAATGCTCGGTCCCTTATCGTCCATATTTGGACGCCGCTGGGTGTAGCGAATGCTGAAGTGGTACGCCGCCCATTGATAGAACGGTATATCGCCGCCGTGGACAAGAACGGGGTGATATCAACGGGGCATGCCGCACTGGAAGCGCCCGATGGTTTGTATGTGAGCCTTTACCCGGCGCAGGACATCGACCATTCACCGGACCAGTTCATGCGCCTGTTGCGGGCCACCGAAGATAACGATGTGCCGGGAGAATTCCAGTCCGATTACCTCACGGAATCCCAGGCATGGTGCCCTTCTACCGTTCAAGTACACCTGCGTAACTATGACCCGCAGCACTTGCAGAGCTTTTGGGCGGCGTACCGTCAAGACACCACCTATAACCTCACCCACCGCAATTGTTCCAGCAGCGTCATACAGGTTCTTGAAGCGGCTTTGGAAGGATCGCTAGGGCGTATATGGGGGCATTACGGTCTCTACCGTATTCTGGGAAAAATATTCACCACGCCGGAATTATGGGTGGCCATTCAAATTCGTAAACGCGCGCAAACCATGGCGTGGACGCCGGGCCTGGCACTGGATTATGCGCGGGCGCTCAGCATGCTGGTCGATCCCAGACCCACTGGCTGGATCAATACCACCCAGCGTGCGTTTCAGAAAATAGGCGCTTTACGCCGTCAGTGGAAAAATGAAAAAACATCAGCCCAGTCCGGTCGAAAATCAACGCCGGATGATCTCGAAAAACCCATGTGATTTTTTCTCCGCCGCCCCAGGCTGCGTATCACGTCTGACTGACCCTGATTCGCTGAGCCGTTTCGATAAAAAACCCGGACAATGTACGGGTTTTTTTACCCTAGGGTTTTATCAACTGCCCAACTCGCCACGGGTGTCGGCGTCGAAGCGCTGACGGGCCTGATCAGCCGCCGGTTTGAGCAAAGCGAGCAGCGCCGCCTCACTGTACAACTGAGTGACCGCCAGTTCCTTGGGGGTCGGCTCAATCGGGATCAGCACCTCTTCGCCGTCGGCGTGCAGCCAGATGGCCACAACGTGCAGTGCCGAGATAAACAACACGCGCAGTTCCACGGTTTTACCCTGCAATTGCGGCGACTGTTCCGCCAGTTTCAGCGCATCCACCGTCGCCGCTGCCAACGTCCCGTGGTTGAGCGACGCGAACTCGATATGCCCACGTACGTCGGCCAATTGCGCGTCGGCAATCGTCGCGCCATCGGCAAATACCAGGTAATGCCAATCGCCGACTTCAGCGTCTTTGAGGCCCTTACCGAGACTCAGGTCCTCCAGGCTGAGCGAGTAGCCACGATAGCCTTCGCTCAGCCTGATTTGGCCTGGCACGGCGGCTGCGAATTGGCGATTGACGCCGAAGCCCTGGGTTTGCAGCGCGGCTTGCAGCGCTGGACGCAGTACCTGTACGCCGTTGGAAGGCGCCTTTGGATAAGTCAGTTGCATGATGCAGCCCTCCTCAGTTCTTTACGGTGAAGTAAGTGTTGGTCCAATTGCCGCCGCCGTTGTACGAACCGGGGAACGAGTTCAATGCGCGAGTCGAATAGCCGTAGATCGAATCTGCGATCAACAGGTAGTTGCCGTTGGTGCCATAGATCACCAGAAAGTGCGCACCGCCACCGTACCAGGCGCAACGCAAACCGATGGGGCGGCCCATGTTGAGCTGGTTCTGGATGGCCGACATCTGCAGCGAGCCTTGATTCATGCCGTTGTAGCTGCGCGTGATTCGCAGGGCGGAATCCAGATAGCCGTAGACGTTGCACGGGCCGGGCTGGTTGCAGCAGTTGCGGTCCAGCGCGTTGCTGGCGACACCGCACTGGGTCCAGGACCCGGTGCCGTAGTAGTTGCCGACCGACGCGGAAACCGCCGCCCAGCACCAGTTGGTCTGGGTTTGTTTCTGCATGCTGAAATTCAGGCTGGCGCCAGCCATTGCTTTAGTCTGATGCGCCGCTTCGACCAGTTGCGGGTCGAGCAGATGGCCGATCAGGCAGTTGGGCTGTGTGTCGCCGGTGAATCGGGTTGTTTCAGGGGTTAACATTTTTCAATCCTCCATGAATGAAAACACGCATCCAGCGTGTAAAGGTACAGCGGTGCTGCTGAGCTATCGACGTTCCGAGATGCCCGGATTAGAGGGCGCGTTCCGATCTGGCTCGACCTAACCCTAGGCGCTAATATGCATTAACGCAATCATATAAATGCACAATTGCATAATCATTGAAGAAGATGGCAGACGACGAGGATCACCGTGTTCGTTTCCTCTACCTGCCTTTCGCCGATTGATAACAAAACGCCCCAAACAAGTCGGGGCGTTTTGCATTGGCCTTCATCAGGGCTTCGTCACAGCGTCATGTTGCCCTTCACAAGAATGATTGAAAGCACCTGGGGGGATAGGTTTTCAGCGCTCGGCCGCAGGCGGGTTTAGAGAGCAAGTTCATGGCTGAAGCTGAGCCGGGTCCGCCACACTGTGGCTGTCCTCAGCCTTGATTAGAACGTTGCTGTCCTCGTCAATTTGATACGGAACATCAGCTTCCACGCCGTCGCTGCCGGTCTTGACGACCACGTTGGTGTAGCGCTTACCGTCCCAGCAGCGGAAAACCAGTGTCGAGTTCTCCCCGCCTGAAAGCGTCGAGCCCAGACTCCCTATGAGCCTGCTGTCAGCGCCAGCGGTCAATACGCAGTTCTTGCCAGCCGTCAGCTTGCTACGGTCCCCGGCCATCAGCACACAATCGTCGCCGGCAGTGAGTTTGCTCCGGTCACCAGCCGTCAGGTAACTGTTGCTACCGGCCAAAAGCTTGCTGCGATCGCCGGCTGTCTGGGTGCTGTCTGCACCGGCAGTCAGCTTGCTGCGGTCGCCCGCCATCTGGACACTTTTAGCGCCGGCGATCAACGTGCTGCGAGAACCCGCTGTTTGCGAACTGTTTTTGCCGGCGATCAACATACTTTTGTGCCCTGCAATCTGGGTGCTCTCATGGCCCGCAATCAGCGAACTCTTATGGCTCGCAATCTGGTTGCTGCCGTATCCCGCCGTCAGGCTGCTGCGCATGCCTGAGGTAAGACTGCTGCCGTAGCCCGCCGTCAGTACACTGTGCAGTCCACTGATGAGTGTGCTGCCGTAGCCCGCGGTCAAAAAGCTGCGCGTGCCGCTGGTCAAGCTGCTGCCATAACCGGCAATCAGCGAGCTGTCCTGCCCGGCAGTACCGGTGCTGCCATAACCTGCGGTGAGCGTGCTGTCGCGCTCCGCCATCTGGGTACTGCCATAACCGGCCGTTAATGTGCTTTCACAACCGGCGGTCTGCGAACTGCCGTAGCCGGCCATTAACGAACTGCCAAATCCGGCGGTTTGCGTGCTGCCATAGCCGGCAGTCAGCGTACTGCTGTCCAGAGCGGTCAGCGTACTGCCATACCCCGCAGTCATGACACTGTCGTAACCCGCAGTCTGGGTGCTGCCATAACCCGTCGTTAGGCTGCTGTTGTAGCCGGCGGTTTGAGTGCTGCCGTAACCGGCGACCAGCGTACTGTTGTAGCCCGCCGTTGAAGTGCTCCCATAACCGGTAGTCAGCGAGCTTTCTTCCTGGGCGGTCTGGGTACTGCCGTAGCCTGCGGTCAGGGTACTTTTGTAGCCGGCGGTTTGCGTACTGCCATAGCCGGCAATCAGTCTGCTTTCATAACCCGCTGTTGATGTACTGCCGTAGCCGGCAGTTAACCAACTTTGCTCCTGAGCCGTCTGGCAACTGCCGTAGCCGGCTGTCAGGGTCGACTCATAACCTGCGGTCTGGGTGCTGCCGTAACCCGCAACCAACGAACTTTGATATCCCGCCGTGGAGGTACTGCCATAACCCGTGATGAGCGAGCTATTGTCCTGGGCCGTTTGTGTACTGCCATAGCCGGCCGTCAGGGTGCTCTCATAGCCCGAGGTTTGCGTACTGCCGTAGCCGGCGATTAATGAACTGTTGAATCCGGCAGTTGAGGTGCTGCCGTATCCTGCAGTAAGCGAACTGTCCTCCTGCGCTGTTTGGGTGCTGCCGTAGCCTGCAGTGAGTGTACTTTCGTGTCCTGCGGTCTGAGTACTGCCGTAGCCTGCGATCAGCGAGCTGTCAGCGCCCGCGGTGCTCGTACTGCCATAACCTGCGGTGAGTGAACTGCCTTCTTGTGCTGTCTGCGTGCTGCCGTATCCGGCAGTCAGAATGCTTGCGTAACCGGCTGTCTGGGTACTGCCGTAACCGGCGATCAACGAACTGTCGTAACCACCGGTTTCAGTACTGCCGTAGCCGGCGATGAGATCACTGCTTTCCTGGGCGGTCTGAGTGCTGCCATAACCCGAAGTCAGAATGCTTTTGTAACCGGCCGTCTGGGTGCTGCCATAACCGGCAATCAACGCACTCGCGTGACCGGCAGTCTGCGAACTGCCGTAACCGGCAGTCACCATACTGCCAGGTCCGGTGGTGGCCGTGCTGCCGTAACCGGCAGTCAGATCACTGCCTTCCTGAGCCGTCTGAGTACTGCCGTAACCAGCAGTCAGGGAGCTTTCGCCGCCCGCAGTTTGGGTGCTGCCATAACCCGCGATCAGCGAACTGTCGGAGCCCGCAGTGCTCGTGCTGCCGTAGCCGGCAGTGAGGTCACTGCCCAATTGAGCTGTTTGCGTACTGCCATAACCGGCCGTCAGGGTGCTGTCTCCCCCGGCAGTTTGCGTGCTGCCATAGCCGGCGATCAGTGAGCTGTCGGAGCCCGCAGTGCTGGTACTGCCGTAACCGGCGGTAAGGTCACTGCCCACTTGAGCCGTTTGGGTACTGCCGTAACCGGCCGTCAGAGAGCTGTCCGTGCCGGCAGTCTGCGTGCTGCCATAACCGGCGATCAGTGAGCTGTCGGAACCCGCAGTGCTTGTACTGCCGTAACCGGCCGTAAGGTCACTGCCCACTTGAGCCGTTTGGGTACTGCCGTAACCGGCCGTCAGAGAGCTGGCTGTGCCGGCAGTTTGCGTGCTGCCATAGCCGGCAATCAGTGAGCTGTCGGAACCCGCAGTGCTGGTACTGCCGTAACCGGCGGTGAGATCACTGCCTAAGCGGGCTGTTTGGGTGCTGCCATACCCTGCGGTTAGAGAGCTTTCACCGCCGGCAGTTTGCGTGCTCCCGTAGCCAGCGATCAGCAAACTGTCGGAGCCGGCGGTGCTCGTACTGCCATAACCGGCGGTGAGATCACTGCCTTCTTGAGCCGTTTGGGTACTGCCGTAACCGGCGGTCAACGAGCTTTCGCCGCCTGCCGTTTGCGTGCTGCCATACCCGGCAATGAGCGAACTGTCGGAGCCGGCGGTGCCGGTGCTGCCGTAGCCAGCGGTGAGATCACTGCCCACTTGGGCCGTTTGGGTACTGCCGTAACCGGCGGTCAAGGAGCTTTCGCCGCCTGCCGTTTGCGTGCTGCCGTACCCGGCAATGAGCGAACTGTCGGAGCCTGCAGTGCCGGTGCTGCCGTAGCCGGCGGTAAGATCGCTGCCCACCTGAGCCGTTTGGGTACTGCCGTAACCGGCGGTCAACGAGCTTTCGCCGCCTGCCGTTTGCGTGCTGCCATACCCGGCAATGAGCGAACTGTCGGAGCCGGCAGTGCCAGTGCTGCCGTAGCCGGCGGTGAGATCACTGCCCACCTGGGCTGTTTGTGTACTGCCGTACCCCGCCATCAGGGAGCTTTCATCGCCCGCGGTTTGTGTACTGCCGTAGCCGGCAATGATTGAGCTATCAGAACCCGACGTTCCGGTACTGCCATAGCCTGCAATCAATGTGCTGCTGTCTCCGGCAGTTTCAGTGCTGCCGTAGCCTGCAATGAGTTGGCTCTGATTAGCGCCAGTGAGCGTACTGCCATAAACGGCCGTTTCCAGCGTTTGCGTAGAACGCACCGTAGTACGGCGAGTGACCACATCGGCAGGAGTCTTGGTCACAACCGGCAAGGCGGGAAGAACAGCCTTCGTCCCTGATTGCGCATCAGGAATAACCAAGGCCTCAATCAAATTTGTCGTGGAGGCTTCATACTTGCAGGCATTGTCCTGAATAAAGTCCAGTGCACTGCTTCGCGTACCGACATGAACAACTTCAGCACGAGAAAATTTCACGCCTTCATCCTCGTCGAGGAAAATCAGGTCACTCACTGCCACTTCACACACTACCCATCTCGCGTCTGCCTGCGGGCTCAACTGCGCACTCGCGCCCTGCCCCCACAACACGCCAGTCAACCCATTTTCAAGCTTTAGGGTGGCTTCCCAAAACTTGCATTCGACCCGTCCTGAAACAGGCCAGATCAGACCACAGTGGTCGGCCATATTATTTGCGCACGTTCGCAGCACCAGAACTTTTTCGGCTTTCATTTTGAAACACCTTTACAACTACTTCTGTAAAATCCTTTGGAGGCAAACTTCCATAACAAACACATAAACAAAATCAAGGCGGCCGATAACGCGAGCACTGACCAATTAAATTGACTGCGCCCTGCTGAAAACCAAATGCCTTAATCTTGAATAATCAGGAAAACACCGGCGGTATAAAACCACTGGCACACAACTCGACAGCACAGCCAGGCGACTATCAACGTCCCACCCTGTGTCTATTTTTTACTGCCCGACATAACCCTTTACCCGCAGGCAGTCGTTGATCAGTTCAACTTGTTTTTGCGCAATAACAATCCCGTCACCCACGGCATTGCCCATGCCGGACGTTTTGTCGTCGGCCGAGGGCGAGGAGTGATAGCTTGCCGTCGCCGCTTTGGCCTCGTACTGACAACGGGCTTTGTCTTGCGCTATATCCGTGGTTTGCCCGTCTATTCTCGTCCAATTGCGGACAGAGGTTGTGCACGCGCACAACGTCAACGCGAGCAAAATCATAAACACACATCTCATGCTTAACTCCTCGGGTTAAACAGTACCTCCCCTGCGCCACCTTTAACCTGTGGGCGAAGATCGGATCGGGCACTGCACCGGGAAATTACCTTGTGTCGCCCTGAAGTCATCATTGAATGCATTGAAATAAAAGTGAAGTAAAACGAAGTATATTTCAGTACCCATAAGAAATACTTAATCAGGAATTCGACAATGAAGCTCGATGCGAAGCACATGCAGGCGTTTCTGGCCGTCATCGAAGGTGGCAGCTTCGAAAAGGCAGCCGAATACCTGAAAGTGACTCCGTCAGCCGTCTCACAGCGGATACATGCACTGGAAGCGCGTCTGGGTAGCTCCGTGGTGGTACGGGGGCGGCCGTGCGAGCCGACTCAGATTGGGAGGAAGTTGATGACTTATCTGCGTCGCGCGACAGTGCTGGAGGAAGAATTGCTCAACGATATAGCAGGAACTGGCGAGGACTATGTACGGTTGGTAATAGGCGTGAACGGGGACACCTTGAACACATGGTTTTTCCCGGCATTGGCAGAGACGTTTGTCAGCGAAAAGATTCTCTTGGAGCTCGTGGTCGATGATCAGGACCATACGTATGCCCTGCTGGAAAGTGGGCAAGTCATTGGGTGCATAGGCACGCGTCCAGTGCCGATGCGTGGCTGCTTTGCAGAACCGCTAGGGTCGGTTCGCTACCAATTGGTGGCATCGACGGCCTTTCAGGCGCGATGGTTCCCGTCCGGGCTGACACGCGACGCCGCACGCAGGGCACCGGTGCTTGCCTACTCTCGCAAAGACACATTGCAGTCAGAATTTTTACAGTCGCGTTTGGGCCTGCATGCAGATGCCTTTCCGAGCCACTACCTGTCGCTGCCCGAAGCGCGCTTTCGGGCGATACGTCATGGCCTCGGCTACGGCATGGTTCCGCAGATGAAAGCCAGTACCTTGCTTAAAAGTGGAGATCTCGTGGATCTGGTCCCTGGGCATTTCACCGACGTTGCGTTGTATTGGCACGCCTGGGCCTTGCAATCTCCACGCATGGAAGCGCTCTCCAAGCATGCAGTAGCTGCCGCCAGGCGCATCTTGAATTTCAAGAGGCAAGAGACATTCGTGGTTGGCACGTCGATCAGATAACACCCTCGCCGTTTCAACCCACACTCATGCAATGGGCAGATAAACGCCTCACTTTCAGGCTCCCATTTATCCAAATCGCCGGATTTGCAGGGTAAACATCAACGGCGTCTGTGCTGCGGACCACGTACGCCGACCGCCCCGGCCTATAAATCAGCGTGTGAAACCTGACAACCCGTAACTTAAACGATTCAGGCCCAAGGCGAACCTTTCTCCGCAAACGGGCGTCCGAGCTTAAGCACTGTTGCTTATCGCCCGCTTCGAGGTTCACGTTTGAAAGCCGCCATCATCAAAAAATACCGCTTGGTCATCAAGACCATGGGCTATGTGGGCTGGTCCCTGTTCTGGCTATTGTTGTGGGATGTCGCCGTCACGGTGGATTTCATGCTGTTTCTGACCACCAAGATCAATCTGCCGCTGATGCCGCTGACATTGCTGGGTTCGGCCCTGGTGGTGCTGATCAGTTTTCGCAACAGCAGCGCCTATAACCGCTGGTGGGAAGCCCGCACGCTGTGGGGCGCGATGGTGAACAACTCGCGCAGCTTTGCACGCCAGGTACTGACCCTGCTCGACGACCCTGAAGGCGAGGTGAACCCAACCAAGGCCACGCTGTTGCGCCGCCATGTGGCGTATGTGAATTGCCTGGCGGCGCACCTCAGGGGCAATCCATGCCCGGACGAGGTGCGTGCGTTTATCCCGGCTGAAGAGTTCGCGCGCAAGGGCGCCACCAATAACTTTGCCAATGACATCCTCACCGGCTCCGCAGCGTTATTGGCGCGTGAATACAAGACTGGGCACCTGGACAGCATTCGCCTGGCTCGGTTGGAGTCCACTCTGGTGGACTTGTCCAACGCCCAGGGCGGTATGGAACGCATCGCCAATACGCCGCTGCCCTACCCTTACGTGTATTTCCCACGGCTGTTTATCTCGCTGTTCTGCCTGATCGTGCCGGTGGGCCTGGTGGAATCCCTGGGCTGGTTCACGCCGCTGGCGTCGACGGTGGTGGGCTTTATGCTGCTGGCGATCGAACGCATCGGCACCGACCTGCAAAGCCCGTTTCACTCCAGCGAACACCAGATCCAGATGGAAACCCTCTGCGAGACCATCGAGAAAAACCTGCAATCGATGCAGCGTGATGCGTTGGGCGGTGACCGTTTGCTGCACGCGTAGAACCTATCATTTCTACCAGTGCACCTGACGCGCAGTTTTGGTTAGCCTGTACCGCACCAATTCCAAGGAGGTACACAGCATGCAGGTTCGCGAAGGTTATGCCGATTTCCGTGGCTATCGGACATGGTTCCGGGTCACTGGCGATTTGAGTTCAGGGCGCCTGCCCTTGATCATTGCCCACGGCGGCCCGGGCTGCACCCATGACTACGTCGACAGTTTCAAAGACCTGGCCGCCACTGGCCGCGCGGTGGTGCACTACGATCAGGTCGGCAATGGCCGCTCGACCCACTTACCCGGCGCCTCCGTCGATTTATGGAGCGTGGAGCTGTTCCTGGCAGAGTTGGACAACTTGGTCGAGCACCTTGAGATCAGTGACTACGCGCTGCTGGGCCAATCCTGGGGCGGCATGCTCGGCGCCGAGCATGCGGTGCGCCAGCCTGCCGGCTTGAAAGCGTTGATTATTGCCAACTCGCCAGCCTCGATGGATTTGTGGTGCGAAGCAGCAAATGAGCTGCGCCAGGCGCTGCCGCCCGAGGTACAGGCCACGTTGCTGCGCCATGAAGCCGCCGGCACCACCGACACCGCTGAATACCTCGCCGCGGCGGAGGTGTTTTACGCGCGCCATGTGTGCCGTACCCTGCCGGTGCCCGCCGAAGTTGAGCGCACCAATGCCGCCATCGAAGAAGACCCCACCGTTTACCACGCGATGAATGGCCCCACTGAGTTCCATGTGATCGGCAGCATGCGCAACTGGACGATCATTGATCGGCTGCCGCAGATCCAGGTGCCGACGCTGTTGATCTCCGGCCGCTTCGACGAAGCCACACCGGCCACGGTGCAGCCGTTTGCCGACGGCATCAGCGACGTGCGCTGGCAGATTTTCGAGCAGTCCAGCCATATGCCGCATGTTGAAGAGCGTGACGCGTGCATGACGTGTGTAGCCGAGTTTCTTGCCTCCCTTGAGTGAAAACACAACGCTCTGTGATGGGCAGGCTTTGACTGGCAAGCATCCTTGAAGTGGTCAGCAGGCTTGCCCTGCGTTGGGCTGCGAAGCGGCCCCAATAAAAACACCGCGGTCTGCCAGCCAGAACGCGGTGTTTGTTTTCAGGACTGCTTCGCCGCCCAACGCAGGGCAAGCCTGCTCGCCACACAAAGCCTGCTGGGCCCTCCAAGCCGGTTTGCAACAACATCATCCCAAAGGCTGTAAAAGACTATTACCCAGTAGAATGTACTAACCAGTTACTTATCTTGCTAACATTCGACCTTTAGTCACTCACCTTCGAGTCCTGTCGACATGAAACGAGCATCCCGCGCCGCTGGCGCCTCACGATATCTTCTGCTGGGCCTGGGCATCATCATTGCCCTGCTCGGCGTGGCCCTGGCCGTTGGCGGCGCCAAACTGGTCAGCCTGGGCGGTTCCTGGTACTTCCTGATCGGTGGCGTGGCCATGGCCGTTTCCGGCCTGTTGATCGCGCGGCGCAACCCGGCTGGCGCGTGGCTGTTCGCCGCTTTTCTGGTGGGCACGGCTGTCTGGGCAGTGGCGGACGTAGGGCTGGTGTACTGGCCGCTGTTTTCGCGGCTGTTCATGTTTGCGGTGATCGGCGTGGTGGTGGCGTTGGTGTATCCGTTGCTGGTGGGCAAGCCCGCTCGCGGCGCGTATGGCATTGCTGCCGTGTTGGCAGTAGGCGTGGCCGTCGCTGCAGGCAACATGTTCGTGGCGCACCCAAGCGTGGCGCCCACCGGTAAAGGCCCAGGCATCACGCCAGTGGCTGCAGCCGATGCACAAAAAGACTGGGCCCACTACGGCAACACCGAAGGCGGCAGCCGTTTTGCAGCGCTGGACCAGATCAACCGCGACACCGTCAACAAGCTCAAAGTGGCGTGGACCTACCACACCGGCGACGTTGCCATCAGCGACGGCAACGGTGCCGAAGACCAACTGACTCCCTTGCAGATCGGCAACAAGGTGTTTATCTGCACGCCGCACAACAACCTGATCGCGCTGGATGCCGACACCGGCAAAGAGCTGTGGAAGAACGAAGTCAATGCCAAATCGGCGGTGTGGCAGCGTTGCCGTGGCATGGCGTATTTCGACGCCACCGCGCCCCTCGCTCAGCCGACCCAACCCAACAGCTCGCCGATCATGGCCGCCAGCGTGCCAACCGGTGCGCAATGCCAGCGTCGCCTGCTGACCAACACCATTGATGCACGCCTGATTGCGGTGGATGCCGACACCGGCAAGTTCTGCGAAGACTTCGGCACCCACGGCCAAGTGGACCTGAAAGCCGGCCTGGGCGATGTGCCAGACAGCTACTACCAATTGTCGTCGGCACCGTTGATGGCCGGCACCACCGTCGTCGTCGGTGGCCGCGTCGCCGACAACGTACAAACCGACATGCCCGGCGGCGTAATCCGTGGTTTCGACGTGATCACCGGCCAAATGCGCTGGGCCTTCGACCCGGGCAATCCCGAAGACAAACAAGCGCCAGCCGCCGGCAGCACCTATGTGCGCAGCACGCCGAACAGCTGGGCGCCAATGTCATACGACCCGCTGATGAACACGGTTTTTCTGCCGATGGGCAGCTCGTCCACCGACATCTATGGCGTTGAACGTACCCAACTGAATCACAAATACGGCGCCTCGGTGCTGGCGCTGGACGCCTCCACCGGCGCAGAAAAGTGGGTGTACCAGACCGTCCACAATGACCTGTGGGACTTCGACCTGCCGATGCAGCCGAGCCTGATCGATTTCACCCCACCGGGCAGCGACAAGGCAGTACCGGCTGTGGTGATCGGCACCAAGGCCGGGCAGATCTACGTGCTCGACCGCGCCACCGGCAAGCCGCTGACAGACGTCAAGGAAGTGCCGGTCAAGGCCGCGAACATTCCCAACGAGCCGTATTCGTTGACCCAGCCTAAATCGGTGGGCATGCCGCAGATCGGCGCGCAAACCCTGAACGAATCGGACATGTGGGGCGCCACGCCCTACGACCAATTGCTGTGCCGTATCGACTTCAAGGGCATGCGCTACGAAGGCCTGTACACCGCGCCGGGCACCGATAAATCGCTGAGTTTTCCGGGCTCGCTGGGCGGCATGAACTGGGGCAGCATTTCCACCGACCCGGTGCACGGTTTTATCTTCGTCAACGACATGCGCCTGGGCCTGTGGATCCAGATGGTGCCGTCGCAGAACAAGGCCCAGGCCTCGTCCGGTGGCGAAGCGCTGAACACCGGCATGGGCGCGGTGCCACTCAAGGGCACGCCGTATGCGGTGAACAAAAACCGCTTCCTGTCGGTGGCCGGCATCCCGTGCCAGGCGCCGCCGTTCGGCACCCTGACCGCCATCGACATGAAGACCCAGCAGATCGCCTGGCAAGTGCCGGTGGGCACGGTTGAAGACACCGGTCCGCTGGGCGTCCGCATGCACCTGCCGATCAAGATTGGCCTGCCGACCCTCGGCGGCACGCTGTCCACCCAAGGCGGCCTGATCTTTATCGCCGGCACCCAGGACTTCTACCTGCGCGCCTTCAACAGCGGCAACGGCGATGAAGTCTGGAAGGCCCGCCTGCCGGTGGGCAGCCAAGGCGGCCCGATGACCTACGTGTCGCCGAAAACCGGCAAGCAATACATCGTCATCACCGCCGGCGGCGCGCGCCAGTCCACTGACCGTGGCGACTACGTGATCGCCTACGCCCTGCCATAACCCTGTGTTCGCGCGGTGCCGCCCCCGGCACCGCGCTTTTTGTCTGGAAAACCACGCATGACCCCCACTTCTCATTTGCCCCTTGGCCGCCTGGTGCTGGGCCTGGCCTTTGCTGCCGCCCTGCCCGTTCAAGCCGACGACACCACCCTGACCGGCGACTGGGGCGGCCTGCGCCGTGAACTCGACGAGCAAGGCATCCGCTTCACCGGCGACTACAGCGGCGAAACCGCCTACAACGCCGACGGCGGCCAACACCGTTCGGCGCGCTACTCGCAAAACATCAAGCTTGGCGTGCAGTTCGACCTGGGCAAGCTCTACGGCCTGAACAATGGCGACCGCATCCAGCTGACCATCAACGACCGGCGCGGCAACAGCGCCTCCGAAGACCTGGTGGGCAACCGTCTGCCGATCCAGGAAAACTACGGCGGCCTCTACACCCGCCTCACCGAATTGAGCTACGAACGCACGCTGTTCACCCCCGCGCTGAACGTCAAGCTTGGCTACATGGCCATGGGCAACGACCTCGGCGGCCTCGACAGCGGCATCCTGTGCAACTTCATGAACGCCGGTTTCTGCGGGCACCCGCTGAACATGTCCGGCGGCAGTGGCTGGGCCAACTACCCCAACGCACACCTGGGCGCACGGGTGAAATACGACTTTTCGCCGGCGTGGCAACTGCGCGTGGCGGCGTTCAATGTCGACCCGTCGAGCAACGGCAATTCCAGCCGCGCCTGGCACTTGGGGCCCAAGCACACCACCGGCACCGTGGTGCCTATCGAGCTGGTCTACAAACACGCGGGCACGCTGCCGGGCGAATACAAGCTGGGGTATTACTACGACAGCTCCGATGTGAAACGCATCGGCAGCAATAAAACCGTCAGCGGTCGCGGCGGTCACTACCTGCTGGTCGACCAGGCCGTGTGGTCGTCCAGCACATCCGCCGGTCGCGTGCTGCACGCCTTCGGCCAATACTCGGCCGCCAGTGAGGCCGCCTCGCCGTTCAGCAAGTGGTATGGCGCGGGCGTGGTGCTGTACAAACCGTTCGAAGGCCGCCCGCGCGACACCGTCGCCCTGGGTTACGGCCGCGCGGTGCCGAACCCGCGCAGTCGCGACGTGCAGGAACTGGCAGCGTTCAACGCGGGGACCGACTATCCGAACCTGAACAATGCCGAGCAGTTGATCGAACTCAGTTATGGCTACCAGGCCACGCCGTGGCTGACGTTGCGTCCGGATGTGCAATACATCATTGAGCCGGGGGCGTTTTCGGGTACAGAGATCGACAATGCACTGGTGGTGGGCTTGCAGGTCAAGGCAGTGTTCTAAGCCGCGCCGTTCAGCCACAAAACGCCGCCGGTACCGCATGCCCAAGGCCCGCTCCCACATTCGAACTTTTGCTGACGCAAAAACCACCGCCCGAACACGGTAAAAAATGTGGGAGCTGGCTTGCCTGCGATAGCGGTAAACCAGCGCCCAACAGGCTGACCGTCACGCCCTCATCGCGGGCAAGCCCGCTCCCACATTGATCTTTCGCTGACGCAAAAACCACCACCCGAACACGGTAAAAAATGTGGGAGCTGGCTTGCCTGCGATAACGGTAGACCAGTCCCCAACAGCTTGACTGACACACCCACATCGCGGGCAAGCCCACTCCCACATTGATCTTTTGCTGACGCAAAAACCACCACCCGAACACGGTAAAAAATGTGGGAGCTGGCTTGCCTGCGATGGCGGTGGACCAGTGCCCAACAGGCTGACCGTCACACCCTCATCGCGGGCAAGCCCACTCCCACATTGATCTTTTGCTGGCGCAAAACCACCGCCTGAACACGGTAAAAAGATGTGGGAGCTGGCTTGCCTGCGATGGCGGTGGACCAGTCCCCAACAGCTTGACTGACACACCCTCATCGCGGGCAAGCCCGCTCCCACATTGATCTTTCGCTGACGCAAAAACCACCACCCGAACACGGTAAAAAATGTGGGAGCTGGCTTGCCTGCGATAGCGGTAGACCAGTCCCCAACAGGCTGACCGTCACGCCCTCATCGCGGGCAAGCCCGCTTCCACATTGATCTTTTGCTGACGCAAAAACCACCGCCTGAACACGGTAAAAAATGTGGGAGCTGGCTTGCCTGCGATGGCGGTAGACCAGTGCCCGACAGCTTGACTGACACTCCCTCATCGCGGGCAAGCTCGCTCCCACATTGATCTTTCGCTGACGCAAAAACCACCACCCGAACACGGTAAAAAATGTGGGAGCTGGCTTGCCTGCGATAGCGGTAGACCAGTCCCCAACAGCTTGACTGACACACCCACATCGCGGGCAAGCCCGCTCCCACATTGATCTTCTGCTGGCGCAAAACCACCGCCTGAACACGGTAAACAGTGTGGGAGCTGGCTTGCCTGCGATAGCGGTAGATCAGTCGATCTAGTCGGCGACTGACACGCTGCATTTGCGAAACAAGCCCTGGCATCAACCGCCTTGGTTAAATTGGGCACCGGTATCGACAAAACCCAGGCCAGGGCTCTGCGCGCCAAGGCGGTGCTTCAGCTCACCCCTGTTGCGCAACGCAGCAACATTCGCTGCCGAATCAATCATAGTCATCGTCGCTATCGTCACTGCCGCTATCCTGCGCACTGTATTGCTCGAGCATGAACTGGTCGTTTTCCTCTTTCTCCGCAGGGGTCAGGTGTGTGCTTTCAGCCCACAGTCTTCGTTGTGCGGGCGTCAGGTCATCTTCATCCACAAATCGTTCTGCCGGCAGTAGGTTTTTGACTTCGGGTGTGAGGTTCGTATCGCGCAGTTCGGCGGAAGGCGTGTAGTGACCGCTCGAGTTTGTCCAAAACTCGGGCTGGCCATCTTTTATGTAAACAGTCCCCGCATACATCACATCAGTAGTCCCTCCCTTCAGTGATTTCAGCCCGCTGGTCAGTGCTGAGTGCCCCTCCACCCAGCCGGGGTTGGTTCGCAAGTTGTAGGGGTAAGGCTTGCCTTGAGGCGTGAGGCCTTTGTTCATCGAGCCGACATACACCCTGTCAGGTTCATCCGCACGTATAACAAATGCGTACGCACCATCGGCAATAAACGGATTGGCGTCCCGCGGGTCTTGCGAAGTCAGCGTATAGCGTCCACTTGGCCTTCGATTGAGCTCCAATATTTGTTCAGGGGCCGCGGGTCTTTGTTGCGTGGTGCCTGCAATGTGTTCTTTGAGTGGAACGAATTCAGTTCTGCCCCCGCCGGCAACCCCTCTTCGTTTCCAAATACCGGCGTTGTCCGGCTTGGCAATTTTCCCGCTACTGACTAGTTTCCCGGGGTTGTGCGGGTCTTTGACACGCAATAGAAAATAGCCGTCCCCTGCATCTGGCTTATCAGAGACGAAGTACTTTTGCCCCGCATACTCTACTTCTCGCATCTGCCCGATAGCGCCCGACGTATCAGCCGCAGGACTCACCTTAGGCGCACCCTCAAGGGGAACGGACACCGCCTCGGTATTTTTCAACGCATTGTTAACGCGCACCAATTCGAAATCGTTGGTCTCAGCGTTGTGTTTCCAGAAGTACTTCAGAGGAGTTGCGGCGGCAGGTCGTTCACCTAACCCCACTTCCACGCCAATTGAGGCAAGTTCATGTACCAGTTGCAGGCCTGATAACACTGCCGCCGCACTGCCGCCTACACGGTCGTCGGCGGTCATGCCATAGATGGCGTCATGGACGCCAAAGACCACATTACCCACATTGCCCACCACAGGTAGGTAACCGAAGGTATTGCCCCAAAAGTCTTTCGCAGACTTCCAGTTTTGCTGTGAGGAACCAAATACTTCAGTTTGGTCGGACCACACGGCATTTTTGGCGTTGACCTCTTGGTATTGGGTGGCAATACCGGCATTCAAATCGCCGTATTTCAACCGATAATCCGTCGCTCGCGACTCGGTGTAGTTAAACGTCTCCCAGACCGGCACCCCTTTATCTTTGAGAAAACTGGCGTACCCCGGATAGTGGGCATTAGTGCCCTCAATAAAACTATCAAGCACACGTTCCGCCTTTGGCCAATGTGCATCGTGCCTGCCTTGTCTGTCGCTGGCATTGAAACCGCGCAGCAGATCACTTCGATTGTTTTTAGCCCACTGGGCGAATGCCTCGTCGCCCGTTATTTCATGGACCGTGCCGTTCTTTAAGTCGACCATCACGCCCTGGTTAGGCCTGTGCTCAGGCTTACCGTCATAGGGGGTATTGGGAATAAAGGCATACCCTGCCAATGGATAGCCATACAGGTTGGGAATAATGACCTGCCCATTTTTTTGCAACGTTCGCTTGATAGCCTCTTGACCTTCAAGGCTTAACTTTTCGAAACTTTCTTTATCGTTAGACAGGTGCTGCAAGGTGCCGCGTACCGCATAGGCGTCCGCTTTTCCGGAGCGTTTGGACAGCGCGCCGTTAGCATCCCGCATGGGCGTTGCTATTTCATTTTCCCAATGTTTCTGAAGCTGCTTGCCCTGTAATTCCAGATCGGCGACCTTGGTCAGGTCTTGTTTTTCGATTTCCATGAATTGGAAATTGACCGGGCCTCCTCGCTGCACTTTGTCATGCGCGAGGGCGCCGGCTGCAATTTCCCAGGCAAAGTAGGTGCGTTTGTCGGTGTTGGTCAGTGCTTCGGGTCGCCCTTTCCCGGTGTAGGAAGTGAACGTCACTGTGACCTTTTCATGCGGGTCGTACCCTGCCGCCAATAACCCACCGCTGAAGTAACCCGCCGGTTCCAGGAACTGGCGCACCTTCTGGAACCTGATATTGCTTTCGCCTTCGCTAGCACTTTCTATGTTTTGGATTTGCGTCACGACACGACCGGCATAGGCATCGATGCGCTTCAGTCGCTCCTGTTGCGTATAGCTCGCCGTCGGCGGAGTGACGGTAACGGCTCCATAGATCACCGCTTTGGCAACATCAGACTCGTGATTGGGGGCTGGAGGGGCAATCGGTTTCTGCCCAAGACTGACCTGTTTATCCTCAGAACCAGTCATTTCTCCCGGAACACTGTTTTGCAAAGGTGGCGACGCGTCGACTGCTCGGGGATTACGGCTCTGCCCTTGAGCGGGTCCGATACCGGCGCCAAAGGGGTTGGCGTTGGCGGCTGGAGGAACGGGGGAAGACGGACTTATATTCATCATCGGCTGACTTTTTCTGACTGTTGCCCTGGGTAAGCCCCCCCCCGCAATTGAAGATCCGGGCCGGATCAAGCACCGGATGCTTCCTGTTGATAGGGCGTTTGGGGAGCCTCGTTCACCGGTGTTGTTTTTTCGTACAAAAACCGCACGAACTTACCTACACCAGCGACCAATCAGTCGTACGCCAGAGTGAATAGGTTCCCTCACTGAAAACGTCGTTTGTTACGTGGTGTTTTCGCCAATTCCTACGGTGGCTGTGCGTGAGGCACCTTCGGGTGCGCCGGTTTTCCTATTGACCGCTCTGCTAGCCCGCCTACAGCCGCCACCCTCGTTAAGCCGCGTTGGCGCTAGCGTCCTTATTCAATAGCGGCTGCACCATGGATAAAGTCGCCCCCAACCGGCCCCTTGGTTAAGCCAAAGCCCGGGCGGGGGAAGATTCGGCGGTATGGCATTTGCTGGAGATGGCCAAGACCACGGTGGATCGCTCCAGCGAATGCCTGAACCCAACAAAAACCACGGCCTGAATAAACGCGGTCAAAAAAATGTGGGAGCTGGCTTGCCTGCGATTGCGGTGTGTCAGTCAGAAGATCTGTTACTGATACACCGCCTTCGCAGGCAAGCCAGCTCCCACCGTTGATCTACAGCGCGCTGAGGTTATTTGGACACGGGCATCGCAAACTCCGCGCCCTGCTCGATGCTCTCTGACCAGCGCTGCATGATCGACTTCTGCTTGGTGTAGAAGCGCACGCCTTCAGTGCCGTAGGCGTGCATGTCGCCAAACAAGCTCTTCTTCCAGCCGCCAAAGCCGTGCCAGGCCATCGGCACCGGAATCGGCACGTTGATGCCGACCATGCCCACTTCGATACGCCGGGCAAACTCGCGGGCAATGTTGCCGTCGCGGGTGAAGCAGCTGACGCCGTTGCCAAATTCGTGGTCGTTGACCAGCTTGATCGCCTCACCGAAGTCATTCACGCGCACGCAGGCCAGCACCGGGCCGAAGATTTCTTCGCGGTAGATGCTCATGTCTTTCGTCACGTGGTCGAACAAGGTTGCGCCGAGCCAGAAGCCGTTTTCCAGGCCCGGTTCGGTGGGCACATAGTCGCGCCCGTCGAGCAGCAGTTTTGCCCCGGCTTGCACGCCTTGTTCGATGTAGCCGCTGATGCGCTCCAATGCAGCCCGCGACACGATCGGGCCCATCTCGGCTTTCAAATCGCGGCCGTCGGTGATGCGCAATGTCTTCGCGCGCTCGGTCAAGGCGGCGATGATCTTATCGCCCACATCACCCACCAGCACCGCCACCGAAATCGCCATGCAGCGCTCGCCGGCACTGCCATAGGCGGCGCCCATCAGCGCGTCGACGGTTTTTTCGATGTCCGCGTCGGGCATCACCACCATGTGGTTTTTCGCGCCGCCCAGGCCTTGCACACGCTTGCCATTGCGCGCGCCGGTCTCGTAGATGTATTGCGCAATCGGCGTGGAGCCGACAAAGCTCACGGCCTTGACGTCCGGGTGTTCGAGCAGGGCATCCACCGCTTCCTTGTCGCCCTGCACCACGTTGAACACGCCTTTGGGCAAGCCGGCTTCGCGCAGCAACTCAGCCATGAACAGCGAGGCGCTCGGGTCGGTCGGGCTGGGCTTGAGGATGAAGGTGTTACCCGCCGCGATGGCGATCGGGTACATCCACATCGGCACCATCACCGGGAAGTTGAACGGCGTCACGCCGGCCACCACGCCCAAGGGTTGGCGCAGGGTCCAGTTGTCCATGCCCCGTGACACCTGGTCGGAATGTTCGCCCTTGAGCAGGTTGGGAATGCCGCACGCGAATTCGAGGATGTCGATGCCCCGGTCGACTTCTCCCTGGGCGTCGGTGAACACCTTGCCGTGTTCGGCGACGATGATGCGCGCCAGGTCGTCTTTGCGTTCACGCAGCAGGTGCAGGTATTCGAACAGTACGCGGGCACGGCGGATCGGCGGGGTGTCGGCCCAACCGGCGAAGGCGGCCTGGGCGGCGGCGACGGCCTCGCCCACGGTCTGGCGGCTGGCCAAGGCCACGCGACCGGTCACCTCACCGGTGGCCGGGTTGTAGACGTCCTGATAGCGATCATCGCGGGAAACGCGCTGGTCGTTGATGTAATGCTCGAGGATGCTCATGGCAATGGGTCCCAGGTTGGTAAACGTTGGAGCCCACGATAGGCTTTCAGTTTGTTCCGAACCAGAGCAGAATCCAGAACTGATTGTCCTCATAAGCGAACAATAGAATCATGGAAAAGGCTGAGATCGAAGGGCTGTGGACTCACATTCATTGGCTGTCGGTGCTTGAGGAGCAAGGCACCTACACCGCCGCCGCCGCGCGCCTGGGCGTGAGCAAATCCGCCGTCAGCCAGCGCATTTCAGACCTGGAAAAAGCCACCGGCACCCGGCTGGTCACCCGCACCACGCGCAGCGTGCGGCTGACCGATGCGGGCCTGTCACTGACCCGCGAAGTGCGCAGCGCCTATGCGCAGATCGCCCGTAGTTTCTCTTCGGTGCGTGACGCTGCCGGGGAAATTCGCGGCCTGGTACGCCTCACCGCGCCGGTGGCATTTGCCCGCCAGCAACTGGTGCCGCACCTGTCCGAATTCCTGCAACTTTACCCGCAGGTGCGCATCCAGCTGGACGTCTCGGATGCCTTGAGTTCGCTGGCGGCCGAAGGCTACGACCTGGCGGTACGGCACGGCTTCCAGGTACCGGAAACCCATGTAGCGTGGAAGCTGTGCGACACCGGCTCGGTGCTGGTTGCCACGCGCGAGTACCTGCAACAGCACGGCGAACCGCGCGAACCTGGCGACCTCACCGCGCATAACTGCCTGTACTACCCTCGGGGCACCGACCAGCCGGCATGGACCTTTGAACGCGGCGGCAAACAGGTTGAACGGGTGACCGTGCCGATCTCTGGGAGTTTTTCGACCAATAACAGTGAAGCGCTGCGCGACTCAGCGATGAACCACCTGGGCATTGCCCTGCTTCCGGATTTCAGCGCGCAGGCCGCCCTGGCCCATGGCAACTTGGTGCAGGTGCTCACGGGCTGGACGCTCAAGGGCGCGTTTGCCGATGAGATTTACCTGATTCGACCGTACTCGCCCCATGTACCGAAATCGGTCAGTACGTTAGTGGGCTATCTAAAGGATAAGTTATCCGGCGGTTTTCGATTTGTGGGTAAGTAACACACTCATGCAGACAACTTAAGCGGAACCATTCTCGACAAGTAGTTATTACCGATCTACTTATAGCCAGCGGCAATAATCCAAATAACAAACTTCAAGACCTTGTAGTGAACTTGTTACCGGCGAAAGCCCGCAACAACGGGTTCTTGACGCTTTGAAAAAAGCCATACAACTAATTGTAAAGCGTAAATAAACAGCGCTTTTTAAACCGCGCCAACCTCCCGGCTTTAAACTCCTTGATGCGCAAACTTGCAAAAAAACCACAACCGGCTACGTTCATGAATACCGTGAAAGCCATCAGCCATTACGCACACAGCCAGCCCAACGGGCGAGGGACTCTATTGCTCTGAAAACAGCGCTTAACACTGACACGGAACTTAGTCTTAACTCTCAAAAGGGATGCTTTGATGAAGCGCAGCCGGTGGTACCGTGCGTTCTCGAAAAAGGGGCCAGCCGAACATTTTTGGCTGTCGTTGATAGGCTTTGCTGTGCTGGTGATCGCCAGCTTCCTGTTGTTTGAACAACAGATCCAAGACTTCCTGATTCACCTCAACCTGTATCAACCTTCGACGCCTGCCCAGGCATTCAACCTGGCACTGCTGCTGCTCGCCCTGCTCGCCCTCGATGTGGTGTTGCCGGTGCCGTCAAGCTTGGTGGCGTTGCTGGCGGTGGCCATGCTCGGCGGCCTCGGCGGTTACCTGGTGATTTTCATTGGGCTGTGCCTGGGCGCCGGGCTGGGCTATGTGCTGGGCGCCGGCTATTTGCGCTTGCTGTCCGGCCGCCTTGGCTTGCATCAGCGCCAGCCAGGGCAGTTGGCGTATCGGTTAAGCACGTTGTCGTTGATTTGCCTGCGTGGCGTGCCGGTGCTGGCGGAAACCTCGGTGGTCGCCGCCGGCATGCAACGCTATCCGCTGCGCGCATTTTTGCTGATCACCACCCTGGCCAATGCCGGACTGGCACTGGCTTACACCGCCATCGGCACGCTGCTGATCGAGCAGAACTCACTGCTGGTCACCCTCCTCGCCAGCATGGTGTTGCCGCTGGCGTTTATGGCCGGTTATAGCCTGCTCAAACGCAAACCCGCTGGGCAGCAGCCGCTGCGCGGACGGTTCGAGGTCAGTTACGACTACCCGGTGATGTTCACCGATCACGTGTTTGATCCGCTTAACCCGTGCCTGCACCGCGCGCTCATCACCCAGCACGCGGCACCGGTGACGGTGATGGTGTTCGCCGATGCGCAACTGCTGCACAGCGCCCCACAGTTGCTGGCTCAAATCGACGCCTATTTCGCTGCCCATGCAGACCTGCATTTGCAAACCGCCCCCATCGCCGTGCCGGCAGGTGAACTGAGCAAAACCGCACGCGTGCTGGAGCAGCTCTACACCGACATGCTGCAACACGGCCTGGACCGGCATTGCTACGTGCTGGCCCTGGGCGGCGGCGCGGTGCTGGATGCGGTGGGCTACGCCTGCGCCACCTTCCACCGCGGCATCCGCCTGATCCGTATTCCCAGCACGGTGCTGGCCCAGAACGACGCCGGCATCGGCGTGAAAAACGGTATCAATGCCTTCGGCCAGAAGAACCTGCTGGGCACCTTCTGCCCTGCCACGGCGGTGATCAACGACTTCCAACTGCTCACCAGCCTCACCCGCCGCGACCAGATCGCCGGGCTGGCCGAAGCGGTCAAGGTAGCGCTGATCAAGGACCAGGCGTTTTTCGCGTGGATGGAACAACACGCCGATTCCCTCGCCCGCTTTGATCACCCGGCCAGCCGCCACGCGATTCGCCGCTGCGCCGAGCTGCACCTGGCGCACATCACCGGCGCCGGCGACCCGTTCGAACGCGGCAACGGTCGGCCGCTGGATTACGGCCACTGGGCCGCGCACAAATTGGAAAACCTCAGCCACCACCGGCTGCGCCATGGCGAAGCGGTCGCGGTGGGCATGGCGTTGGATGGGCTGTATGCGAATGCCTTGGGGTTGTTGAGCGATACCGACACTGAGCGAGTGATGAGCCTGCTGCGCAAACTGGGGTTCAACCTGTGCCCGCCTGAACTGACCTTGAGAGATGCGCAGGGCCGCTCGCCGCTGTTGCTGGGGCTGGAGGAGTTCCGCCAGCACCTGGGAGGGCAACTGTCGATCCCCATGCTCAACCGCATCGGCCAGTCGGTGGACCTGCATGAAATCGACAGCGCGACGATGGAGGCCGCGCTGCAACGCTTGTCGACCGCAAGCGAGGCAGCGCTGACGCTGGACGAGGGTTACGCACAATGAGCCCGATGAAAACCTGGATGACCCTGGGCCGCGTCTCCAACCTGCCCACGGTATGGACCAACACCCTCGCTGCGGCCCTGCTCGCCAGCAGCGCCGGCGCCCTGGCGCCGCCGTCGTCGCTGGTGTGGGGGCTGCTGCTGATCACGCTGTCGTTGCTGTACCTGGCCGGCATGCTGTTGAACGACTGGCTCGACGCCGACTGGGACCGGCAACACCACAACCCGCGTCCGATCACGCTGGGTTTGGCCAGCCGGCAGCAAGTCGGCCTGGCCACAGCGCTGCTGCTGATACTCGCCGCCGCGGCGGTGCTGGGCCTGAGCCGCTTGATCGACGAGCCGCATTGGCTGCTTGGCAGCGTGGTGCTGTTGGTGGGCTGCATCGTCGGCTACAACCTGCTGCACAAGAAATACGCCCACAGCGTGTGGCTGATGGGCGCCTGTCGCTCGGCGCTGTACCTCACGGCGGCGGCCAGCCTGGCGGTGCCGCCGGAGCCGATCTGGCTGTGCGCGATTCTGCTCGGCGTGTACATCAGCGGCCTGACCTACCTGGCGCGCCAGGAACACCGCAACCAGCTGATCAGCCGCTTGCCATTGCTGCTGATGCTCAGCCCATTGGCCCTGGCGTTCTACTCCAACACGCTGTGGTTTTGGCCGGTGCTGCTGCTGTGGCTGGGCTGGCTGGGCTGGCATTACCGCAAGCACCTGGCCAACCCGGAACACCGGCAAGTCAGGGCGTTTATCGGTGCGGGGCTGGCCGCCTTGCCGCTGTTTGACGCACTGGTTTTGGCGGTGGCCAATCAACCGATGGGCAGTCTGTTGTGCGTGGTGGTGTTTTTCCTGCTTCCCCACTTCCAGCGTTGGATCAAGCCGACATGAACATGCGCCAGGATGGCCTCGCCGCACACCTTCAAGCCCTGACCCAGCAACTGACCGCCGCCCAACTGGAGTGGTGGCAGCAGGCGCAGGCGCAGCTCGCCCAGCAACCCAGCGCCACCCTGGCGGCGTTGTTGAGCGGCCAATGCAAGCGCATGCTGCCCGCGCCGGCCGTGGAGTTGGCACGTGCACTGGTGCTGGCCAAAGCACTCGAACACACCCCGGTAACCGAGCAGGTACCGCTGCTGCGTCAGCTGTTCCTGTGGGGTGACGACCAGGAAAAAATCGCCCTGCTGGGTGCCCTCGACTGGCTCGACAGCGACGGCCTTTGCGTGGCGCTGGCCCTGCAGGCCGGGCGCACCAGCAACCCGCAGGTATTCGCCGCCCTCGCCCTCGACACGGCCTACCCGTCACGCCATTACCCGGAGCGCGCCTTTCACCAGCTGGTACTCAAAGCGCTCGGCATGGGCCTCGACGTGGGGCGCGTGATGGGGCTCACGCAGCGCCAGGGCGTCACGCTCAACCAACTGGCCCTTGACCTGCTCGATGAACAGCTCGCGGCCGAGCGAACCGTGTCCCCAGGGCTGCCCACCGTCATCGCCTTTGACCTGCTCAGCGCCGCGCAACGCCAGCGCCTGCGAAGCCTGAGCCTGCCGCCGCAATGGCTCGCCTACCTGAACTGACACCGCACAACGCCGCCCCTGCCCTTGACGAGGATTCACCATGCTCAAGTACTTCGATCCGCATATTCATATGGTCAGCCGCACCACCGACGACTACCAGAACATGGCCGCCGCCGGCATCACCGGCGTGATCGAGCCGGCGTTCTGGCAGGGCCAGGCACGCACCAGTGTCGGCAGTTTCGTCGACTACTTTGACACGCTGCTCGGCTGGGAACGCTTTCGCGCGAGCATGTTTGGCATTCATCACTTCTGCACCATCGGCCTTAACCCCAAAGAGGCGAATGACCTGTCGATCGCCAATGAAGTGCTGCAGATTCTGCCGCGCTACCTGGTCAAGGACGGCGTGGTGGCAGTGGGCGAAATCGGCTACGACGACATCACCCCTGAAGAGGACCGCTTTCTCGCCGCGCAGCTGGAGCTGGCCAAGCAATTCAACCTGCCGGTGCTGGTGCACACGCCGCACCGCGACAAGATCGGCGGCACCAAACGCACCCTCGCGGTGATCCGTGAAGTGGGCATCGCCGAACACCTGGTGATCATCGACCACCTCAACGAACTGACCTTGCCGCTGGTGCTCGACAGCGAGTGCTGGCGCGGCCATTCCATCTACCCCAACACCAAGATGTCGGAGCAGCGCATGGTCGCGCTGCTCAAGGAATACGGCACCGAAAAAATGGTGGTCAACAGCGCGGCGGATTGGGGCATCAGCGACCCACTCAAAGTGCCCAAGACCGGCCAGGCGATGTTGGCCGCAGGCTTCACGGAAGCCCAGGTCGAGCAGGTGCTGTTCCATAACCCGGTGGACTTTTTTGCCCAAAGTGGCCAGCTCGACAAGGCGCTGGTGAGCACGCCACTGCCCATCGACCAGCGCAAGCAATGGCAGGAAAACTCGGCCCTGCGCGGCCAGGAACCGGTGGTCAAATGAGTGCCTGCAGCGGCTGGACGGCCGCCCAGCTCGGGTATTGCAGCAATGTGCACCCAACGCGTGACCTGGCCGGATTACGGGCCTCGATCAAGCAGCATTTTCAAGGCGTGCGCAATTTGCGCGGGCTGCAGCAACAGGACAGCGGCCTGTGGATTTGCGCTCACGCGGCGGCGCAGCTGCAGCAGGAATCGGCGCGCGTGCAGTTCCTGGCATTGCTCAAGCACAGCGGCCTGCGCCTGACCTCGCTGAACGGTTTTCCCTATGGCGAATTTCATCAGGGCGCCGTCAAAGCCGACGTCTACCTGCCCAATTGGGCCGACCCGCAACGCCTGGCCTACAGCCTGGACCTGGCGCGCCTCCTCGCCCATGCCTTGCCAAACGACTGCGTCCACGGCGTGATCTCCACGGTACCGCTGGGCTATGCCGCCACCTGGACGCCGGCATTGCAGGCGCGCGCCGACGAGCAACTGAGCCAACTCACCGCCGCACTCGCCCACCTGCATTGGGAAACCGGCAAAAAAATCGTGTTCTGCCTGGAAATGGAACCGGACTGCGTGCTGGAAAACACCGAGCAGGCCATCGCGTTTTTCCAGCGCCGGCAATCCATGGACCCCAACCATGCCTACTTGGCGTTGTGCTTCGATGTGTGCCATCAGGCGGTGATGTTCGAAGACTGCTACCAGTCGCTGGAACGGCTGCGCGCGGCCGAGGTGCCGGTGGGCAAGATCCAGCTGTCCAACGCGATGATTTGCCGCTTGCCATCGGACGACGCCAGCCGGCGCGAACACGTGCTCACGACCCTGAGCACCTTCGCCGAACTCACGTACTTACATCAGGTGAAAGCGCTCACGGCCCAGGGCCATCGAGTGGCCTGGCCAGACCTGCCGGCCGCCCTGAAGGACTGCGCCGGGTTCGGCGAACTGCGCATCCACTTCCACATCCCGCTGTTCAGCGACCACCTGTTGCTGCCCGAACTCAGCGGCAGCCAGATTGCCCTGGCGCAGACCTTCGACTACCTGGCGGCGCATGCCGATGTGCGCCCGGTGCTGGAGGTGGAAACCTACAGCTGGGGCGTGCTGCCCGTTGAATTGCGGCCCGCTACCGAGGCCGCTCAATTGGCCGGCATCGCCGCTGAGCTGCGCTGGGTCGAAGAGCAACTGCGCCAGCGCAACCTGTTGCACGTGCAGGAGGCCTACGCCGATGCCCTCTGAACAACCGCTGCTGCTGATCAATGTGGTCGGGCTCACGCCCTCGCTGTTGGGCGAAGCGACGCCGCACATCAACACCCTGCTCAAGACCGCCAAGATGGCCAGCCTGCAACCGGTGTTCCCCGCCGTAACCTCGACGGTGCAGGCCTCGATCCTCACTGGCGCACCGCCGTCGCAGCACGGGATTGTCGGCAATGGCTGGTACTTTCGCGATCAGGCCGAGGTGCGTTTCTGGCTGCAACCCAATGGGTTGATCCAGGGCGAAAAGGTCTGGCACACGCTCAAGCGCGAGCTCCCGGGCTTTCGCTGCAGCCAGTTGTTCTGGTGGTACAACATGTACGCCGACGTGGACGCCGCCATCACCCCGCGCCCGCATTACCCGGCCGATGGGCGCAAACAGTTCGGGCTGTATTCGTCACCGCCCGGGCTGCATGAGCAGATCGAGGCGCAGATTGGCGAGTTCCCTTTCCATGGCTTCTGGGGGCCGGCGGCGGGCATTGCATCAAGCCGCTGGATCGTCGACTGCGCGATGGCCGAGTTCCAGATCAATCGCCCTCACCTGCAATTGATCTACTTGCCTCACCTCGACTACAGCTTGCAGCGCGTGGGGCCTGAACATCCCTCGATTGCCGATGAAGTACGCGCCATCGACGCCGAGGTGGGGCGCCTGCTGGCCTTCGCCGAGGCGCAGGGGGCGGCGGTGATGGTGCTGTCCGAGTACGGCATCGAAGCGGTCGAGCAGTCGGTGTCGATCAACCGCGTGCTGCGCGCCGAAGGCCTGTTGCAGGTGCGCCAATCCTTGAGCTGGGAACTGCTCGACCCGGGCGCCAGTGCGGCGTTTGCGGTGGCCGATCATCAGGTTGCGCACATCTACGTAAAGCAGGCACAGGACATTGCGCGGATCAAAGCCTTGCTGCAGCGCCAGCCCGGTATCGAGCAGGTGCTCGATACAGCCGAGCAACGTGCCTGGCAGCTCGATCACCCGCGCAGCGGCGAGCTGGTGGCCGTGGCCGCCGCGGGCTACTGGTTCGATTACTACTACTGGCTGGATGAGCGCAAGGCGCCGGACTTTGCGCGCACCGTGGACATCCACCGCAAGCCTGGCTACGACCCGGTCGAGCTGTTCATCGACCCGGCGATTCGCTTCCCCAAACTAAAAATGGCGCGCCGCCTGCTGCAAAAAAAGCTCGGCTTTCGCTACTACATGGACCTGATTCCGCTGGACACCACGCTGGTGCGTGGCAGCCACGGGCGCCTGCCCAGCAGCGCACAGACCGGCCCATTGCTGATCACCAATTGCGATCTGGCGTTGCCGCAGCAGCTTGCGGCGACGGCAGTCAAGCAACTGCTCCTGGAACACTTCCTGGGGCGCCCACACCTCGAACTGGCCAATGCCAAGGAGCTTCCATGCGGCGAGCCTTATCTATCACTGTCCTGAGTGCACTGGCCGGATTGGCCCAGGCCCAAGGCGCAAACACGGCCTTCGACTGCACGGATTTTCTGCAGTTTGGCGGCAATATCGACAAGACGCGAACCACCTTCACCCAAAGCCCCGAGACCCTGGCCTGGAACTGGTTTGTCTGCCTCAACCAACCGGCTGCGGCACAAAGCCCTGATCGGGCCTGGGAAACCATGAAGCCTTCAGACCAGGTTTACCTGGCCAATGGTACGCAACCCCTGCCCTACGCCCAGCGCACACCCGTGCCCGCCGCGGTGCTGACGCAAGCCCAGGCGATGGGCATGAACGTCAATCGTCTGTTCCACAACCTCAACGCCACGCAACAGGTGGACGGGCTGATCCTGGAAATGGGCGGCCAGGTGCCGCAAGCCCAGCAAGGCCAGGCGGTGCGGTTTCAACTGCTGATGGGTCCGGACACCTTCAACTACATCGTGCAGCAGAAGGTCTACAACGTGAATGGCCAGGCCGCATTGACCAGCGACCTCAACTTTCCCTCCACGGCCTGGGAACTGAAGGCCGCCTGGCTGTGGATCGGCAACAACCCGACCTACCAGCAGCAGTTGGCCAACGATGGCTACTACATCGCCCAGACCTACTACCAGCAAGGCACTGAGTACGTGGTGGGCTATGCCGCGTTGAGCGGCTTGCATGTGATCAACAAATTGAACCCCGACTGGGTGTGGACCACCTTCGAAAACCGCAACAACAGCAAGTACACCGTGACCAACGCGATCCCGCCCACGCCGATGACCAACAGCACCGGGCCGACCGCGGCGGCGCAACCGGTCAATACGAGTTTTCAGGCGAGCAACCCGACACTGGCGCAATACGAGTTGATCGGCGTGCAGTCCAATACCACGCCGACCCTGCTCGCCAACTCCCAATTGGAATCGGCGTTCCAGAACCAGTCGTCGTGTTTCGCCTGCCACGGCACCGCCGCGTATTCGCCGACCAAGGGCTACTTCAACTTCGCCCTCAAACAAGACGGCGGCATCGTCTACCCCACCGCTGCACTGCCGGCTTCCGACTTTGTCGGGTATCACAAACTGGACTTTGTCTGGTCGCTCAAACGCGCCCAGTGGCAACGCTAAGGAGCCTCACATGAGCGTATTGAATTTCCCGCGTATCTACCTGGGCGGCCATATGTTCTGGAACCCGCCGACCGCCAACAACAACGACATGTACCCGCTCTACGATGCGGTCAAAATGCAGATGAACTGGCGGTTCCTGGAAGCCTTCAAGATCACGCCGCTGAACGCCGCCAGCCAATTGCTGCCCTGGACCATCGCGCCGCTGGCACCGGCCGCCGTGCCGGACTACGTGATGCAGGTGCCGGGCAATGCCGGGCAGTTGGCATCCCCGATGATTCCCGGCGAATGGAACCTGTTCGGCGATAACGCCTGCGGCACCGTGAGCTACAACCAGACCCAGTCGGTGATCACCGGTGGCGAGTTGCCCGACGGTGGTTACGTCAGCCAGGACCCGCTGATCAATCAAAGTTATCAGTTGCTCGGCAATCCGTTTGGCGGCGCGCCGACGTCGCCGGCACGGTTTGTCGACGTGAGCCCGTGGCAGAACACCTTCACCGCGCTGTACTTCGACAAGCTGGTGCTGGGCAATGCGCAATGCGGCCTGACGCTCAACCGCGAACACCGCATGCTCGACCGTTTCCTCAATTTCAATTGGGCCAACCTCGGCGGCCTGGCGTACGTGACCACCACCTGGCAGACCTGCTTCCCGAAGGAAAACCTGGCGTGGGTGATCGGCAACTCGGCGTTGCTGCAAAACCTGCAGGCGCAGATGGCGCAACAAAACGCCAAGGGGCTGATGTTCCGCTTTACCACCTACCTGACCTGCTACGACAAGAACGGCATCTTCAACAACTACCCACCCATCGACACCCACAGCTCCACGCCCGAGGCCCAGGCCAAGGTACAGGCCATGTATCAGCAGGCGCTGGATAACGTCGGTGATATTTTCTTCAACCCGGCCTATAGCCGTACCGTGGGCAGCCTGGGGTTGTGGTTTGAGGACGAATTCCCCACCGCGCCGGCAGGCAGGCGCCTGGTGCCGGCCGCCAAGGTGGCGATCTACAAAACCTCACCGGGCACCACCAGCCAGGTCCAACTGGGCGTGATCTCGGCCCAGGCCCATGGCAATACCTTGTCGCTGGACCTGGGCAACGCCTTTCCGTTCTACCCCATCGACAGCAAGGCCGACATCCCGGTCGCGGCCAAGTACCAGGCCGGCGACTACCAGATCGGCATCCGCCAAGGCACGCAATTCAGCCCGTTGGCCAGCTTTGGCTATGACGATTACCAGCAATTGGCGTTTGACAAGCGCGCCGGCATCCTCGACCTGGCCCTCACCGTCGAGGCCCAGGCGCAGCTGCAATCCGGCACGCTGGAGCTGCAACAGCAAGGCACCACGCCGATCATCGCCGCGACCCAGCAATTGTGGACCGCCGAGGTGGTAGAGAGCGCCAGCTTTATCGACGTGGGCGACACCAAGACGTTGCAAGTGATGGTGCAATACGACGGCCAGCCCGCACCGGCCGGCACCACGTTGTGGGTGGCCGAATACGGCAATGCCTACATGCTGTGCACCACCGATTACTACCTGGCGTTCAGTAACGCAGCGGACTTTTCGCTGTTCAACAACGACCCGCAGAACCCGACCAACAACAGCCCCTGCCTGCCGCAATTTGCCGGGGCGAAGACCTTGGCCGGCCAGATCACCGAAGGCACGGGTCGCCAGCTCATGGCAACCCGGCTGGCGGTGCCCGCCGATCAAACCGTGCCGGTGACCTACCAGCAATTTCTGCCGACGCCCGCCGCTGTCGCCCTGAGCCCGACGCTGACGTTCGCCAACCCGATCACCCTGCAACGCACGTTGCAAGACCCGCTGAACAGCCCGGTGCAATTTAGCCTGACCAAGATCCAGACCGACGCCAATGGCATCGCCAACCTGACGGTCACGGCCCAGGCGCCGGGCTTTCCGACCTTGCGTTTCTTTGTCCAGGACGGTCAGGAACCGGAGATCCCCTTCAGCTTTCCGCTCAACCAGGCCTTTACCGATTTTCTCGCGCCGCTGCGTGTGCTGCCGCTGGAACCGCAAATGCAGCAGGATTTCGTCAACGCCTGGAACCTGATTTATCAGCGTGAAAATGCCGGCCAGCTGATCTGGGAGACCTTCATCTACCCATTCATCCTGCAGCCGTTCTATTACCTCTACCCGATCATGAGCAAGTACATGCCGCTCAATAACCTGACGCGCATCGAGGGCGCGGTCGACCAACTGATCGTGTTGATCAGCAAGGCCTATCAGGAGGAAAGCACGCTGGCGATGCCCATCACGCGGGACATGCCGCAGAGCCGTCGCGCGGTGCTGGAACTGTGGGCGCAGGCGTTGGTGAAGCGTAACTACCCGCCCGTCCCGCTGAGCATGAACGACTACGCGTAAACCGCGCAGAGGACCACCGGGTGACGCACCTGTCATCCGGTTTTCAAAGGAGTGTTGTATGAACGCCAGCCGCTTGAGCCGATTGTTGCTATTGCTGATGCTGCTCAGCCCCGGCGCCTTTGCCAGGGACGACAGCGGCAAGCCCCTGGCATTGGCCACGCAACTCAATTGCCAGCCGCCCACGAGCGCGCCCGCAGCCACTGCCAGCCAGGACCAGTTCGATCAATACAGCTGGCAGCTTTTTGTTGCCTTGAACTGGCCGGCACAGGACGGGCAGCGCGGCGCGCCCAATTGCAGCAAACAGCCCGGCGACCCCGGCTATACCGTGTGGCAGACCTACAAGACCGTCAGCGAAATTTTCCTGCCGGGGGCCGCCAACCCCGGGCCGTGGAATAGCCCGCTGATCGCCAGAAGCCTGGGCATCATCAACATCGCAGCGCTGAAAAACAGCTCACTGGTCAACTCCATCGACCAGGCGGTGGGCGGCTGGTTGATCGATCAGGCAGGCAACCCGACCTACTACGATATCTCGGCCAACCAGGCGTCCTACAACTACATCGTCGGCAATAACTTCTACAACGCGAATGTGGTGTCCAAGGCCAACACCATCAACTTCCCCAATGGGGTGATCGAGGTCAAATCCAGCTGGCGCGTGCTCACCGCCCGTGACAATGCCAGCCATTACCTCACGCAGTTTGCCCGCGTCGCGCGGTTCAACAGCCAGGGGCAACGCATTGGCGTCGGCGAGGCGTACCTGGGCCTGGTGGGCTTGCACATCATCACCAAGGTCAACGGCTACCCGCAGTGGATCTGGTCCACCTTCGAGCAGGTCGAAAACGTGCCGCCCAAAGCCAAAGTCAACGGCCAATGGGTCGATCAACCGGCGCCCGGCACCGCCTATTCCTACTTCAATGCGGCCGCGCCCGCCGCCGCGCTGAACCAGTCGCCCTGCAATTGGCAAACACAAGGCACCCAGCTGGTCTGCGTGCCCAGGCCCGGCACCACGTTCCAGACGCCCAACCCGCTGAACCGCGTGACGCCCATCGCGGATGTGACGAACTGGGTCAACAACAACTACCGCAACGATCCGAGCCTGCAACGCAGCGTGTTGAAGTACTACCAGTTGATCACCACCCAGCGCCCGCTGATGCCGAACAACCCAGGCAATCCGCTGGGCCAGCCGACCCCGGCGCTGTCGGCCAACGTGACCATGGAAAGCTATATCCAGCCCACCAGCAGTTGCATGAACTGCCACTCGATGGCGACACCGGTGAAGAGCCCGTTCAAGTCCGACTTCTCCTACCTGTTCAAATTTGCCAACAGCCCCATCACCCCACACGCCACGGGCAAGGAATAGACCATGAGCATCCTCAACGGACCACGACTGAATTTCTGGGGCGGCATCCGCACGGACGTAAGCTTGCCAAATAACTCGCCGACCATCCCTTTCAATGGCAACAAGCAATGGCCGCTCTTCGACCTGACCACTTCGACCCTGGCACCCGGCGCGCAGCCTTACACCGACGACCAGTTGAACAGCATGATCAACGCGCCCGCCGGCAACTACTACACCGCCGGCGGCTGGAACCACTACGGCCAGCACGTGGTGGACCTGCAGAACGCCTTGATCAGTTCCCAGGGCAGCCCCGGCAACATCAGTACAACGGGTGACCAGGTCGGTCAGCCGGTGTACCTGCTCGGGTCAGTAGACCCGGTGAGCGGCCAGGCACCGGTGTCCGGGCCGATGATGGTGGATCTGGACCCCAGCGCCACGACCACCACGCAGATTTTTGTCGGCGGCCTGCAAATCGGCAGCAATGACAATATCCAGCTGCTGATTCGCTGCAATGCGGTGTGCAGCAGTTTCGACGTGACCGGGCGCGTGCTCGAGCCGGCAAAGATGGACGCTCCAGGGTCGTTCCATGCCAGCGGCACGTTCCAGCTGACGTTCCCGCTGAGCAGCATCGTCAGCTGGAACCCGAACAGCAGCGGCCTCAAGGCGATCATCCAGGCGCCGGGCGCGACGGGCATCGTCCTGCGCTTCGTGATGTTCGAGATGTGCCCGCAGATGACCACCGCGCAGCTTGATGCCGATTATGCTGCCGGCAAATACACGCCCAACCCGAGCATCGGCCGGGTCATCGGCACGCTGGCCCCGGCCTTTGCCGGCGAGCCGCTGAGCTGCCAGCCGGGGCGGCAATTGATCAATGCGGCCACGAACAACGCCGCCTATGCGGCGCTGGGCAATAACGGGCTGTTGAGCCTGGACATGGTCAACGTGATTCCCAAGCAAACCTTCCGTGCGGTACGGGACGACATCACCAGCCCGATCGGGCCGAATGCGAATTATGGGCCGGTGACCATTTCGGCCGGTGCCGCGCCGCTGATCACCCTTAACCCGACTGCCAGCCCACTGGTCAATTACTACGTGTATGGCGGCATCGTCGATGTGGCGCTGACCACCAGCCAGCAGCAGGCCGTCAGGACCACGCCGTTGGCGATCAACGCCCCTGGCCAGGTGGCCGGGACTCAGTTGCAGGCGACCGAGTCGACCTATCGGGTGTATGCGGATCAGCGCAATGTGTACCTGGAGGATTACCCCAACGGCCTGACGATCACCTTGCAGGTTCGCTACCTCGGCGGGCCGGTGCCCGGCGCCACCACGATCGGCCTGGCAGCGAGCGCACCGGGCGTCTACGAGCAGAAGCAATACACGGACTTTCTCAACTTTCCGCCCTCGCTGACCGTGAATGCGGGCCAACAGACGGTGAGTTTTCCCGTGACGCTCACATCCGGCAGCGCCGCCCAGGCGGGCTTCGTGGCCCTGACCTGCACGGCCAATGGCGTGGACAACGGCGCCTTTTTCACCAACTTTCGAAAATACGCTCAGACAGACTTTGGCATCGCCAGGGGCAGCGTCATTACCTGGCAACAGGTGTACCCGAATGTGCTGCGCTTTCACTACCTGGCGTTCCCCGCCATGTCGCGCTACGTGCCGTTGAACCATCCTGACGCGATCATGGGCGCGAAGAACGCCATCCTCGCGCGCACCTCGGACGCCTACAAAGGCACCACGTTGTTCATGCCGGTCGTGCGCTCGATGTCCCCCGCCCAGCGCGCACTGCTGCGGGCCTATCTCACCGGCAGCCCGTGGCAGCCACCGCAATAGGAGGCAAACGCTATGACACTCCATATTCCCGTACAGCCCATCGAATCCCTGCGCCCGAGCAGCGTTATCGCCGAAGGCCTGCTCAACCCGCGTGGTGTGTGCCTGCAGGCCGATGGCAGCCTGTTGCTGGCCGAAGCCGGCTCAGGCTCGGCAGACCAGCCTTTGAGCAGTCGCATCAGTCGACTGCCGCCCGACCCTCTAAGGCCGGGCGCCTATCTGCCCGGCGAAGTGCTCGCTCAGGGTTTTCGCAGCATGAACCTGCAGGCGCGCATGCTGCGGGATGAAATCATGGGCCTGTCCGACATCGCCTGCGGTGACGGACGTTGCCTGGCCAGCCAGACCGATTACGTCGGCGGTTCCAGACTGCTCGATCTGCAATACAGCCCGCCCGAGCCGGTGTTCCACAGCCGTGGCAACCTGAACGCGCTGTGCTACCACCCGACGCGACGCAGTTGGCTGGCGGTGAAACCGGATACCAATCAACTGGTGGAGTTCAGCCACGGTGAGCAAGAACGCGTGCTCGCGCAATTGCCTGTTCTGGATGAGGGTCAGGAGGCTGTGCCTGTCACCCTGGTGTACGAACCGCACACAGGCGCCGTGTTGATCAGCCTGTTCTCCGGCGAATTGCACGGCGACCCCGCGCGCAAAGGCATCGACTTTGCCGACTACGCCGGGCAAGTGATTCGAGTTCACCCGGCCAGCGGGCAGACCGAGGTGGTGATTCGCGGCCTGCAACTGCCCACCGGGCTGGCGCTGTGCCCGCAAGGCAATCTACTGGTGCTGGAGCTGTGCAGCCATTTGCAACAACCCTTGCTGCCGAACTGGAATGGCGAGCCGCTGCACGGAGGCTTTACGCGCTTTACCGGGCGGCTGTTGCGCTGTGACCTGCACAACGCAACGGTTGAAGTGCTCGCGCGCGGGCTGGATACGCCCTCCAACCTGTGTGTGGTGCAGGACGCGGTAGTGGTGAGCGAAGGCATGGGCTTGACGGGCCGACCGCTGCCGACACCCGACGGCAGTGTGGCGCCGCTCAGTGGCAGGCTGCGGCGGGTGCAGCTATGAGCCTAAACCGCATCCTCCAACAGCAAAACGGTCGCGGGGCCGGCGCGAAAAGACGGATTGTGCCGGGCCGCTTCGACCATATGAGCGGCCACATGGTGGGCGCCCAGGGCGTCCTTCGAGGCCCACTTTTCGATCAAGACAAAACTGTCAGGGTTGCCGACCACGGGGTGCAAATCGTAGTGCAGACAGCCATGCTCGGCCCTGACCAATGGGGCCAGTTTCGCGAACGCTGCACGTTGCTCGGCGCCCTTGCCGGGCTGCGTATTGATTATGACGACAAGCCGCACTTCATCTGACATGCAAACACCACCGCAAAGGTTGGTTAAGGAAGTCGCACAGTACGTGAGCACACCAACCAGGTGCAAAAAAAGCTTAACCGAGGGGCGCGTTTCACAGGGTTTTCACAGTCGCACGCATAGGCTCAACTCAGCTCCTAAGTGAACACCTTTAAGCCCGCGCCCCCATCGTGGGCTTTTCTTTGTCTGCGATTCTGAATGCGCGGCGGTTAATCCCTTATCCATCACACGCCAGAACTCAGCGTTTACGTAGCCCATCGCTCAAACGCTTCTGCGCCCAAGCTTAAGTAAACTCACCCAGCGCGGTTTTTTGCTCCGCTTCATCCGTTGACTGAACCGCGTGACTTGGCGATGACGCTGAACCCATCGCAACCCAGCGCGATAAATCAAACACGCGCATAGAAAATTTGAATTAGTCAGTTGCCCGCCCGGTCAAGAACTATGAACGCAGTAAATCTGACGAGGTAACAGTGATGACTATCCAAGCAGAGACACTCGTAGAACTGACCGAAGCGCTTCAGGAACGCGGCCTGAATCTGGTTTCAGATGTGCACTTCACCCGCGCGCCGTACCGGCAGAACCACCGCTGGATTTGCACCGTCGCGTAATGCTGCATTTTGCCGGCGGTCAGGCTTAATGGCCGACCGCTGGCACCGCTTTGATCACCCTACGTCGAGCGGCTTTCGTTACGATTTTGTTGTTTTTTAACGCCCTTCCCGGTTTTTCGCTCGTATTGGTGATGACAGAACCAGACGACCAGAAGCAGGCCTGCCAAGCCAAAAACGAACAGCAACAGCTCTAGTGCGGGACCTTCGTGTGAAAACATTTTTCGTTCCTCATCCTGAAGTCGTGCGAACCGAAATCGGTCGCACCCGAAATTATTCGTAACAATTCGAACATTTTCAGGTTAATCGCCAAAACCCCGCATGGCAACCCCGAATCGGCTTAAAACCATTGACCTAGACGGGTTGCTTGGGTGATCGCGTTCTGCAGGCAATAAAAAACCCGGCGCTGGGGCCGGGTTCGCTGACGTGAAATGATCAGTTATCAGGGTGTTCACTCGCGACCGAATCAGCCGCGTCGACATCCGACATATCTTCTTCCAACGGCGCGTCGTCATCAGGCGGCAATGGGAGCGCGTCCTCGTCTCGACGCGAATCATGGCCCGTTTCGTTGTCTGTGCCGCGCGTCACGGCTTGCTGGGAAAGGTTTCCTGGCGCCTTCTCATTGATTTCCATGTTGACTCTCCGCTTCGGCGCACGGGAAATGCGCACTTAAGCTTGAGAGACGGCGCAGCATTCAGAGTGCAAAGCATTAGACGAATGGTGCCAATCAATGCTTGGCATTGAGGCTCTAAGCTTGGGATGTTTACTGCCGAACGCTGGCAGAAACGCAAAAAAACCTGATGGGCCGCCGGCGATGGCCGACGAACAACGTGAAACAACTCACATTTATGCAACGCCGATATTGAAGGTCAATAATTGACCAACCTATATTTCGCTCCACCCGAGCGCTCACCTCTATACGGATATTGTTCTGCGCCAGCTCGGGTCCCCACCTGAGCGCAGGCAATCAAACATTGAGGTTTGCCATGCATCTTTCCAAACTCGCGCCAACCGCCGCCCTGCTCAGCCTGTTTACCCTGCCCACCCACGCTGCCGACCTGACCGCCCTGACGGGCGCCCTGTCATCGGCCTTGGGCGGCGCCAGCAACAGCAATAGCAACACCCTCAGCACGAATAACGCCTCCTGCCAGCAACAGATGCGCGACCTGCAGGCCAACATAAACGCGGCCAAAGGCAAGGGTGACAGCTTGCGCGCAACGGCCTTCCAGGCGGCGCTGACACAAACCAACAAAAGCTGCAATAATTCCAACTACAACGCTCAGGCACAAGTGGACACCCATCCTCAACGCCAGCAAAACATGAACAAGGCCGCGGATGCCATCAATGCCATCGGTGGTTTGTTCAAGTAAGAAGAAACAATCGGAGGCTCCAGCGTCGAGCGTCTTTAAGCCCAGAAATGCAGAAGCCCCGCCTGAACGGGGCTTCTGTGTGAATCAAGCAAGAGCCTTTCTCATGCACTTTGAAACCGCAGCAAAAGCCTTACCGGGGCTACTTGCAGCTTTGCTAAACACTTGCGACTGATCAAGTTATCGAGCACTAATTAGCGCTGAACTGTGCTCCATCACCGTCTGGCGCTCTCACTTGCGCGATATTAGCGAGCGGCAGAACCACCCGAAGTTGAAGAATTACTTCTCGGACTTGAATGATAAGTGCAGCCCTCATCCAGCTGCACCTACAGCCGCAAGCGACCTTCTTTTTATAATGTGGCACTTGCATCGACTAAGCTTCGTAGCCTTCTACCACGAAGCGTGTGGCGAATGCTTCAGCACCTAAACACACAGGCTCTTGGGCGTTGATCTTCGCGGTTTTGATTAGACTCGAATCCACGACCTGCGCTGAGGCTTTTGGCCACGCAGTCGCTAGCCCGAACGCAGGCAGATGCAAGCTTTAAATTCAGGCAAATACGTCACGGGGCAGCCCACTGTAACAGCTGCATTCAATACTATTTTTACGAATGGTGAAGGCTGTAGGCAGGTGTAATCGGGACGTTTTTGAATCACCGTTCGAAGCGGGATTGTAGGGTTGCTGCGCTTAAGTGAGCAATATTAGGCATTTTTTCTGTGGTGCTGAATTTTGCTTTTTCAATCGACTGGGGACTTTTTAAATCAAGCGCTGCGAGCCTCAACGCTCATACTCGCGACTTCATTTGAATGGCTTCATTTGAAGTGGCTTCGAGGCTGGCAGCGAATGTTGGGTTATTCGATTACAAGTAAGACATTGGATTGGCATAGAAGAGACGAGTTCTCTCCAGGGATCTCAATGGAGATGCTGTAGCCACCTGGCTCCAACGAAGACAAATCTGCGCTGAAGGAGAACCCTGACTTCAAGAGCTTCTGATTGTTGAATGCTTTTGCCACGTCCGGGCGATCAACAACAGTATGATCCTTGAATGCGACAGGATTGCCCTTATAACCGTTCAGGCGAAGTTTGATTTCCTTCGAAGCACTTTGGTTAACGCTATCGAAAGCCCAGCCGTTGAATTGTACAACGCTGCGCGGAACGTAAATACTTGCACCGGTCTTTCCGGCGATGTTGTCAATGGCGCATTTATCAGACGGGCTATAGGTGGTTTTGGCGGCTGCCGCGTTTTCCTTGCTTCCTTCCTTTTCATTGCATCCAGTCATTGTCGCTGAAGTTATAGCGAGAAAGCTCAGTGCCGCAATCATCTTGTACATGTTTATTCCTGAGGGGCGTCAATGTGTGTAGCGTTGATTTCTTCAATATATAAATGCTTGGCAGTGCAATCGGCGCAGCTCGAAAAATGCACGACTCATAAGTGGCACAGTCTTCGTCCTTGCTGCTAAAGACATCAACCTCAGCGGTGGGATTATGTAGCGGTTGGCAGCACAGTACAAGAGTGCGGGAACGGCCCGGTGGCCGTTCTCACACTTTTTCATGGAGCCGTTGGATGGGCGGGCACTGAGAGAGAACGCTTCTATCGGGTATGACCTGCGCAGGGTGGCAACGGGGTTTTCGCTCCCTCAAGGCCCCTTGCGTTCTTGATACACGGCATCGTGATAAACAGAATGCGGGGTGCCAATGCGATGGCTGTTCGAGAGTGATGATGACAAATCCATGTTTCCCTGGAATTCCCGGATGCTATTAATCATTCATTGATCACGTTTTATACACTGTTAGTAAAATGCGGGGTTGGAGACTTAGCCCACCCTCTCTATGACGTGCGGTGCACGCCCCAGCATTCAGCGCCAGTGACGCTGGCTCGATATGGGGGTTTTCCGAGGCAGATGGTGACGGTGAATGCACGCAGGGAACTGCTAGGTACAACGCCCAACGAGTCGACACGCCGCAGACGCCCCCGCCCAACCCAACTGACTCGACGGGGTGCGCCCCCCCAAACTAAATGGGCGAGCGCCGCTAAGGGAAAGTCAATTACTGAGCGTGTTTTACTCCCAATCAAGGTCCTTATAGGAAACCTTGTCCTGTTCAGGAAAGTCGGTTTTTTAATCTGTACGAATAGCACTTACTCATCGCTTCAAAATGGTTTGAGGCCTCGACCTGCCAAGTAAGTACTGCCTCGTTATGTAAAAGCTTACGTGCATCTTCGCCCTGAGGGCCGGCGAGACAAAATGTCTGCTCACCGTCAGGCTCCAGCCAGAGTTCATCATTCATTGAAAATTTTTTTGCGCTCTAAGTTGACTGGAATGTAGCGCTGTGAGGCTTACGCCGGTGAAAAAGTCTAGGCATGGCAATCGAGCTAAGACAGTAACTTTGCCATTTCAGACGTACCGGCCCAGCCGATTTGCTCATAAATAGGCCGCCCCATCCGGGTAGCATGCAGTACGGCAAATGTGATCTCTCGTCGAGAAAACTCCGCTTCAGCTGCCTGCATCAGCGCTGATGCCAAGCCTCGCCGCCGATATTGCGGCTCAACGTAGACGTTCAGCACATAACCTCGCTGGTCCGACGTAGGATGTGATGGGTGCGGCGGCCATTCGATGGACATCAGCCCAATACCGGCAACCGGCCGCCCGGCGTCAAGCAGCAAGAACCCAAAGTAGCGGCCATCACTTAAACGTTGCGTCAGCCATGGTCGAAAATGTTGGGTCATCACCTGTAACTTATCCAGATCGCCACCCGCGTCGAGGAACATGCTTTGCCGGTGCATGCAGATGGTTTCGAGATCATTGACCTCAAGCGTGCGGCAAGTCAGCCCTGAAAAATCGATACGTCCTTGTGCTGGGTTCATGACAGGGTCCCGGTGCGAATGAAGAATTATCATGAAGCCGAGCCGCCACGCCCGTAAAGTGACCGATGCAAAACACACGCTCTTGGCGAGGGTTGTACTACAGCGGAAAAAATTCGTTCGGCGTTCAAACCTTGAAGTTTTCGGCCATTAGCTGCCGCTTCAGGAAGAGACTTGAGCGAACACGCCGACGCTCACAAGTTTATTTATGAACGGGTGCATCCACTTTGTTCGCTGGTTCGTAGATTCAATACCCTCACTCGGAGGGCATACGAGCCAAGGAGATACACCATGCACGCCTTTTACAAAAAAATTGCTGCAGCAGCCTGCTTCGCTATTCTCTCCGTAACCGCAACCGTCAGCTTCGCCGCCGACTCTGTGATGGTCGGAGGCGCAGCGATGTACCCGAGTAAAACCATCGTGGAAAACGCGGTCAATTCAAAGGACCACACGACGCTGGTTGCAGCCGTCAAGGCTGCCGGGTTGGTTGATACGCTCAATAGCAAAGGCCCATTCACCGTATTCGCACCGACAAACGAAGCCTTTGCCAAGCTGCCTGCAGGCACCGTCGATACGCTGGTCAAGCCTGAACACAAAGCCGACCTGACTAAAATCCTGACCTACCATGTCGTACCCGGCACTCACACATCGGCACAACTGATGGCCGACGCCAAAAAGAACGGCGGCACCGTTGTGTTGAAAACAGTTCAAGGTGAGTCGCTGAATATCAAGCTGCACGATGGCAAGCTTTGGGTGGTAGATGCCAAAGGCGGTAAGGCAAGTATCAGCATCGCAGACGTGATGCAGTCCAACGGCGTGATCCACGTTGTTGACTCGGTCTTGATGCCTTAAATGCTCCTCAAGCCCGGCAGACGCGCAGTTTGCCGGGTAGCGGGGTTTGCCAATAGCCGGTCACGGTCAGTTCAACGACGCGCGATGTGGCGAACGGCGATGATCATCGCATCCGAACCAAGAAACCCTTGGGTGAGCTCATCAGCCCCTTCTCTACCCGCCGAAACTTTCACAAGCCTTAGCAGGCGCACCGCAACATTAAAGTCTCGATACTCATCGTAAGTTTCTGCAATGAAGCCAGGTACTGATTGCCTCGACGAGTTCGGTCTTGCACTCCACCGGCAACCAATGCCCGCCAGATAAACTCGTTACGGTGAGGTCTGCGCAGGCGGCACGCATTGGCTCGCCCAACTGGTTACCCTTGATGGTATTCATCGGGTCGTAGTCACCGTTTACAAACAGTACGGACAAGGACAGGCGGCCGCCATTGGGCGCTCGATCGGCGTACTCGATGTTGGCATCGTCGTTCAAATACCATGCGCAGGGCGCGCGAAAACCATGCTGCTCAAATCTGCGCACCAGTGCCGCGAAGTCCGTCTGCGGCCAAAGCGCGGGGTCGGGCTGGGTGGGCGGGGCTCGGTGTGCTTCACCAAACCGCCCTCCTCTGCTGGTGACTTGGGCGTTTGATGCGACTTTGGTGATGCTCGCAGGGTCGCCTCGTCGATAGATCGAAGCCAGTGATGCGGCTTTATCGGCATCAAGGTCAGCGACGGCGGACGCGAAGTGCGTGTTGTAATAGCGGTAGTAATCCCATTGACCGTCTGGATACTCGTCTGCCGGATAGATCGTTCGGTCAACCAGCGAGACGAGCGTCGGCAGCGCGTTCGTGGTGGGGAAGTACGGGACCGAAATCAGCACAACGCCACGGCTGCGCTGGGGTTCATGGGCGACCAATTCACCCGCAACAACGCTGCCCCAATCGTGGCCCACCCAAATGGCGGGCATTCCACCGAGGTGGTCATGAAGCTCTGCCATGTCTGCCACGATGTTTTCAAGGGTATACGCGTGGGTGTCCGCCGGCACAGAAGAGCCGCCATAGCCGCGCATGTCGGGTGCAACGCAGTACCAGCCCTGAGCAGCGAACGCTTGCATCTGCGCGCGCCAGATCAGACTGAGCTGCGGCCAGCCGTGCAGGAACATCATCAATGGCCCCTCGGCAGGTCCCGACGCCACATAGTGGGTCGTATGACGGGGCGTGCTGAAGATGTACGAGGTCAGCGTGGAAGTGGACACAGGATCTCCTGGTGCAACACCGGCGGATAGGAGCGAAGCGGCGGCGCCAGGTTGCGTCGCCTGTTCCAAGAGTAACGCCTTTATTTCATCACGGCGCATTGTTGCACTGTAGCCCGCCTCAAGCCCTTGGCATGGCTGACTGGACGCCATTGGCCTTATATCGCACTCCAGACAGTGACCTCGCCAGGCGCTCACAAACTTTTCACAGTCAAGCGCCTATGGTGAACCCAAGCTCCTGGTGAACATCCCTTTAAGCCCGCTAATCCCCATCGCGGGCTTTTCTTTGCGCGCAATTTGGCTGTTGGTTTTGCGACCCGATGGGAACTAGAGCGCCTCAACCTTTCTACATTCAGAAATCTCGGACAATGCCTGATCGGCAGAGACTTTATTGAGCTGCCAATGCAGCTTGACAGCGTTTGATTGGTTTACACGCACTCTGGCGCTGCTGGACGTGAGGCTGATATACGAGGCATCTGAACTTTTAACGTCGATGACAACGGCGGTGGTGTCGCCCTCAAGATCAGCATTCCCCAGAATTCCAGCTTTCCATTTCTGAGTGACCGTGTGCTCACCTGGCGTAACAGGTACGGCTACATAACCACCGTTCTCCAGAGACGCTACTGGCTTGCCATCCAAAGAAATCAAGGCAGACATTAAACCCATGTCGTAGTTACTGGGCCTGTAGACATAGATGACACCCCGTTGGGAACCCACGTTTTCAAGAGGGGTAAATGTTGGCCCTGTGATCGTGCAGGCGCTGAGTAGCCCTAACCAGACAAGTGCTGAGATCTTCCATACCCTAGTCATAACCGCTCCATTCGGATTCAGCGCTTGATGATCAACACTGCAAGACTGCTAATCAAACGGTTTGTGCTGATTTTGCACGCCCCCCACTCTCCCCCCAAATGTTGGCGGTAAACCATGAATGGTCAGCGAGGGCTTCAGTTCCTGCCTAGAATCGCCATGCGCTCGAAGATCAGCGACAACCCACAGCGTCGTGAACGCCGCGCGTCGAACAGCCGAATGGCTGAGGTGCAACAGGTACGCCGGGCTGAGAGCGCTGAATTGACAGCTTGGAACAGATGCGCTGCATCAGCGAGAAGCGTCGGATGTCTTCGAATGGTTCTAAGTGGACACAGCTATGGGGAAGTGAGGAACAAGCGGCCAGAACTGATTCTGGCCTTTAGACTAATTGCCGTAGAAGTACCACATCAGTCGCCACTGTGACGACTCACCGAAGGTCAGCAGTATTGACACACCCGCATGCCGCTTGTCCATAGTGACCTTCAGTTAGACCATCTACTCATGGCAGCATAATACCTATCCACTTAGCTGGTGGGTGTAACTCTTTCAAGTTACCCCACATCACAGTCAACTCCTCCCGCACATGGATACTTAATAAATATGCGATAACCCTTACCTCAATGCATCTTCGTTCCCGATCTATGGTCCATTGTGCATCGGACCTCAAGCTGCATAAGGCGAATTTTTGTAGCTCCCACGGTCGGATCAAAGCGTAGCAGGCTCGAAAATCCAGTGCTGCTTCTCGCAGAGAGTGAGAACGTACCCTTACCGGCCTGTAGCGAAACTCTGCTTGATAATTCTTCAGAGAATGCAGTTACACCAGACGGAAGATAAAATAGCTGGGCCAAGTCTTGATGACCGATATCATATGAACCGTTCACTTCAATTTCAGAGCAATTCCTCATCAGCTCATCGTGACCTATAGAAATTATCAGCATTGGATCATTTTGCGAATCTATAAAAACACCGTCACCCCCCGAAGACAAAATATGTGAATTTTTGAATTCGACCAAGCCATTATCACTTGTTAGTCGAAAGATAGGAGGCGGTGTATTAGATCCAATAGGAACAGGCCTAGCATTTATGAGACGCGTATAAGAGGCACCCGCCTCCCTACTTATGTAAAACACCTTTTGCATGTTGAGGCCGGGGTGGAGATCGCTGCATTCAAAAGGCGCTCTATTGTCCAATCCATTCTGGAGACACTTGAATATAGACTCACGCACCACCATTGTTTTTTTGTAGAAATCGGCATGCGACATTATTGTAGTGCACAAGACCAACGCCATCAAAGCAATCAAAGAAACGGCGCCAGCCGAAAGCTGAAAGCATCTAGACTTTAGCTCTAACTTAAAATTCATCAACCCAAGCATCACAAGCCAAGGCCACAATATTGTAAGCCAAAAAAAATGAAATCTCCCGTAACCATAAACAAACACATCAATTGGCGCACTAATGAAATCAGGACGTAGATTCGCTCTTCCTGCTGATACAATCATTAGATATGAAATGCACACCCCATATAAGCACAGGTAAATAAAAGCAACCCTAAGAACTTTATTATTTCCCTTATTGAAAATAAAGTCAAAAAGTGAACGCGCAGCAAAAAAGGTAGCGATCACCATCATCATTACTGACAGCGTCAATGATAGCTTAGGGTATTGGCTAGGGAGCATAAGTGAACGTGCTACCTTGCCAAGCATGAAAAGCCAGAAATCAGGCTCCCATGGGTAGGCCATAGGCGCGTCTGGTCGATGCGTTCCGTGCTGGATTGCTAAAATCACCCAAAGCTGTGCAAATACTGTTATAACAGTGGGCAACAACAAATATGCCGCGCACACCTTAATACGGTCGGACAATTTATTTTTTGCTATTACAAAAAAAATGACAAACCCGATAAAAATGGAAAGATTGGCAAATGCTCCACTTGTATATGAAAAACCAGACAGCAAAGCCATTACAGCAATAAGGCAACCAGACACCCATTTATCAAGTCGAGAGAGTGCGACACTGAGAATACCTAAAGAGCAGACTAATGGTAGAGCCTGATGGTAAGCCATATTTTGCCAACCCCAGTATGAATCTGGCTGGAGCATAAATATGGTAGTTGAGAATGCAATAGCTTTTACAGTTCGATTTTCGACCACTCGACCTAACAAATTCCACTGCATAAGTAGAATTGAACCTAAAACAAAAAACAACGATATTGCTTGGTAAGCAATACTATTTCCAGCAAGAACTCTAAATGCCAAGCTATCGAGAAATAGACCAACCGAATAATAGGTATCATTAGCCGGCTGACTTATATAGTCGAAATCCATGCGACCTGCACTGCCGGTTTCGTACTGTCGCATATCGTCCAGAAATGGAAGATCGATGCCAAACGAGAGCCAGCCCACTATGCTCATGAGAAAGCTTATGATGGGTAACGCCACAATTACCATGCATATCGCGCGACTTGCTAAGCGATAGAGCTTTTCCCTGTTAAATTTTTCAGCATTACCATAATTATATTCCTGACGCACAGTCTGTGATCCTTAATTCTATTCTACCGAACACTATATTTTTTTTGGATGCGCCGGCGATCATACACATCCTAATTCGATAGTCCACCATATGCCTTCTCACAGGTCTCTCCTGGGGCGTGGCTTTGATCAGCATGTCCTGCCAGATCTCCCGCTCTCTTTTCAGCGCGCTTGAATACGTGGGCAAACCAAGACGGCACGGGTGGCTGGCGCGCTTGAGGCGGCAGTGCAGGAATGGCTGCTGGCTTTAAGTGCTGTGAATCGAGTGGCAAGGCTATCTGCCGTTCGCTGCACGCTGATACGAGAAGCGCGCTCATTAGCAATATCAGCGGTGATTTGGCCATCTTGTACCGCCTGTCGATTGAGCGTTGATAAGACTGCTCAAGAGCCCGTGTAGACGCATCGTTGGCTGCTTTTGCCTGGGCGTCCGCATCGCGCGGCGTTCCATTCGGTCTCACATGTTGCGTCTGCCGTAGTTACGCCATGGTTGTAGGCGCCAAATAACGTCGCAAGTGCGAGTAGAAGCGCCGCAAAGTAGGAAAGGATCTGCATCCGCACAGAGATCATGAAAGCACGCCCGGTGCCTTTTCATACAGTGCCTTGCGGTCATCCTGGCAAGTGAGTCTACCGTTGATGCGCCGGGTGATCTTCGCGAAGTCTCCGGCATCAGCCAGAGTATTGAGTCCGCGTGTAGACCAGAACTATGCTGCTGATATTGCGGCGTATTTCGGCTGCTCCAGCAATTTTTTCTCCAGACAAAAAAAGCCTGCGCCTTGTCGGGCGAGACTCTTTCGATATACTCCGATTAATTATCGGAGCGAACAGGGATGGATCCCATGAAATACGGAATACTTCTCTTAGCCGTCCTTACTTTTAGCGGCTGTAAAACTTATAGCGGTGGCCAAGATGGCCCTGACATTAAGGCTGGCGGACTTCAGGTCAGTTGCAATGCAACCCCAGCCAATCAGCCCGGATGCTACACCCCGCCCCCCTCTTGGTGGACCAAGCTCCCTGACCATTTTTTCATTCGTGGTAGCGGCTTTTAAAGTTCGAAGCGCTGAGCTGATCCTTCCTCCAGGCGAAAAAAAAACCGCTCAAGGCGGTATCGGCGTGCTTGTTTGCCGCGGTTGAGCGCTGCTTAGGCCTGTGCAGCCTTCAACGCAGCGAGCTCTGCGCGCAATTCTTTGACAGCTCCCATCAAGTCCGTGATCAATGCCATCGGTCGAGTTGCTGAACGCGGGGTTGGCCATCGTCGCCAACCCCATCTTTTTCGCCGGTAATGGCAAGCGTATTGATCCCTGCGCCTCGTGCGCGATCAGACCTTGATAAACGACGTCATCCCCTCTGAACACATCGCCAAACGCTTTGCGCTGGTAGGTAACGATCCAGTAAGCGTCGATACGGTCCAAGCATGATGCCTTGGGCGCTTCCTTGATGTATTTCTGAAGCGGTAGTCAGCGCCGAACAGTGTCATCGTGCCCACGTACGTTGCGCCCATACACGTCAACGTTTGAGCCGGTCAAGTTCATCCATATCAAATCCTCTGAGAAATATCTGGCAGCAGGCGCGTCAGCCCAGCTCGTCTACATACGCGGCCTGCGCTTGCTCTACCAGCTCACGCCACTCGCCGCTGTCGATAAGGCCTTTCTGTTGCAGATCATCAGCCAGTGAGAGCCGCGTTTCGTAGCGATCCTCTGGAGTGGCTGAGATGAATTCAGGATCAGTGCGCAAGGCGGACCACGCCTCCATCGCGTTGACTTGCTCAATGTTGATCGTCATGACGAATACTCGAGGTCAGTGTCTACAGTGTAGAGATTGGCCAGCGCCCAGGTGTTCAGCAGGTCCGACAAGCGGAGAGCATCATGTGCGGAAGACTTACACAGTACCGGGGGATTCACGACTTCGTGGCAGCGTTGAACATGCCTAATGCCCTGGCGAACTCCGTCGGCGAATTGCCGCTCGAACGCTACAACGTCGCCCCGACATCCCAAGTCGCCCTGCTCCACCTGCAGGGTGACCTGCTGCACGCCGACCTGGTGCGCTGGGGATGGCGGCCGCACTGGGCCAAGGACCGCGCCGCGCCGATCAATGCCCGTGTTGAGAAGGTGGCCCACGGCCCGTTCTTCCGGGCGATCTGGCCGCATCGCGCCATCACGCCGGTCGACAACTGGTTTGAGTGGGTGGACGAAGGCGGACCGAAGAAGCAGCCCTACCTAATCCGGCGGCGCGATGGCGCTCCCATCTTCTGCGCTGCCATCGGCCAGCTGCCCGACGCTGATGAAGGCCCAAGCGAGCACGACGGGTTCGTGATCATCACCGCCGACAGCGCTGGGGGCATGGTGGACATCCACGACCGGCGGCCGGTGGTGTTGACGCCCGACCTGGCTCGTGAATGGCTTGACCCGGCCACGCCCAAGGAGCGCGCCGATCAGATGGTGCTGCATCAGGGAGAGCCGTCAGAAGTCTTCGAGTGGTTCAAAGTCGATACGGCCGTGGGGAACGTGCGGAACAAAGGGCCAGAATTGATAAGGCCCGCAGTGTAGGAAGCGCCTACTTGTCCCGCTGTACCCTGCAATTGATGTAAGCGTCTGTCCCTGGCTTGGCTCGATAGGACTGGCACAGGGCATCGTCAGTTGCGCTCTTTTCCGCTCGGGCTGCTGAGAGATTCTTCAGGCTTTGCTGCCGCACCTCATATCCTTTGGTCCCCGGCAAACAGTCATCCCAGGCGATGATGCCAATTGCGCAATCCAATGGGATGGTTTGCGCACCCGCCAAGGGCGAGCAGAACAGCGACGCCGAATAGTTTTTTCATAGGTGCGGCCCTCCCCGGCCGCGGCCGCGTCTGCCACCTTTTCGATGTTAAGCGAAGTTCAGTGCGTGATAGCTCTGACATACGCCTGGCACGCACGCAGCGCTATCAATCCGTTATCCCCATCGTCGGTGATGGCGATAATTCGTTGCGCATGCGCTGGGTCAAGTTGGGCTCGACGGGCTGCATGAACCACGCCGACGGCGCTGGCGGCGGTAGGCACGTTGCAGCCACTGGCTGGATCGTCGGCAAGGAGGACTGACAGCCGCACATCAGCAGTGGCAAGGCGATCGCGCAAAAGAGCCTGGTTGCGTTGGGCATCGGATAGTTCTCGAGTGTGTTGTTGGTCCTGGGTGGCGAGTTCTTTCTCGATGGCCAGGCGCTTTTCCTGTTCTGCTCGGGCCTGGGCCGCTGCGGCATTGCTGATCGCGGCCAAATCGTCCTTGTGCAGGCCGGCCTGCTCGGCGAGCTTCTCTCCCATGCGCCAGTCCTGCACCTGCCAGGTCACGCCCGCGGCGCCGGCCATCAGCATCAGAATCAGCAGCGCCAGACTCGCCAGCTTCTGCACCGGCGTCATGCCAGCACCTTTTTCGCCCGCTCCCACAATTGCAAGCGATCTTCCAGGCCGTTGAGCCCACCGTTAATGCGGCGGGTGATCTTCGTGAATTCACCCTGATCCGCCAGCGTGTTGAGCCCCTTGGTGGACCAAAACCAGGCCGCAGACATCGCCGCGTGCTGGGGCAGCTCGAGCAGTTCCGGCTTGTTGATCAGATCCAGGCCCAGTGCTTCACCGCACGCGGCGTAGTTGGCGGTGGGAATCTTTCTGGTGTCGTTCTTCTGCCGCGAGTTGCTGGCGGACAGCAAAGTGTTGAGACTGCTTTCTGACCTGACCTATTCGGTTTATTTGTTCCACAACTGGCTGTGGGAATACATTTACTCAGTAGTGTCCATGATCTCGGTACAGCCCAGTGTGGCCCTGCCGCTGACCACCCCCCTCGCTTCTCGTCTTCTGTTATCTGGCCTATAGAACCGTTGAGCGTTATGGCGTCAAAGCCGGCTCGATATTTCTTCGCAGGATAAAAACCCGCCTCCAGCCAGCCTTGCACCCCTGATGATCGTCTCCAGCCCATGCTTTCGTTGGTAGGTTAGTAACCAGGGCACGGATGCCATTCTCGGGCGTATCGAACCGGGCGAACCGCTTCTCAATCTGCGGATCGGGCTTGAGCTGGCATTGCCACTGGTTGGCTGGGTTGTAGTCGATGTTGCCGGGGTTGCGGTTGCGAACGCCGCGGGTTTCAGTGATCGGCATAGCTTTTCTCCAGGCGAAAAAAACCGCTCAAGGCGGTATCGGTGTGCTTGTTTGGGGTGGGCGGGCTCTGCCTAAGCCTGTGCACCCTTCAACGCAGCGAGCTCTGCACGCAATTCTTTGACGGCTCCCATCAAGTCCGTGATCAGCGCCATCGGTTCGAGTTGCTGGACGCGGGGTTGGCCGTCGTCGCCAATCCCATCTTTTTCGCCGGTAACGGCAAGCGGATTAACCGCCTGTGCCTCGTGCGCGATCAGGCCTTGGTAAACGACGTCATCCCCTTTGAAGACATCACCAAACGCTTTGCGCTGGTAGGTGACGATCCGGTAAGCGTCGACACGGTCCAGGTAAGATGTCTTCGGCGCGTCCTTGATGTATTTCTTGAATCGGTAGTCAGAGCCGAACAGTGTCATGGTGCCCACGTACGTTGCGCCGATGTACACGTCGACGTTGGAGCCAGTCCAGTTGAAATTATAGGACTGCGCTTTATAAGCCCCGCTCACACCGGTGCGGCAACGAATTCCACGAACCGGAAGCTCTACCGAGACCTCGTTGGATACAGCCAACGTACCTACTGCCACACCCGATGCGCCGTTCTACTAACCCCAATCCCCCTACATGCCTGCCGGTGAGCGGCGGGCGAGGTATTCCTATGCCCGAATTAACGTACGAACAAAAACTGGTCGATTACGCGACAGCGCCGAAAGCCACCGCTGGAATCATCAGCCAGATCGAAAACGGCAACTTCGTCAATCACTGGTGCGGAAAGCTACGCGGGAAGTTTGTGCAAATCGGTCCGACCTGGAAGGCATCCACGAAGCAGCAGGCCACGGAGTCCGCTCGGCAGTTCCGAGCGCAGTGCCTGGCAGAAGCGAAGGCCAAAGGCCTGCTCCCCTCCTAACCCACCTTCTGCCGCCCAGCGCGGCAAGGACACCACTATGGAAATTCAAAGCGAAACCCTTGCCGAGGAAGAGATCGCGGCAATCACTGGCTACATGATCCCGTCAGGCCAGATCGCATGGCTCAATCGAAACGGCTGGAAATATGTGCTGACCCGCTCGCGTCGACCGGTAGTGAGCCGCGTCAACACGCGGTGTCCGAAATCCATATCTGATCATCACCGAGGATGGCCGGCAGGTTACCAAGCACATGCTTCGCCTTCGCTTCGACGACGCACGCGACAAGGCTATCGCAACCGCCAAAGAGAAAGGCGACGGGGTGTTGGCGGCCAGCATTCGCCAATTCCAATTCCGTGATATTCGGCCGAAAGCGGCAAGCGAGATCCTCGACCTGGGGGATGCAAGCCGACTGTTGGGACACACGGACAAGCGGATAACCGAAACAGTTTATCGACGTGTCGGAGAGATCGTGAAGCCAACTCGGTGACCGCAATTTGCAACAAGTTGCGGAAACTGCCTGAAATGATGCGGAAACGATCAGCCGTTAAGATGGCGGCGACACCAAACCCCAGAAACGCAAAAGCCCCGCTTTCGCGAGGCTTTTGTGTAAATCTTGGCGGGAAACCAGGGATTCGAACCCTGGGAACGCTATTAACGTTCGCCGGTTTTCAAGACCGGTGCATTCAACCACTCTGCCAATTTCCCTTTTGCATCACAGGATTATAGTAGCCCTTCCCGTGTCAGCGGGCGCCATAATACCCGAATGAAACACACTGTCAAACTCTCGGCATCGCTTGTTACAGAGCGTCTGTTATGATCTTTGCGACTGAACGTTTCAAAACTGAAGGAGTGTCGCCATGCGCGAACAGAATTACGCAGTGAATGGTAACGCGCAGGCTGAGCAGCTTGAAGTCAGCCGCGTGTTGCGCAATACGTACGGCTTGCTCGCCCTTACCCTCGCATTCAGCGGCGTAATGGCGTATGTAGCGCAGCAAATGCGCGTTGGCTACCCGAATATCTTTGTCGTATTGATCGGTTTCTACGGTCTGTTTTTCCTGACCAACAAGCTGCGTAACTCGGCCTGGGGTCTGGTGTCGGCGTTTGCCTTGACGGGTTTCATGGGCTTTATCCTCGGCCCGATCCTCAACCGTTACCTCGGCATGGCCGGCGGCGCGGAAGTGGTCAGCTCGGCGTTTGCCATGACGGCCCTGGTCTTTGGTGGTCTGTCGGCCTACGTGCTGATCAGCCGCAAGGACATGAGTTTCCTGGGCGGTTTCATCACCGCTGGCTTCTTCGTGTTGCTGGCAGCAGTGGTCGCAGGCATGTTCTTCCAGATCAGCGGCCTGCAGTTGGCGATCAGCGCAGGGTTTGTGCTGTTCTCCTCTGTTTGCATCCTGTTCCAGACCAGCGCCATCATCCACGGCGGTGAGCGCAACTACATCATGGCGACCATCAGCCTGTATGTATCGATCTACAACCTGTTCATCAGCCTGTTGCAGATCTTCGGCATCATGGGCCGTGATGACTGATTGCTAGCGCCATAAAAAATGCCCCGCATCGAAAGATGCGGGGCTTTTTTGTTTCTAACGGTTCAATACCGATTAGGTTCCATTTCCAGCTCAACCTTGAAGCGTTCAGCAATGTCCTGCTGGATACGCAGCGCCAGGTCGGCAATATCGTGCCCTGTCGCCGCACCATAGTTGACCAGCACCAGTGCTTGCATCTTATGCACGCCCGCATCGCCATCACGAAAGCCCTTCCAGCCGGCCTTATCGATCAGCCAGCCGGCCGCGAGTTTCATCTGCCCGTCAGGCTGCGGGTAAGCCACCAGGTCCGGATACAGCGCCTGTAGCTCTGCGGCAAGCGCTTGAGACACCAGCGGGTTCTTGAAAAAGCTCCCGGCATTACCCAGCTCCGCCGGGTCCGGCAGTTTTTCGCGGCGGATGCTGCAGATTGCGCGGCTGACGTCGCTGGGCGTCGCCTCGGTGATCCCCTGCCCGGCCAGGCGTTGCTGCACCGGGCCGTAGTCGAGCTTCAGGTGACTGGTGCGACTCAAGGCAAAACGCACGCGCAGAATCAACCAGCGCCCGGTTTCGTGTTTGAACAGGCTGTCGCGGTAAGCGAAGTTGCACTCTTGCAGGCTGAAGTCGCGCAGCTCGCCCGTTTGGCGGTCCAGAGCAGTCAGGCCGGCAAACACATCCTTGATCTCTACACCATAGGCACCAATGTTCTGCATCGGCGCGGCACCGACAGTGCCGGGGATCAGGCTGAGGTTTTCCAGACCGCAGAAACCGTGCTCCAGGGTCCACAGTACAAACGGGTGCCACGCTTCGCCCGCTTCGGCCTCGACCACCACCTGCTGCCCATCATCCTGCAACACGCGAATGCCTTGGGTCGCCATGCGTAACACCAACGCTTGAATGTCCTGGGTCAGCAATAAGTTGCTGCCGCCACCGATCACCAGCAGCGGCACTGCGTGCGCAGTCGCATAAGCCAGGGCCTCGCGGACATCGGCGTCACTATGGGCCTCGGCAAACAATTGGGCGCGTACGTCGATGCCAAAGCTGTTGAATGGCTTGAGCGATACCTGCGCAAGCACGTGCAAGGTCATAACCGCCCCTTCAATTCGATCACCAATAAATCACAGGCGCGCTCGATCAGGTCAAGAACCCGTTCAAAGCCTTGTTCACCTTCGTAGTAAGGGTCTGGCACCTCGTCCACTTCAGACTCAAAACGGCGCAGGAACAAGTCCAGCTCTGCTTTACCCTGCCCGGGGTGCAGCGCCTTGAGGTTGCGCAGGTTGCTGTGGTCCATGGCCAGAATCAGGTCATAACGCGCGAAGTCGGCACGCGAGACCTGTTGGGCACGCTGAGCCGACAGATCATACCCGCGCAGCAACGCCGCACGCTGGCTACGCTGGTCCGGCGGGTTGCCGACATGCCATTCACCGGTGCTCGCAGACGCCACTTCGACCTGGCCTGCCAAGCCCGCTTCGCGCAGTTTATGGCGCAATACGCCCTCGGCGGTGGGCGAACGACAGATGTTGCCCAGGCAGACAAACAGAACCTCCATCAGGCCCCCAGCAGGCGCCGGACGCGCTCAAGGTCTTCGTGAGTATCGACACCGGCCGGCGGTGCTTCCAGCGCGTCGCCTACATGGATACGCACGCCATGCCACAAGGCACGCAGTTGCTCCAGAGATTCGGTGTTTTCCAACCAGCACGGGCCCCAGCTGACAAAGTCATGCAGGAAACCTGCGCGATAGGCATAGATACCGATGTGGCGGCGGTAAGGCACGCCCTCCGGCAAGACGTCGCGGCGCTTGGCAAACGCATCGCGCGCCCAGGGCAGGGTCGAGCGGCTGAAGGTCAGCGCCAGTCCATTGATGTCGCTGACCACCTTGACCACGTTCGGGTTGAACAGGGTGTCGATGTCTTCAATAGGCTCGGCCAGGGTCGCCATGCGCGCTTCGCCATGGGCAGCCAGGTTGGCGGCGACCTGATCGATCACACTCGGCGGGATCAATGGCTCGTCGCCCTGCACGTTGACTACAATTGCATCCGCCGCCAAGCCGAGCTGTGTGGCGACTTCGGCCAGGCGGTCGGTGCCGGAATTGTGGTCTTCGCGGGTCAACACCGCTTCAGCGCCAAAACCTTTGCAGGCCTCGATGATGCGCGGGTCATCGGTGGCCACCACGACCCGTTCGGCGCTGCTTTTGCAGGCCTGCTCCCACACCAACTGGATCATCGGCTTGTTGCCGATCAATTGCAGCGGCTTACCCGGCAAGCGGGTCGATGCGTAGCGCGAAGGAATGACAACGGTAAAGGCGGTGGTCATTTATCCAGACGCTCATCGGTGGTCAGGGTACGGGCTTCACTCTCCAGCATCACCGGGATGCCATCGCGGATCGGGTAAGCCAGGCCGGCGCCTTTGCTGATCAGCTCGGTTTTGTCGGCGCTTAGCTTGAGCGGGCCTTTGCAGATCGGGCAAGCGAGGATGTCGAGCAGTTTGGTGTCCATGAGCGTTTCCTGGGTAAAAGCGATTTAAGGCAAGAGTCGGGCGGGCAGCAAGCGCATCAGTTGCGTGTCGAACCAGGCGACAAACGCCGGTGACGGCAGCGCATCCACTGCAAGGTACCACCAGTCGGGACGGGCAAAGGCGCGGCACTTCACCGCGTCCTTTTCGGTCATGACCAGCGGCAATGCCGGCGTAAAATTCAAGACATCGGCGCTGTAGGGCGCGTGGTCGGCAAACGCATGCGGTATCGGCAGCCAGTGTAGCGTTTCAAGGGTAGTGAAGAAACGCTGCGGGTTGCCAATACCCGCGACCGCATGGACCTGCTGGCCCACCGGAAAATAATCGGCGGGCTGGCGCTCACCGGTTTTCAAATTGATCAGCGCTGTGGGTTGCAGACGGAAGGCGAAGCCATCCTCGCGATCGGACGCGGCACCGTTATAGAGCAGCGCGTCGACACTCTGCAGACGCTCGACCGGCTCACGCAAGGGCCCGGCCGGCAAGCAACGGCGGTTGCCGAGGCCACGGGTAGCGTCGATCAAGACCAGTTCAAGGTCTCGGGCCAGGCGGTAGTGCTGCAGGCCGTCGTCGGAAAGAATCAGGTCAAGAGGCTCGCTGGCCAGCAGCGCTTTCACCGCGCGACTGCGGTCTGGGTCAATCATCAGCGGGACGCCGCTGCGCTGCACGATCAGCAACGGCTCGTCACCGGCCACTTCAGGGCTTTGGCTCGCCTCGACCCGCCACGGCAACTGCGGCGGTTTGGCCCCGTAACCGCGACTGACCACCCCTACCCGCAAACCACTGCGCCGGCAGTGATCGATAAGCCACAGAATCAGCGGCGTTTTACCCGTGCCGCCCACAGTGATATTACCGACCACCACCACCGGTACCGGCGATTGATAGATCGCGCCCTCGCCCGCGAGAAAACGCGCACGTTTGCGCTGCACCACGCGGCGATACAAAGACTCCAGCGGCCGCAGCAGCGTGAGTGCCGGGTGGCCTTCGTACCAGGCCTTGAGCAAACGATCGGACATGGTCATCAGGGTTGGGCCGCCGCCTCTACGGTGGTCATGCGCAGATGCGTGAAGCCGAGCTTGCCGGCAGCATCCATCGCGGTGATCACGGCTTGATGCTGGGTTTTGCCGTCTGCACTGATCGAAAGTGGCATGTTTGTATCGCCGCCGGATTCTTTCTGCAAGGCGTCCATCAGGCTGGTGAGGTCATTTTTCTCAAGCAATTGGTTATTCACCGAAAACACCCCGTCGGCGCTGATGGCAATATCCAATTGCTTGGCATCCTGGTCCTCGGCCGGCGAGCCGCTCACCGCTTCCGGCAAGTCGACACGCAGCTGGGTTTGCCGGGTGAACGTGGTGGTGACGACGAAGAACAGCAGCAGGATGAACACCACGTCAATCAGCGACGCGAGGTTGATATCAACGTTTTCCCGTTGCTTGCGGCGAAATTTCACACCCGGCCCTCGACGAAATCGACATCACGATCGCCCTGCACCACTTCCACCAGTTTGATCGCTTCCTGCTCCATACCGACGACGAGTTCATCGATGCGGCGTTGCAGGAAACGGTGGAAAAACACCGAAGGAATACCGACCATCAGACCCGCAGCCGTTGTAATCAAGGCCTTGGAGATACCGCCTGCCAATACCGCGGCATTGGTGGTCATGCCTGAGCCCATGAACGAGCTGAAAATATCAATCATGCCCAACACCGTCCCCAGCAGGCCGAGCAATGGCGCCATGGCCGCGATGGTGCCGAGCGCATTGATATAGCGCTCCATCTCGTGGATGACCCGGGCGGCGGCTTCCTCAATGCACTCTTTCATGATCTCGCGACCATGTTTGGAGTTGGCAAGGCCGGCAGCCAGGATTTCACCCAGAGGGGAGTTGGCGCGCAATTCCTTGAGTTTGTCTTTATCCAGTTGCTTGTTTTTGATCCAGCCCCACACCTGCCCCAGCAAATGCTCGGGCGTGATGCGGCTGGCACGCAGGGTCCACAGGCGTTCGGCGACGATGCCGAGTGCGGCGATGGAGCTCAAGATGATCGGCAACATCATCCAGCCGCCGGATTTGACCAATTCCCACACAGTGAATGTCCCCTCGAAAAAGTGCGCCACTTTACCATATAGGTTCGTCAGCGTGGCTCGTCAGCCACCGGCCCGCCCGTCGCGGGCCTGGGCCCTGGGCGATGTGGGTTTAGGGTAACGCGTCACGCCAGAAGCGGCGTTGACTGCGAGCAACATCAGGTGGTTGAAAGGCGCCCAATTGCACCCGCACGGCGCCTTGCTCGGCGCTGTCGTACACGCGACTGCCCAACGCCTGATAACGCGCCAGCACTTGCGGGTGCGGATGACCGAACGCGTTGCCACGCCCCCGTGAGATCAGGACCGATTTGGGCGCAAGTTGTTCCAGCAAGGGCGAGGATGAAGAACTGCGACTGCCATGATGCGGCGCCTGCAGCCAATCGGTCCGTACCGCCAGGGGGGACGCGAGGAAGGCCCTTTCGGCAGCGCGGTCAATATCGCCGGTCAACAGCAGGCGTTCGCCGTTGGCGCTTACACCCAATACACAGGATTTCGGATTGCTGCTAGTGGCGCCAGGCCACTGCCACAGTTCAAACGCCACACCGTCCCACTCCCATTGCTCGCCACTGACACAGGGTTGGGCATCGAGCAATGCCGGCAAGCCTTGGGTTTCTCCTCCGATTACCCGCTGGACTGCAAGCCCTTGGGCAACTGCTGCCGCACCGCCCGCGTGGTCCGCGTGAGCATGGCTGATCACCAACAGGTCCAAGGTCTCGACCCCGAGCTTTTTCAACGCGGGCAGCACCACACGCGCGCCAAGATCAAACTCGCCGGAACGCGGCCCCGCATCGTAAAGCAAGGTGTGATGACGCGTGCGCAGGACCAGCGCCTGTCCCTGGCCGACATCCAACTGCACCACTTCAACCTGCCCAACAGGCACGGGCTGCCTGGGTGGAAAGACCGCCAGCAGCAGCATTGGCCAGCCCAGCAGCCGAAACGGCAGGCCTTGGGGCAGCAGCAACAACACCGCGCCCGCCAGGCTTACCCACCAATACACCAGGGGCACCTCGGCCGGTATCCAGGCCGGCTGCTGGCTCGCCAGCAGCGTCAGGGCCCTGAAAAGCCCATCGAGTGCGCCGCCGGCCAGCCACAGCAAGCTTTCAACCACAAACGGAATCGCCAGCAGCGCAGTCCCCAGCAGCGCCAATGGCAATACCACCAGGCTGATCCATGGCACGGCAAACAGATTCGCCACTGGCGCGCTCAGGCTTACAGGCAGGCCCAGCACCAGCAGTAACGGAAATAAACCGATGGCAATCAACCACTGTGGACGCGTCCATGCGTGCCAAAGACTCCATGGACCCAAGCGCCCGCTGAAGGCCAGTACCAGCACCGCGACGGCCGCGAACGACAACCAGAACCCCGGCTGCAAACTCGCCAACGGTTCCAGCACCAGCACAGCGTCGAGCGCCAACAACAGCGGCCACCAGATCCCCAAATGCCGGAAGCGCAAACGCCACAGCAATACCAGGCCAACCATCACACAGGCCCGTTGTACCGGCACACCAGACCCAGCCAACAGGCCGTATCCCAGCGCGGCGGCAAACGCCAGGCCACACGCCCATGGCAGCCACGGCAAGGCTCGAGGCCAACAGCCGTGGCGGGCGAGCCCGGCCACCAGACCGTAGATCAACCCCGCCAGCAAGCCGATGTGCTGGCCGGAAATCACCAGCAGGTGCACGGTTCCGGTGTCCTGCAATACCTGCCAGTCGCTGGCAGCCAGCCCAGAGCCATCGCCCAATACCAACGCCGCCAAACCCGCCTCGCGCCCTTGGGCGTCCACCGCCGCCAAGCGTTGCCGGACAGCATCGCGCCAGGCATTGCGGGCTGGCGCCAGGCGCTGGCCGTCCTTGACCGATCCCGTGGCCCCGATACGTTGGGCCAGGAGCCAGGCTTCGTGGTCAAAACCGTGAAAGTTGAGCAGCCCCGTTGGCCGCTTCAACGTGATCGCCAGGCGCCAACGCTCACCGCTGTTGACTGGCGGGCCACCGTGCCAGGACACCCGAATGCGCTTGGGTAAGCGGGCTGTGCGTGACCGACTGTCGGTCAGTTCAAACCGTACGCCGGTGCTCGTCTGCTGCGCCAACCCGGTCACGCGGCCTTCTACCCAGCGCGTCTGGCCATCCAGCGCCGGCTTCAGACGGTCGTCCAGCGCCCACTGCGCGCTCAGGCACGCCCAGCCCAATCCGAAGAGGAAAAAGGCCACCGGGTAGGTGCGAAAAGGCAACAACATCAATGCAATCACACAAATGGCCAGTAACCATCCGGTAGGCGGCAGTGCGGGCAAAAGTCGCAACGAAAGCAGGCCAAGTCCGAGCGCAAACATGCCGATTTTCATGAATCATCCTTTGCAAGTGATCCACTCAGTCTTAGTCGCTCGCCCAGCGCTGCCGATGATGTTTTGTCACAAAGTCTGAATTTTCTGTTTATAGAATGCGGGCATACTTGCCCCTCGAACTGACCTGGACCCCTTATGCCCCGGCGCTTATTCAAACGGTACATGCCCGATCCCACGAGTATCAGGGAACACAAGTCTTTACGATTTCTCGGCACGTTGCTGCATGACCCCAACCTCTGGCACCTGAACCGGCACTCCGTCGCGCGCGCCATGGCGGTGGGCCTGTTCGCGGCATTCATCCCGATTCCGCTGCAGATGTTGCTGGCCGCGATCCTGGCGATTGTGGTGCGCGGCAATATGCCTATCGCCGTCAGCCTGGTGTGGCTGACCAACCCGATCACCATGCCGGTGGTGTTTATCTGCACTTACCTGACCGGTGCCTGGCTGATGAACGTGCCGCCGCGCAGCCTGCCGGACAACCTCACCTGGGAGTGGATCAGCGGCCAGTTGAGCACGCTGTGGCAGCCATTCCTGTTGGGGTCGGTGGTCTTGGGGCTGGTGTTGGGCGCGCTGGCCTACTGCCTGACCATGGGCTATTGGCGTTGGTGGGTCGCGCACCAGTGGAAGAAGCGCAAGCAGCGTCGCGCGTGAAAAAAAGCTAACGCGCCAACAGACGCAAATGGACCCGCAGGCCTTGCCCGGTATTTTCCGCCCACAAACGCCCGCCCTGACGCTGTAGGGCATTACGGGCGATGCTCAGGCCCAGGCCGAAACCGCCATCACCGGGCCGTGACCCATCCAAGCGTGTGAAAGGCGCGAAAATTCGCTCCAGGTCGCGCTCATCAATACCGGCGCCCTGATCCTCCAGCCAGATATGCCAGTAATCAGCGTCTCGACAGCCATCAAGCTGCACCCGCCCGTGCGGGGGCGAATGCCGAATGGCGTTACGCAGGATATTTTCCAGGGCCTGAGCCAGCGCGTTCAGGTTGCCCTGTACCCAGCAGTCTGCGGGCAACCGGCAAGGTAAACGCGACGCCGGCCAGTCACTTTCAAAGCAGGCGTTTTCCCTCAGCATGTCCCACAGGGCCGGAAGTTGAATATCTTCATTGGGCAATGGCGTGCGCTCGCTGTCCAGCCAGGCCAGCTGCAGGCTGTCTTCCACCAGGCGCTGCATGGCATCGATTTCCCGGCCCAGGCGCTCACGCAACTGCGTCAAATCCTGTTCGCTGTCGCAGGCCACGCGCAAACGGCTCAACGGTGTGCGCAGCTCATGGGACATGTCCCGCAACAGTTGTTGCTGCAACACCACCGTGCCCTGCAAGCGCTCGGACATATGGTCAAAGGCCCGGCCCAGTTCACCCAGCTCGTCCTGACGGCTGGTAGCCTCGCGCGACATGCGCGTATTCAATTGATCGGCGCGCCAGGCATTGGCCTGCTCACGCAATTGATTCAGGGGCATGATCAAAAGCCGGTAAAGCCCAATACACAGCAACAGCGTAAACAGGCCTGGAATCACGCCATTGGTCACCACGCGCCAAAACAACTGGTAGCGCCCAGGCATGAAACGCTGGGGCAGTTCAATCACCAGTGAACCCGCGCCTGGGTCGACCGGAAACGGGATTTTCATCCACGGCAGGCCTTTGACATGCCGGCTGACCGGCCACTCCAACCCGCGCAGAAAGGTCAGGCGCTGGCTTTCCTTGTCACTCAGTGGCGTGCTGCTCAGAGACTGCAAGTCGTTGCCGATTACACCGATCCACGTGGACTCACGCTTGGCCATAAGCGCTAACCAGGCATCCACGCCTGCCCTGCCCTGGGTACTCCAGGCCAGTTCGGCGCCCGCGGCATAACCCCGCAGAATCTCGCGCGACTCCTCGGCCACGTAGGCATTCTGCTCTTCCATGTAGCGGCCCCAGGACCAACTGAGCCAAATCATCAGCAAACAGAAAGCGATCAGCAGGCAGGCCAGTTTCCAGAATAACGAATGCTTGCCCGGCAACCGCTCAAAGCCCTTCATCATGGCCGCTCAGTACGTAACCCTTGCCCCACACCGTGCGCACTTCACACTCGCTGTAGCCGATGGCCTTGAGCTTGCGGCGAATCTGGCTGACGTGCATGTCCAGACTGCGGTCGTGGGGCGCATAACCGCGCTGCAACACATGCTGATAGAGGAAGGCTTTGCTGAGCACTTCGTCAGCATTGCGGTGCAGGGTTTCCAACAGGCGGTATTCGCTGCGGGTCAGCCCGGCCCAGTGCGCCTGATAAAAGACATCGCACAGCTCGTCGTCAAAGCGCAGCGTGCGAGTGTCGTCGCGCACCGCCCGAGGCGTGGGCAGCGGGCGCCGATCCAGGGCCACGCGGCGCAAGATCGCTTCAATGCGCACCCGCAGCTCGATCATGCTGAACGGCTTGGGCAGATAGTCGTCCGCACCGAGGCGAAAGCCACTGATACGGTCGGCTTCTGCGCCCAGCGCCGACATCAGGATCACCGGGATTGCATGGCTCTGGCGCAGGTGGGTGAGGATCGACAACCCGTCCATCCCGGGCAGCAGGATATCCATCAACACCACGTCGAACGCCTGGTCGCGGGCCATTTGCAGACCTTGCTGGCCGTTCTGGCACCAGGTCACCTGGAAGCCACAGCGGCCCAGATGCTCATGCACATAAGCACCCAGCACAGGGTCATCTTCGATTGTCAGGATACTGGGTGAGCCAGCTGCGGGAGTCATTAGCGTCTGCAAGTCATTCTCAATCGCTGATTATTCAAGATTAAACTGCCCCAGGCAATCGCCACCCGGCTCTCAATGGCCCGAAGATTGCGGTATGTCATTAATTTGCGAGATTCCAGACCGCGCAAATGGCTACACTGCGCAGGTGGCGTGGGCCGGATGCCCGCGCAGATAATCGAAAACAATGTGGTAGCAGGAGAGTGGCGTGCTTAGAAGAATGGGGATAAAAGGCCGCGTACTGTTGCTGACCTTATTACCGACCAGCCTGATGGCCCTGTTGTTGGGGGGTTATTTCACCTGGATGCAGCTCTCGGAGTTGCAAACCCAATTGCTGCAGCGTGGCGAAATGATTGCCGAGCAGTTGGCGCCGCTGGTAGCCCCTGCCCTGAGTAGCAAGAACACCGACCTGCTGGAACGCATCGCCACCCAGTCACTGGAACAACCCGACGTGCGTGCCGTGTCGTTTCTGGCGCCGGACCGCTCGCCCCTGGCGCACGCCGGCCCGACCATGCTCAACCAGCCGCCCGTCGGTAACAGCTCCCACCTGCTGCAGCGCACCGGCAATGACGCCACGCGCTACCTGCTGCCGGTATTTGGCCGCCACCGCAACCTCGCAGGCGAGCTGATCCCCGATGAAGCCGATCGTTTGCTGGGCTGGGTCGAGGTAGAGCTGTCGCACAATGGCATGTTGTTGCGCGGCTACCGCAGCCTGTTCGCCAGCTTGCTGTTGATCGCCATCGGCCTGATCTGCACCGCCGCGCTTGCGCTGCGGATCAGCCGCACGATCAACTCGCCGATTGGCCAGATCAAGCTGGCCGTGGCCCAACTCAAGGACGGCAACCTGGAAACCCGCTTGCCACCCTTGGGCAGCCAGGAACTGGACCAGTTGGCCTCGGGCATCAATCGCATGGCCGAAACCCTGCAAAATGCCCAGGAAGAGTTGCAGCACAGCATCGATCAGGCCACCGAAGACGTGCGCCAAAACCTGGAAACCATTGAAATCCAGAACATCGAGCTGGACCTGGCGCGCAAAGAGGCCCTGGAGGCCAGCCGTATCAAGTCGGAGTTCCTGGCCAACATGAGCCATGAAATCCGCACCCCGCTCAATGGCATTCTCGGTTTCACTCACTTGTTGCAAAAAAGCGAACTGTCACCGCGCCAACTGGACTACCTGGGCACCATCGAAAAGTCCGCCGACAACCTGCTGGGCATCATCAACGAAATTCTCGACTTCTCGAAAATCGAGGCCGGCAAGCTGGTACTCGACAGCGTGCCTTTCAACCTGCGCGACTTGCTGCAAGACACCCTGACCATCCTCGCGCCCGCCGCCCATGCCAAGCAGTTGGAACTGGTGAGCCTGGTGTACCGCGACACCCCGTTGGCGCTGGTCGGCGACCCGTTGCGACTCAAGCAGATCCTCACCAACCTGATCAGCAATGCGATCAAGTTCACCCGCGAAGGCACTATCGTGGCCCGCGCGATGGTCGAGGACGAACAGGAGGACAGCGTACAGCTGCGCATCAGTGTGCAAGACACCGGCATCGGCTTGTCCAACCAGGACGTGCGCGCACTGTTTCAGGCGTTCAGCCAGGCCGACAATTCCCTGTCACGGCAACCGGGCGGTACCGGCTTGGGCCTGGTGATCTCGAAACGACTGATCGAGCAGATGGGCGGTGAGATCGGTGTCGACAGCACGCCGGGAGAAGGCTCTGAATTCTGGATCAGCCTCAACCTGCCGAAAACCCGCGATGACGTCGACGACCTGCCCTCTGCGCCACTGCTGGGGCGTCGCGTGGCGGTGCTGGAAAACCACGAGCTGGCGCGTCAGGCCCTGCAACACCAACTGGAAGATTGCGGCCTGGAAGTGACGCCGTTCAACACCCTGGAAAGCCTCACCAACGGCATCACCAGCGCGCATCAGACCGAGCAGGCCATCGACCTTGCCGTACTCGGCGTCACGGCCAATGATATTCCGCCCGAACGCCTCAACCAGCATTTGTGGGACCTGGAACACCTGGGCTGCAAAGTGCTGGTGCTGTGCCCGACCACCGAACAGATGCTGTTCAACCAATCAGTGCCCAACCCCAACAGCCAGTTGCAGGCCAAACCCGCCTGCACGCGCAAATTGCGCCGCGCACTGGCCGACCTGATCAGCCCGCGCCCCTTGCGCAGCGAACCCGGCGAGCCGCTGTCCAGCCGCGCGCCGCGCGTGCTCTGCGTGGATGACAACCCGGCAAACCTGCTGCTGGTACAAACCCTGCTCGAAGACATGGGCGCCAAGGTGCAGGCGGTAGAAAGCGGTTATGCCGCCATTGACGCGGTGAAACAGGAAACATTCGACCTGGTGCTGATGGACGTACAAATGCCCGGCATGGACGGCCGCCAAAGCACAGAGGCTATCCGCCAATGGGAAAGCGAGCGCCACGGTACGCCGTTGCCGGTGGTAGCCCTCACCGCCCATGCCATGGCCAACGAAAAACGCGCGCTGCTGCAAAGCGGCATGGACGACTACCTGACCAAACCCATCAGCGAACGCCAACTGGCCCAAGTGGTGCTGAAGTGGACCGGCCTGGCCCTGCGCAACCAAGGCCCGGAACGCACCAACGACAGTTCGGGCACAGGCGTGAAACTGTTGGTACTGGACCATGAGGAAGGCCTGCGTCTGGCGGCCAACAAATCCGATCTGGCCGCCGACATGCTCGCCATGCTGCTGGCCTCTCTGGAAGCCGACCGCCTGGCGATCACCGTCGCCCGCGAAGCCAAAGACAACAATGCCCTGATCGAGCGCGTCCACCGGCTGCACGGCGCCACCCGTTACTGCGGTGTGCCGCAATTACGCGCCGCCTGCCAACGCGCCGAGACCTTGCTCAAGCAGGACGACGCCAAGGCCATGGCGGCCCTGGATGAACTGGACATGGCGATTGCCCGCCTGGCCAGTGAGGCGCGCGTCAGCGCCTGAGTTTATTTTATAAGCGCGGGCACTTGCGGCGCGGGTTTGCTCCTGTCTTCAAGGGTCTGCGCTTGCAACTCGCAACTTGCAGGGAGCTTTTTAATGCGCGTCATTCTTTTCAGCAGCCAGACCTACGACCGCGACAGTTTTCTTGGCGAGCCACTGCCGGCCGGCCTTGAGCTGCAATTTCAGCCTGCGCGGCTCAATCTCGACACCGTGGCCCTGGCCGAACACCACGAAGTGGTTTGCGCGTTTATCAATGACGACCTCAGCGCCCCGGTGCTGGAGCAGCTGGCCGCAGGCGGCACGCGTCTGATTGCCCTGCGCTCGGCCGGTTACAACCATGTCGACCTGCCCGCCGCCCAGCGCCTGGGCCTGACCATCGTGCGGGTGCCGGCCTACTCGCCCCACGCGGTGGCCGAGCATGCCGTGGCGCTGATTCTCGCCCTTAACCGCCGCCTGCATCGCGCCTACAACCGCACCCGCGATGGCGATTTCAGCTTGCACGGGCTGACCGGTTTCGACCTGGTGGGCAAGACCGTCGGCGTGGTCGGCACCGGGCAGATCGGCGCCACGTTCGCCAAGATAATGGCCGGCTTCGGCTGCCAGTTGCTGGCCTACGACCCTTTCCCCAACCCGCAGGTGCAGGCCCTCGGCGCACGTTACGTAAGCCTGCCCGAGCTGCTGGCGCACGCGCAGATCATTAGCCTGCATTGCCCGCTGACCGCCGACAGCAAACACCTGATCAACGCCCGCTCCCTGGCGCAGATGCAGCGCGGCGCAATGCTGATCAACACCGGCCGTGGTGGCCTGGTGGACACGCCGGCGCTGATCGAAGCCCTCAAGGACGGCCAACTCGGCTACCTCGGGCTGGATGTGTATGAAGAAGAGGCCCAGCTTTTTTTCGAAGACCGCTCCGACCTGCCGCTGCAAGACGACGTGCTCGCACGCCTGTTGACGTTCCCCAACGTGATCATCACCGCCCACCAGGCATTTCTCACCCGCGAGGCCCTGGCGGCCATCGCCAGCACCACGTTGGGCAATATTGCCGCGTGGGCCAAAGGCCAGCCGCAGAACCTGGTCGAAGGATGATCGGCGGTCACATACCAGGCTCATGATAGGCCGGCACCCGTGATAGGATGCCGCGCCTATTTGGAGGATCCATGGCCGAACACGATTTCCGCTTCAGCTTGCTGAGCCCGCAACACACCCTGATCGAATGCCGCGCCCTGGTGCCGGGCCGTTATCAAGTCACCGGCAACGGTGGTTCGATCAAACACGGCGACGTGCTGATCGTCACCCTGCGTGGCAGTAAAACCCTGTCGATGCGCCTGACCGTCGAAGGTGATGCACGCTACTCCATCCGCCCGGCAGGCCAATGGGTCGCCATGGCCCAGGGGCCGAAATTCGGCGAGCTGGAAATTCATACCTGGAAGGTCAACTGCGACAGCTGCGACACCGTGCTGGAATTTGAATTCGCGGTAGAAACCAAGCTGACCAAAGAGCCGCTGCAACCTGCCGCCAACGCGCGCATCAAGGCACTGGGCTGGGCCAGCGAAGGCGACAAGCATCGCTGCCCTAAATGCCAGCAGGCCGCGCAATGAAAGGCCCGCTGCTGCTCGCGGCCGTCGGCATAGGCCTGACCGGCTGCGCCGGCGATGCGGTGAAGCTCAAGCAGGATCATAGCTACGTGGTGGAATGGATTGGTGAGCGGCCGCTGATGGATTACGCGCACCTGACCGTCACCCTTGGCGCCGATGGTCGCGCCTACGGCAATGGCGGTTGCAACCACTGGTTTGCGCCGTACACCGTAGAGGGTGACAAGCTGAACTTCGGCAAGATCGGCAGCACGCGCAAACTCTGCGCCGAGGCCTTGATGGAGCAGGAGCACCGCTTCTTCCAGGCCCTGCAAGGCGTCGAGCGTTGGGACATCTCGCCGATCGAGCAGACGCGTTTCTGGCCGGCTGAAGGCAAGCCTATTCGGCTGTGGCTTGAAGAAGGCTGATCGACATCATTGCAAACGGGCTTTGTTGTGGAAGCTGGCCTGCCTGCGACAGCATCGACTCGGTATCACAGACGTACCGGGTCGCCCGCATCGCAGGCTAGCCGCCTCCCGCACAGTTAACCGCGTAGGGCTTTGAGTTTGGCGAGCACCCCTTGCGCCGTCTGCTCGCCCATCAACTGTTCGCGCACCTTGCCCTTGTCATCAATGATGTAGGTCACCGGCAACGCCTCGCTGCGCGGGATATCGAAAATCTCTTCCGGGTTCTGCGCCAGTACGGTGAACTTGATCCCCAGCTTCTCGCTGGCGGCCTTGAGTTCTTCACCCTGCACATTGTCAAAGTTGACCCCGAAAACCCCAACGTTCTGCCCTTTCAGCTGCTCGGCCAAGGCATTGAGTTCCGGGATCTCCGTGCGGCACGGGCCACACCATTCCGCCCAGTAGTTGACCACCACCCAGTGTTTGTCCAAGCGCTCTGACGCGACCTTGTTACCGTATTGGTCAACGCCGTAGTCGTTACCGCAGCCGCTGAGCAGCAGGGTTGTGATGATCGCCAATGCACCGATCAGTCGCCTTGTCATGGGGTAATCCTTCGCAAAAAAATGAACGTTGGCTGCGACCTATCGCCTCTTACGGTTTAAGGACAGGACGCTGCGCAGGTAGAATACCCGCCACCTTACGCAAGATGCGACCCGCACATGACCGATCTGACGCTTTATCACAACCCGCGCTGCTCGAAATCCCGCGGAGCGCTCGAACTGCTGGAAGCTCGCGGCCTCACGCCCACCGTCGTGCGCTACCTCGAAACCCCGCTGAACGCCGCGCAATTAAAGGCGCTGCTGGGCAAGCTGGGCATCAGCGCACGCCAATTGCTGCGCACCGGCGAAGACGAATACAAGGCCCTCAACCTGGCCGACGCCAGCCTCAGCGAAGCGCAACTGATTGCCGCGATTGCCGAACACCCGAAGCTGATGGAACGTCCGATCCTGGAAACCGCCGATAAAGCCGTGATTGGCCGCCCGCCGGAAAACCTGCTGGAGTTGCTGCCGTGACCGCGCCCTATGTGCTGGTGTTGTATTACAGCCGCAATGGCTCGGTGAGCGAAATGGCCCGGCAGATTGCCCGCGGTATCGAGCAAGGCGGGATGGAAGCAAGATTGCGCACCGTGCCGGCGATCTCCACCGAGTGCGAAGCGGTGGCGCCGAGCATTCCCGACGAAGGCGCGCTGTATGCCAGCCTCGATGACCTGAAAAACTGCTCGGGCCTGGCCCTTGGCAGCCCGACCCGCTTTGGCAACATGGCCGCGCCGCTCAAGTATTTCCTCGACGGCACCAGCAACCTGTGGCTGACCGGCGCCCTCGTCGGCAAGCCAGCCGGCGTGTTCACTTCCACCGCCAGCCTGCACGGCGGGCAGGAAACCACGCTGATGTCGATGCTGCTGCCATTGCTGCACCACGGCATGTTGATTACCGGCCTGCCCTACAGCGAACAAGCACTGCTCGACACCCAGGGCGGCGGCACGCCGTACGGCGCCAGCCATCACTCGGGGCCCGACGGCAAGCGCATGCTCGACCAACACGAAATCACCCTGTGCCGCGCCCTCGGCCTGCGCCTGGCCACCACCGCCATGTTGCTGGAGAACGGCCGTGCCCAGAAAGCCTAAGGTCCTGCCGCCCCAGGCCTGGCTGGAACCCCGGGTCAACGTCGCACGCGCGCTCAGCCTGCTGGCGTTTTTTGGGCTAGTGGGTTTGCTGTGCGGGTATTACCTGTTCGTCGCCGACCTGCACGGCGCGCGCCCGTGGGTGATCCTGCTGATCGAACTGGTGCCGCTGCTGGTGCTGGCGCCGGGCATGCTGCTCGGCAGCGCACGCGGGCATTCGTGGATGTGCTTTGTGGTGAATTTGTATTTCATCAAGGGCGCGCTGGCGGCCTATGATCCGAACCGGCAGTGGTTCGGGGTGCTGGAAATGCTCGCGAGCCTGGCGGTGTTTTGTACCGCACTGTTTTACGTGCGGTGGCGGCATCAGTTGAATCGGCGGCTGGCGGCAGATTTGCAGCCGGCCTGAAGACCGCTGTCGCAGGCAAGCCAGCCCCCACATTTGATCGGCGGCGCGGTCAAAATGTGGGAGCTGGCTTGCCTGCGATAGCCTCACCTCGGTCTCAATGATTCACTGTGTAAGCCAGCATCATCGACAACTGACACATCGGCCGCCCGCTCTCGGCGTGCCATTGGTTGAATGCGCCCTGCACCGTCGCCAGATCGCGCAGGCTGGTCGGTACTTTGTCGACGATCTTTTGCGCATTCAACGCCGCCACCACGTCATAGCTCGGTACAAACGTGTCCTTGCCCACCATGCGCAAAAAACGCGGCGCCGACAGCCCGCCCAACTGGTGGCCGTGCTTGCTCAGGTACTTCCACAAGCCGACGATATCGGTCACCGGCCAGTCCGCGACAAAGGCGCCGAAGCTGCCCTTTTCCTGCTCAATGTCCAAAATCATCTGCGCATTGCGCGGCACGCTCTTGAGCTTGCCCAGGTGACGAATGATGCGCGTGTCCTGCATCAGGCGCTCCAGGTGTTCGGCGCCCATCAGCACGACCTTTTCCGGGTCAAAGCCGAAAAACACCTGCTCGAACGCGGGCCACTTGCCATCCACCACACTGTGCTTGAGCCCGGCGCGAAATACCCGCAGCGCCAGGGTCGACAGGTAGCGGTCGTCACTGATTTTGCGCAACTGTGCCGGGGTCTTGGGAACAGGCAGGTGGGCTTCCAACTCGGCCGCTGAACCAAAACGGTTCAGACAATATTCGTGCAGCCACTTGTAATCGCGCATGCCCTCTCCTGGTAATTGAATTGAAGACGGCGCCCGTGAGCGCCGTCTTTCAGAGCGTTGAAACGTGTTAGAGGTTCACAACATTGACGAAGCGCGACGCGGCGCTCTCATCGATTTTCAGGCTGGTGAAGTCGAACAGGTTGCGGTCGGCCAGCTGCGAGGGGATCACATTCTGCAGGCTGCGGAAGATGCTTTCAGTGCGGCCCGGGGTCTTGCGCTCCCAGTCCACGAGCATTTCCTTGACCACCTGGCGCTGCAGGTTTTCCTGGGAGCCGCACAGGTTGCACGGGATGATCGGAAATTGCTTGAAGTCGGAGTAGGCCTGGATGTCTTTCTCGTTGCAATACGCGAGCGGCCGGATCACCACGTTGCGGCCGTCATCGGCGCGCAGCTTGGGCGGCATGGCCTTGAGGGAGCCATTGAAGAACATATTGAGGAAGAACGTTTCGACGATGTCGTCACGGTGGTGACCGAGGGCCATCTTGGTTGCGCCGATCTCATCGGCAAAGGTGTAGAGCGTGCCACGGCGCAGGCGCGAGCACAGCGAGCAGGTGGTCTTGCCTTCCGGGATCAACTCCTTGACCACCGAATAGGTGTCTTTTTCGACGATGTGGTACTCGATGCCCAGCGCTTTCAGGTAGGCGGGCAATACGTGCTCGGGGAAGCCCGGCTGTTTCTGGTCCATGTTGACAGCGACGATCTCGAACTTGATCGGCGCCACCTTTTGCAGGTGCAACAGCACGTCGAGCATGGTGTAGCTGTCTTTGCCGCCGGAGAGGCAGACCATGACCTTGTCGCCGTCCTCGATCATGTTGAAATCGGCGACCGCTTCACCGGCCAGGCGACGCAGGCGTTTTTGCAGTTTGTTCTGGTTGACCGTAAGAGTGCCCATGGCGCTTGGATCCGCTAGAGGTGTGTGACGAAAAGCCCGGCATTTTACCTTCATGACCGACCGAGTTCCAATGTGGGAGCTGGCTTGCCTGCGATGGCGCTGTGACACCCACGTGTAACTGGCTGACCCATCGCTGGCGCGGCAAGCCGGCTCCCACGGTGGACCCCGTCATTACTGACAGACCTCACCGCGATTAGCGCCACTGTTTACAGCGCAATTTGCTCTAAAGCCCTACAGTTTTTCCGGTCATCACTTCCTATACTGCGACGTAAGGTCGCACAGCTATCCGGGACCTTTGAGGCCTTTGGCCCGTGGGCGCTCCGATGGGGGGCGATGGTAATAACGACAGGAGTGACTGGCATGATCCATCACGTCGTGGGGCTGTTTACCCATCCCGACCAGGAATGGCGGGAAATTCGTGGCGATAAGGAAGAAAGCATCGGCCACATGTACCTCACTCACACCCTGATTCTCGCGGCGATCCCCGCCGTTTCGGCGTTTATCGGCACTACCCGGGTGGGCTGGGTCATCGGCAGCCGCGCGCCGGTGATGCTGACCCAGGAAAGCGCCCTGTGGATGACCCTAATGTCGTACGCGGCCATGCTCGGCGGCGTGGCGGTCATGGGCGCGTTCATTCATTGGATGGCCCGTACCTACGACGCCAGCCCCAGCATGGCGCGGTGCGTAGCATTTGCCACCTACACCGCGACCCCGCTGTTTATCGGTGGGCTGGCGGCGTTGTATCCGCATATGTGGCTGGGCATGGTCGTCGGCACGGCCGCCATCTGTTACACGGTGTACCTGCTGTATGTGGGGCTGCCCACGTTCATGAGCATCGACCCGGACGAGGGGTTCCTGTTTTCCAGCTCGGTGCTGGCGGTGGGCCTGGTGGTACTGGTGGCGATCATGGCGTTCACCGTGATCGTCTGGGGCTTGGGCGTAGGCCCGATCTACACCAACTGAGCGGCTGACCCCGCAGGCAAAGCCACCGCAAGGTGGCTTTGTGCGTCATGCATGACCATTCGGCGCCTGACAGATTCGGAAACACCTGTTTTTGCGGCATACTGGGCGCCTCTGGAGATATGGTCAGCATGCCCGAGCAACTCAATACCCGCGTCGAAGATTGTTTCCTGCAAGCAGAATCCTTTTTTAAACGAAGCTTCAAACGCCCCCAGGTCAGCCTCAAGCTGCGGGGCCAGAAGGCCGGTGTCGCGCATTTGCACGAGAACCTGCTGCGCTTCAACCCACAGCTGTACCGTGAAAACAGCCAACATTTCCTGAAGCAGACCGTGGCCCATGAGGTTGCGCACCTGATCGCCCACCAATTGTTTGGCGAACGCATTCAGCCCCATGGCGAGGAATGGCAATTGATCATGCGCGGGGTATACGAACTGCCGCCGGATCGCTGCCACACCTATGCAATCAAGGGTCGGCAAGTCACGCGTTACATCTATCGCTGCCCATGTGCCGACAGTGATTTCCCGTTTTCAGCCCAGCGCCATGGGTTGGTGAACCAGGGCCGACGGTACTTGTGCAGGCGTTGCCGGCATACCTTGGTGTACACCGGGGAAACCCGGGTGGAGTGAGGGCCCCATCGCAGGCAAGTCAGCGCCCACCTGTTGACCGAGCCGCCGATCAAAGGTGGGAGCTGGCTGGCCCGCGAAAGCGGCCGAGCAGTCACCCAACCACCTTGGCCTGCCGCAATGCTGCTATTCGTTGCGCACTGAGCCCCAGCTCAGCCAACACTTCATCTGAATGCGCCCCCACCGCCGCACCTGTGTGCCGAGGCTCTGGCAACCCCTGTGAAAACTTCAACGGGCAGGCGATTTGCGCCTGAGTCGAGCCATCGCCGCGTGGCACCTGGCTGATCAGCTTCCGCGCCTTCAACTGCGGATGCTCCACCGCTTCACTCAAACTCAATACAGGCTCCACACACGCATCCACCCCGGCAAACAGGTCGCACAACTGCTCAAAGCTGCGCTTTTCAAACTCGACCTGCAGCGCCAGCTTCAGGGCTCTTTGCTGTTCCGGCCTGGGCGACAGGCCTTGCGCTGCCAACTCCGGTCGGCCCAACGCCTCGCACAGTTGCTGCATAAACGCAGGCTCCAGGCTGCCGACCGACATCCAGCGCCCGTCGCGCGTGCGGTAGTAATCATAAAAGCTGCCGCCGTTGAGCACCTGGGTCTCCCAATCCGGCTCGACCCCACAGGCCAGGTAACCCGCGCCGGCCATGGCGTTCAGGCTGAACGAACAGTCCGTCATGCTCACATCCAGGTGTTGGCCAACGCCGCTGTGCTGACGCGCTATCACCGCCGCCAGCAACCCCACCACCGCGTGCAGCGAACCACCGGCCACATCCGCCAATTGCACACCCAGCGGCAGGGGTCCGCTGTCCTGGCGCCCGGTGTGGCTGGCAATGCCGGCCAGCGCCAGGTAATTGATATCGTGTCCGGCACGATCCTTATAGGGCCCAGTCTGACCGTAGCCGGTGATCGACACGTAGATCAACCTGGGGTTGATCGCATTGAGCGCCGCATAGCCCAGTCCCAAACGCTCCATGACGCCGGGGCGAAACTGCTCGAGGACGATGTCGTAGTCCTTGACCAGCTCACGCACGATCTCCAGCGCCTCGGCCTGCTTGAGGTCCAGCGCCAGGCTGCGCTTATTGCGGTTGAGGTAGGCGTGGCTGGCCGACGTGCCGTGATCGTGCGGCGGCAAAACGCGCAACAGATCCACGCGTGTAGGCGATTCGATCCGCAGCACCTCGGCGCCCATGTCCGCGAGCATCAAGGATGCAAACGGGCCAGGTAGCAAGGTGGAAAAATCCAGCACTTTGAGGGACGCCAAGGGACCTGACATGGAGACTCCATTTCGGTTTCGAATGCCCACAGCGTAGGCAGGCTTGATCCTACCGGCAATCGTCAGAACGATCAGCGAGGGTGACCGTTTTGATCACGGCGGGCTTTTTCGCCGCGGCGGCTTTATCATTGGCCCACGTTTGCTTGCAGAGTGTTCCATGAAGTTCGCAATTGCGCTGTTTTCCGCCGCCCACGCGCCCTCCTCGCGCCGCGCCTTGCTGTTTGCCCAAGCGGCGATTGCCGGTGGGCATGAGATTGTGCGGCTGTTTTTTTATCAGGACGGCGTGTACAGCGCCTCCAGCAACATCGTCGCGCCCCAGGATGAGCAAGATATTGCCCGGCAATGGCGCGAGTTTGTCAGCGCGCACCAGCTGGACGGCGTCGTGTGCATTGCCGCCGCTTTGCGCCGTGGCGTGCTCAATGGCGAAGAAGCCACGCGCTACCAACGCAGCGCGGTGAACCTGGATGCGCCGTGGGCGTTGTCGGGCCTTGGGCAATTGCACGATGCCGCCCAGGCCGCCGACCGCCTGATCTGTTTTGGAGGGCCGTGACATGTCCAAATCCTTATTGGTCATCAGCCGCCAGGCGCCGTGGTCCGGGCCAAGCGCGCGCGAAGCCCTGGATATTGTGCTGGCCGGCGGTGCGTTCGACTTGCCGATCGGCCTGCTGTTTATGGACGACGGCGTGTTTCAACTGGCGCCGCAGCAAAACGCCAAAGCCGTGCAGCAAAAGGACCTGAGCGCCAACCTGCAAGCGTTGGGCCTGTTTGGCATTGATGACGTGTTCGCCTGCGGCCACAGCCTGGCCGAACGCGGGCTCACAGCCCCTGCCAGCGCCCAGGCACTGGGCAACGACGCTATTGGCAAATTGATTGACCGTTACGATCAGGTGATTACCCTCTGATGTCGACTTTACATGTGGTGTCTCATTCACCGTTTACCGATAGCCGCCTCGCCAGTTGCCTGCGCGTATGCGGCAATGCGGACGCGATTCTGCTGTGCGGCGACGGCGCCTACGGCCTGCACAACGCGGCGCTGCAAACCAGGGGCGTGAAGGTTTTTGTACTGGCTGAAGACATGCTGGCGCGCAATCTGCCGCTACCGGACTGGGCCGACAGCGTGGACTACCCGGGTTTCGTGCAGCTGTCCATCGACTACGACAAGGTCAACAGCTGGCTATGAACACCTTGACCGTAGGCGGACGCACCCTCGAATTGGACAAGGACGGCTACCTCGTCGACCTCAATGACTGGTCTGCAGAGGTCGCCAACGCGCTGGCCGCCGCCGAGCCCCTGGAATTGACCGCCGCCCATTGGGAAATCCTCGAACTGCTGCGCGGGTTCTATGAAGAGTTCCAGCTGTCCCCGGCCACGCGCCCACTGATCAAGTACACCGCCTTGAAGCTGGGACCGGAAAAGGGCAACAGCCTGCACCTCAACACACTGTTCAACGGCACTCCTGCCAAACTCGCCGCCAAGTTGGCGGGCCTGCCCAGGCCGACGAATTGCTTATGACCGACTTTGCCCCGCTGACCTTTGAAACCCCTGCCGAGCACCCGTTTGCGCAGTTCGTACGCATCCTGGGCAAAGGCAAGCGCGGCGCGCGCAACCTCACCCGTGAGGAAGCCCGTGAAGCCATGGGCATGCTGCTCGACGAAAAGGTCGAGGACACCCAGCTCGGCGCCTTCCTGATGTTGCTGCGCCACAAGGAAGAAAGCCCGGAAGAGCTCGCGGGTTTCACCCAAGCCGTGCGCGAACGCCTGAACGCGCCGGCGCTGAAGGTGGATGTCGACTGGCCAACCTACGCCGGTAAAAAACGCCATCTGCCGTGGTATTTACTGGCGGCCAAGTGCCTGGCGCAAAACGGGGTGCGCATCCTCATGCACGGCGGCGGTGCGCACACCGCCGGCCGGTTGTACACCGAGCAATTGCTGGACGGTTTACAGATCCCGTTGTGCCGCAACTGGCAGCAGGTCGAAACGGCGTTCGAACGCGGCAACCTGGCGTTTATTCCCCTGGGCGACTGGGCACCACAACTGCAACGCATGATTGACCTGCGCAACACCCTGGGCCTGCGCTCGCCGATCCACTCGCTGGCGCGCCTGCTCAACCCGCTGAATGCGCGCTGCGGCCTGCAAAGCATTTTCCATCCCGGTTACCAGGGCGTACACCGCGATGCCAGCGGCCTGCTTGGCGACAATGTGATCGTGGTCAAGGGCGATGGCGGCGAAGTCGAGATCAACCCGGACACAATCAGTCACCTGTATGGCACCACTGGCGGCCAAAGCTGGGATGAAGAATGGCCCGCCCTCTCGGCCCAACGCCACGTCAAACCTGCCAGCCTGGAACCTGAACACTTGAAAGCCGTGTGGCGTGGTGACGCTCAAGACAGTTACCCGCAACTGGCGCTGATCGCGACCATGGCCCTGGCCTTACGCGGCATCGGCCATCCGCGAGAGCAGGCGTTCGCATTGGCCCAGCAATACTGGGATGCGCGGGACACATCGATTTAATCGATCATTGCCCCGCAGTCTTTGCGCTTTTAGTTCGAACTCATCCCTTTAGACTGGCCTCCAACGCTTATTAGCCAAGGAGCCAGTCATGGGTTTGCTGATCGAAGGACACTGGAAAGACCAGTGGTACGAAAGTAGCGCAGACGGCGCTTTCCAGCGCGAGCAGGCACAGCGCCGCAATTGGGTGACCGCCGACGGTGAGCCCGGCCCGAGTGGCGAAGGTGGCTTCAAGGCCGAAGCCGGTCGCTACCACCTGTATGTGTCCCTCGCCTGCCCCTGGGCGCATCGCACCCTGATCCTGCGCAAGCTCAAGGGCCTGGAAAGCTTGATCGAGGTGTCCGTGGTCAGTTGGTTGATGCTGGAAAACGGCTGGACCTTCGACAAGGCCCACGGCTCTACCGGCGACAAGCTCGATGATTTTGCCTACATGCATCAGCGCTATACCGCCGACACCGCCGACTACACTGGCCGCGTGACCGTGCCGGTGTTGTGGGACAAGACGCTCAAGCGCATCGTCAGTAATGAATCGGCGGAGATCATCCGCATGTTCAACAGCGCGTTCAACCACCTGACCGGCAACACGCTGGACTTCTACCCCGAGGGGCTTCGCGAGGCGATTGACGCGCTGAACGAGCGCATCTACCCCGCGGTGAACAACGGCGTGTACCGCGCAGGCTTCGCCACCTCGCAAAAGGCTTATGAAAGCGCGTTTGACGATGTGTTTGCCGAGCTGGACCACCTGGAGCAGCACTTGGATAAGCACCGCTATCTGGCTGGCGAATACCTGACCGAAGCCGACGTGCGGCTGTTCACCACGCTGATTCGCTTTGATGCGGTGTATTACAGCCACTTCAAATGCAACCTGCGGCGGATGGCCGATTATCCGAATTTGTCGAACTGGCTAAGGGAGATGTATCAGTGGCCAGGCGTGGCCGAGACGGTGGATTTTGCGCATATCAAGGGGCATTACTACGCGAGCCACCGGACCATCAATCCGACGGGGATTGTGCCGAAAGGGCCGTTGCACAATTTTGATGCCGGGCATGATCGCGAGCGGCTGAGCGGTAAGGCCGTGTGGAACTGACAACTCCTCTTCCGGTAGCGATTGGGCTTTCGTGGCGAGCGGGCTTGCCCCGCGTTGGGCTGCGCAGCAGCCCCAGTAAAAACACCGCGTTCTACCAAGCAAACCGCGGTGTCTGGCTTTAGGGCTGCTGCGCAGCCCAACGCGGGGCAAGCCCGCTCGCCACACTCAAATCACGCACTCAAGGGCGGTGTCACACCTGGGATTGTGCGCCTTCGAACCACTTCAGCTTTTCGCGCAATACCACCACTTCACCGACGATGACGAGTGTTGGCGCATGCACTTCATGCTCCGCCACCATGCGCGGCAAATCCGCCAGGGTGCCGGTGAAGACACGCTGGTTGGAGGTGGTGCCCTGCTGGATCAACGCCGCCGGCGTATCCGCCGAGCGACCATGCTTGATCAGCTGTTCACAGATAATCGGCAAGCCGATCAAGCCCATGTAAAACACCAAGGTCTGCGACGGGCCAACGAGGTCATGCCAAGGCAGGTCCGAGGTGCCGTTTTTCAAATGCCCGGTGATAAACCGCACTGACTGCGCATAGTCGCGATGGGTCAGCGGAATTCCGGCATACGCCGCGCAACCACTGGCCGCCGTGATACCCGGCACCACCTGAAACGGAATGCCATGGGCCGCCAACTCTTCGATCTCTTCGCCACCACGGCCAAAGATGAACGGATCGCCACCCTTGAGGCGCAGTACACGCTTGCCTTGCTTGGCCAGGTCCACCAATTGCTGGTTGATCTGGTCCTGCGGCACAGCATGATCGGCGCGACGTTTGCCCACGTAAACCCGTTCGGCATCGCGACGGCACAGTTCGAGAATGGCCGGCGCCACCAAGCGGTCGTACAGCACCACGTCGGCTTGCTGCATCAGGCGCAAGGCGCGGAAGGTCAGCAGGTCCGGATCACCCGGGCCTGCGCCCACCAAGTAAACTTCGCCCGGCGCATGTGGCGGTTTCCCGTTGACCTTTTCGATCAGCAGGCGCTCGGCCTCATCGCCCTGCCCGGCCAACTGGCGGTCGGCAATCGGGCCCTGGAAAACTTCTTCCCAGAACGCGCGACGCTGCTGCACATCCGGATACAAACCTTTGACCTGAGCACGAAAACGCGCCGCCAACCCGGCCAATTGGCCATAGGTGGACGGAATCCAGGTCTCCAGCTTGGCGCGGATCAAGCGCGCCAGTACCGGCGCATCGCCGCCACTGGACACTGCAATCACCAAGGGCGAACGGTCGACAATCGCCGGGAAGATCACGCTGCACAAGGCTGGCGCGTCCACCACGTTGACCGGCACGCAGCGACGCTTGGCATCACTGGACACTTGCGCGTTCAGTGGTTCGTCATCGGTCGCGGCGATGATCAGGGTGCAACCGTCGAGGTCGGGCTCCTGATAACCGCGCAAAATCAGTTCCCCGCCACTGCCCAGCACCAGTTCACGCAACTGGTCTTCGATCTGGGGAGCAACCACCCGCAGCAACGCACCGGCGTCGGCCAGCAGCCGGGATTTGCGCAAGGCAATCTCCCCGCCACCGACGACCAACACACGACTGCCGCGCAGGTTATGAAACAGCGGCAGAAATTCCATTTAGCCGATGACCTCAACGCCGCCCATGTACGGCTTGAGCACTTCCGGCACGCGGATGGAACCGTCGGCCTGCTGGTAGTTTTCCAGCACGGCTACGAGCGTACGGCCGACGGCCAGGCCCGAACCGTTGAGGGTGTGTACCAGCTCCGGCTTGCCGGTTTCCGGGTTGCGGAAACGCGCCTGCATGCGACGGGCCTGGAAATCACCGCAGTTGGAGCACGACGAAATCTCGCGGTATTTGTCCTGGCTCGGTACCCACACCTCGAGGTCGTAGGTCTTCACGGCACTGAAACCCATGTCGCCAGTGCACAGCGCCAAGACGCGGTACGGCAGCTCCAGCAGTTGCAGTACGCGTTCGGCATTGGCGGTCAGGCCTTCCAGGGCTTCCATCGAGGTCGACGGCTCGACCACTTGCACCATCTCGACTTTGTCGAACTGGTGCTGGCGAATCATGCCGCGCGTGTCACGCCCCGAAGCGCCGGCTTCACTGCGGAAGCACGGGCTGTGGGCCACGAACTTGATCGGCAGCTGCTTGGCGTCAAGGATTTCGCCCGCGACGATGTTGGTCAGCGACACTTCGGCCGTCGGGATCAGGTACAGGTCGGCTTCGCCGTCGCGGCTGATCTTGAACAGGTCTTCTTCAAATTTTGGCAGCTGGCTGGTGCCCATCAGCGCCGGCGCCTGCACCAGGTACGGGGTGTAGGCTTCTTCGTAGCCGTGCTCGCCGGTGTGCAGGTTGATCATGAACTGCGCCAGGGCACGGTGCATGCGCGCGATAGGACCGCGCAGCAAGGCAAAGCGTGCGCCGGACATTTTGGCGGCGGTTTCAAAATCCAGGCCACCGGTCAGCTCACCGAGCGCAACGTGGTCCTTGATCTCGAAATCAAAGGCCTTAGGCGTGCCCCAGCGGCGCACCTCGACGTTGCCGTCTTCGTCTTCGCCAATCGGCACGGATTCGTGCGGCAGATTGGGGATGCCCAGCAGGATCGAGTCCAGCTCGCTCTGAATGCCTTCCAGCTCGACTTTGCCGTCGGACAGCTCGGTGCCCATACGCTCGACGTCCGCCATCAGCGGCGCGATGTCTTCACCGCGCTGCTTGGCCTGACCGATGGATTTGGAGCGCGCATTGCGTTCAGCCTGCAGTGCTTCGGTGCGGGTCTGGACGGTCTTGCGCTGTTCTTCCAGCGCTTCGATGCGCGCAACATCCAAGGCAAAGCCACGGGATGCCAGGCGGTCCGCTACGTCCTGAAGGTTGCTACGTAACAGTTTGGAATCGAGCATGTCGGTCTCTCGTTATCAAAGTTTGGTCAAGGACAGGCCAGCCCAGGTGGCGAGCAGCCCGCCGAACACGCTGATGCCCAAGTAGCCGAAGGCGACCAGGGCTTGCCCGCTTTCCAGCAGGCGCAGCGTATCCAGTGAAAAGGATGAAAAGGTCGTCAGACCGCCTACAAAGCCGACAATCAAGCCGGCGCGAATCTCAATCGGCACTTCCGGGCGCAACAGGAACCAGCCGTACAACAGCCCGATGATCAAGCAGCCCACCAGGTTGACCGCCAGGGTCGCCGCATAAAAATGCTTGGGCCAGTTGGCGCTCACCCACGTACCGGCGGCGAAACGCAATAATGTACCAGCGATGCCGGCTACGGACACGGCAAGAATGGTCTTGAGCACTACTTTCTCCGCTGTTTGGGGCTGAGGCGATCGAGTTGGGCGAGGTGATTGAGCTTTTCACCAATCTTCAGCTCCAGCCCACGGGGCACCGGCTGGTAGAACGGCTGCGGCTCAAGCTCATCGGGAAAATAGTCTTCACCGGCGGCGTAGGCGTCCGGCTCGTCATGGGCATAGCGGTATTCGTCACCGTAGCCCAGTTGTTTCATCAGCTTGGTCGGGGCGTTGCGCAGGTGCAACGGCACTTCCAGCGAGCCGTGTTCGGCCGCAGCGCGCAGGGCCGACTTGAAGCCCATGTAAACGGCGTTGCTCTTGGGAGCGCAGGCCAAGTAAGTGATGGCCTGCGCCACCGCCAACTCGCCTTCCGGGCTGCCGAGGCGCTCCTGCACTTCCCAGGCGGCGAGGCACAGGCTCAGCGCGCGCGGGTCGGCATTGCCGATGTCTTCGCTGGCCATGCGCACCACACGGCGCGCCAGGTACAGCGGGTCGCAGCCGCCGTCGATCATGCGCGCAAACCAGTACAGCGCGCCGTCGGGGTTGGAGCCGCGTACGGATTTGTGCAGCGCCGAGATCTGGTCGTAAAAGGCTTCGCCCCCCTTGTCGAAGCGCCGGCGAGTGTCGCCCAGCAGGCTCTGCAGGAGGTCGACGCCGATCTCGCTGTGGTCCTCGGCCAGATCCGACGCGTTCTCCAGCAGGTTGAGAAAGCGCCGACCGTCGCCATCGGCGGCGCTCATCAAAATCTTGAAGCCTTCGTCGCTGAGGCTGAGCTGGCGTTTGCCCAAGCCCTTGTCTTCGCTCAATGCACGCTGCAACAGCTTGCGCATCGCGGCTTCGTCCAGGCTCTTGAGCACATAGACCCGCGCCCGCGACAGCAATGCGTTGTTGAGTTCAAACGACGGGTTTTCGGTGGTGGCGCCGATAAAAATCAGCGTGCCGTCTTCGACATACGGCAAAAACGCATCCTGCTGCGACTTGTTGAAGCGGTGCACCTCATCAACGAACAGGATGGTGCGCTTGCCGTATTGCCCGGCCTGCTGCTTGGCCACCTCAACCGCCTGACGGATCTCCTTGACCCCGGCCAACACCGCCGAAACCGTTTCGAAGTGCGCATCCGAGACCTTCGCCAGCAAGCGCGCCAGGGTGGTTTTACCCACGCCTGGCGGCCCCCAGAAAATCATCGAGTGCAGCGCACCCTGCTCCAGGGCTTCGCGCAATGGCTTGCCGCGAGCGAGCAGGTGTTCTTGCCCGACGTACTCGTCCAGGTTGGTCGAACGCAAACGCGCGGCCAAGGGTTGAGCAATCGGGTCACTTCGAAACAAATCCATGGGCAGCGCTTGAAACCTCTAAACAGTTTATTCCTGGATCACGTCGGCACCCTTGGGGATGACGAACTTGAACTTGGAAGCATCCACGACGCCGTTGGCCTTGACCGCGGAGAACAGGATATCGGTGCGCTGACCAACGCTGTCGATCAGGCGCATGTTGTTGATCACGCCATTGCCAAACGACAGTTGCAGGCTGTCAAACAGCGTGTCCTTGGACTTGGGCTTGAGGGTGAACTCAATCACGTTGCTGGTTTGCTTGGAGGTGATATCAAAACTGTCGCTGATTTTCGACACATCGCCCGACAGCAGCAGCGCCGGGGTCTGGTTCAAACGCGGGTCGAGCTTTTTGATGGTCGCCTGCTCCAGGTCCGGGTCCCACAAGGTGACTTTCTGGCCGTCGGAGACGATGGTCTGCTCGTTCGGCGCGTCGGTTTTCCAGTAGAACAGGCCCGGGCGCTGTACAGCCATCTCACCGGCGGTTTCCTGCAACTGGGTGCCGCCACCATCCAGGGTCAGCTGGGAGAAGCGCGCCGTCAGGGTCTTGGATTTGTCCAACAGGTTGGTCAGGCTGGCCACGGAGGCCGGATCAGCGTGGGCCGAAACAGCAGTCAGGGCCAGGGCCGGCAACAACAGCATGCGGATAAGACGCATGGGAGTCCTCATTGAGTCGTTAAGGCGAGCCGCGTGCTGCCACGCGGCACGAGATCAGTCGCGCATCTGCCCGGGGGCGATGACTTCGCGCGAGCCGTTGGTGTTCATTGCGGTCACGACGCCAGCGTTTTCCATGGCTTCGATCATGCGGGCGGCGCGGTTGTAGCCGATTTTCAGTTTGCGCTGCACCGCAGAGATCGAGGCACGGCGGCTTTCAAGCACGAACGCCACGGCTTCGTCGTACAGCGCGTCGGTTTCGGCGTCGTCGTCACCACCGCTGCTGCCACCGTCGAAGCCGCTGCCGGCCTCTTCGACACCGGCGAGGATGTCGTCGTTGTATTCCGGGGCGCCGCGCAGTTTCCAGGCTTCCACCACGCGGTGTACTTCGTCGTCGGAAACGAACGCGCCGTGAACCCGGATCGGCAGGCTTGTGCCGGGCGGCATGTAGAGCATGTCACCGTGACCCAACAGTTGCTCGGCGCCGCCTTGGTCGATGATGGTGCGCGAGTCGATTTTGCTGGAAACCTGGAACGCCATGCGCGTCGGGATGTTGGCCTTGATCAGACCCGTGATCACGTCCACCGATGGCCGTTGGGTCGCCAGGATCAAGTGAATACCGGCCGCCCGGGCTTTCTGAGCGATACGTGCGATCAGCTCTTCAACCTTCTTGCCGACGATCATCATCATGTCGGCAAACTCGTCGACCACGACCACGATGGTCGGCAGCTTGGTCAGCAGCGGCGCTTCGTCGTGGATATTTTCGCGCTTGTACAGTGGGTCGGTCAGCGGCGTGCCGGCGTCCTGGGCTTCCTTGACCTTGGCGTTGAAGCCCGACAGGTTTCGTACGCCCATCTTCGCCATCAGTTTGTAGCGGCGCTCCATCTCGGCCACGCTCCAGCGCAAGGCGTTGGCGGCGTCCTTCATGTCGGTGACCACCGGGCAGAGCAGGTGCGGAATGCCTTCGTAGATCGACAATTCCAACATCTTCGGGTCGATCATGATCAGCTTGGCGTCATCCGGGCCAGATTTGAACAGGATCGACAGGATCATCGCGTTCACGCCCACCGATTTACCGGAACCGGTGGTACCGGCCACCAGCAAGTGCGGCATTTTCGCCAGGTCGGTGATCACCGGCTTGCCGCCGATGTCATGGCCCAGGGCCAAGGTGACCGGCGATTTGAAGTTGTCGTATTCCGGCGTCGACAGCACTTCGGAGAAGCGCACGATCTGCCGGTCTTCATTGGGAATCTCGATGCCCACGGTGGTCTTGCCGGGGATCACTTCCACCACACGCACACTGGTCACCGCTAGGGAGCGGGCCAAGTCTTTGGCCAGGTTGGAAATGCGGCTGACCTTGACGCCGGCGGCGGGCTGGATTTCGTAACGGGTAATAACCGGGCCCGGGTGGATCGAGTCGACGGAAACTTCGACGCCGAATTCCTTGAGTTTGATTTCCAGCAGATGGCCGACGGCCGCCAGGGACTCCGGGGAATAATTGAGTTGTTTCTTTTCGGCCGGGTCGAGAATCGAGATCGGCGGCAAGGTGCCTTCCACGGCGCTGTCGATAAACAACGGCGCCTGTTTCTCTTTCTGTACGCGATGGCTCGGCTCGGGAGCCTTGGGCGGCGCTGGGGCGATCACCGGCGGCACCTGCTTCTCGCGGTCCGACATGTGCTTGCTCAGTGCCTGCTCGCGCTCGATCAGGCGCTCCTTGACCTTGGCCTGTTCGCGTCGGTCCGGTGTGCTTGGGGCCACCACTTCGTTGACGCGGGTGTCCACCTCGCGCAGCTGTGCAACCATGCGTTTGCGATCAACGCGCGCCGACCACCAGCGGTTGGCCGCACCCTGGAACAATTCGAGCAGGTCGAGGGTGATCTTGCCGGTGACGTCCATCACCTTGAACCACGACAGGTCGGTGAACACCGTCAGGCCGAACAGGAACAGCGCGATGAACATCAAGGTGCTGCCCTGGATATTCAGGCTCTTGCGCGCCAGGTCGCCAAGGCTCTCGCCCAGCGCACCGCCCGCGCCCGCCGGCAAACCGGTGGGCGCATGAAAGTGGATGTGCGCCAGGGCCGCACCGGACAGCACCAGAAACACCAGGCCGATCAAACGCCAGGAGAACAGCCAGCCGCTCCACTGCCACGGCTCGTGGCGCTGGCGGAAGATCTGCCAGGTCTTGATCGCCAGCAACAACGGGAAGATGTACGCGAAGTAACCCAGCACCATGAACAGAATGTCGGCGCTGTAGGAACCGGCAGGTCCACCGAAGTTCTGCACGTCTTCGATCTTGCTGTTGTGGCTCCAGCCTGGATCGTCCTTGCCATAGGTCAGCAAGGCCATCATCAGGAACAGGCACAGGGCGCCGATGGCGATCAGCGCCCCTTCCTTGAGTCGGTAGTGCAGGTGCTGGCGCCAGGCCGGCACGACTGCTGCTTTAGGTGTTGCGGCGGATTTCTTCAAAACGGGTCTTTTCCTGCGCCTTTAGCGCGTCCATCTGTTGAATGACTGCACACTACCGCTCAATCCGAGCGGCTGAAAAATGAACGAACGTCGCTGAATCTACTTTTAACACTGGGTGATGAAAGGGTGAAATGGCGATAACGCCACAATGGCCGCATTGTACGGGTTTGCGCCCGCGATGCCACGCCCTTGCCCATCACTGAGCAGCATAGACAAATGAAGTGTCACAGCATGTTCAATTTGAGCATGCATTGTCTTTGCTGACAAAGGCTTATGAGCTGTTTTTAGCAATCCAGGCAAGCTTGGCAAATGGCCTGCATTGTCTGGACCCGATTACGACCGCGACTCGGGCACAGAGTTGCAGAAACACGCGCTCACGCTAATCCTCGCCGATACCCGATTCGGGCTGGCCCCACAGCGCTGTGTCGACAATAATCACCGTTGCTGCGGCCGGCAACCCGCCTGCCACTCCCCTCCCCTTCCGTAAGCCTGGATGCCATGCTGACCTGGTTACAACGCGACTCCCTGACTTTTCCGCCGCTGGCCAAGGCCATGCGCGAACCCAATGGCCTGCTTGCCGCCGGTGGCGACCTGTCGGCCGAACGCCTGATCCAGGCTTACCGGCATGGCTGCTTTCCATGGTTCTCGCAAGGGCAACCGATTCTTTGGTGGTCACCCGACCCGCGCACCGTGATATTCCCCGACGAACTGCATGTCTCGCGCAGCCTCGGCAAACTGCTGCGTCAGCAGCGTTACAGCGTGACGTTCGACCAGGACTTCGCTGCCGTCATCCAGGCGTGCGCCGCACCGCGCAGCTACGCCGATGGCACCTGGATCACCGAGGGCATCCAGAACGCCTACCTGGAGCTGCACCAGCGCGGCTACGCACACTCGGTGGAAGTGTGGGATGGGGGCGAACTGGTTGGCGGTCTGTATGGGCTGGCGATGGGCCAACTGTTCTTTGGCGAGTCCATGTTCAGCCGTGCCGACAACGCGTCGAAATTCGGTTTCGCCACCCTGACCCGGCAGTTGCAGGCCTGGGGTTTTGTGCTGATCGACTGCCAGATGCCCAATGACCACTTGCACAGCCTTGGCGCGCGCGCCATACCGCGCAGTGATTTCGCGGCCTTCCTGCGTAACCATTTGGACCAACCCAGCTCTGGACCGTGGGTTTCCTAGGCGACTTCCTCACACGTGGCTTACACTTATTTCAAAGCTTATCCCGAGGGTTGATCATGACCGAGCTGGCGCGCTTGAAGTTTTATGCCACTCAAGCCCACTCTTGCAGCTATCTGCCCGACGAGCAGGCCACCACGCTGTTCCTCGACCCCAGCCAGCCAATGGACGTGCACGTATACGCCGACCTGTCAGAGATGGGTTTTCGGCGCAGCGGCGATCACCTGTACCGCCCCCATTGCCAGAACTGCAATGCTTGCGTACCGGCACGCATCCCGGCTGCGCAGTTTTTGCCGGACCGTAACCAGAAACGCATCCTCAAGCGCAATGCCGACCTGACGGTCACTGCCACCAAGCCTCAGTACAGCGAAGAATATTTCGACCTCTACCAGCGCTACATCGAACAACGCCATGCCGACGGTGACATGTTCCCACCCAGTCGCGATCAGTTTTCGACGTTCCTGGTGCGCGACCTGCCGTTTTCTCGGTTCTATGAGTTTCGCCTGGACGGACGCCTGCTGGCGGTGGCCGTGACCGATCTGCTGCCCAACGGCCTGTCGGCGGTGTATACGTTCTACGAGCCAGGCGAAGAACGTCGCAGCCTGGGACGCTTTGCAATTTTGTGGCAAATCGGCGAAGCCTTGCGTCTGGAACTGGAGGCGGTGTACCTCGGTTACTGGATAAAAAACTGCAAAAAGATGAACTACAAGACCCAATATCGGCCCATTGAGCTACTTATTAATCAAAGATGGGTCACGCTTAACTAGAACCCCTTGGCTTAAACACCCTTTTTCGGGCACAATGCACGCCGCTTTTGCCTGGCGCAGTTGCACCGGGCCATTCACTGGATACCGAGGGCTTTACTGCATGTCGAAAGAAGACAGCTTCGAAATGGAAGGCACTGTCGTCGACACCCTGCCCAACACCATGTTTCGTGTGGAGTTGGAAAATGGGCACGTCGTAACCGCGCATATCTCCGGCAAGATGCGCAAGAACTACATTCGTATTCTTACCGGTGACAAGGTGCGCGTTGAGCTGACGCCCTATGACTTGAGCAAAGGGCGCATCACTTACCGCGCTCGTTAATCAAGTCAATACAAAACGCCCGGTTCTGCCGGGCGTTTTTGTGTGTGCGCTGTCTATCCAGACGCGCGAGATTAATAAGGGAGTTGGCTTACCGCCGATAGCGTAATCACAGTAAGCACGTCGCTGACTGATCTATCCGATCGCAGGCGAGCCAGCTCCCACAATTGATCCTCAGCGTTTGAGACAGACAGCAAAAAGGCGCCCTTGGGCGCCTTTTTGCTTTGTTGCGGTCAGCGATATCAGGCCATTTCGGCCGTGGTTTCGAAATCGAAGGTCAGCTCGCCGTCCTTCAGATCGATATGCACCACGCCGCCATGGTCGGAAAGCTCGCCGAACAGGATCTCTTCGGCCAGTGGCCGCTTGATCTTGTCCTGGATCAGACGTGCCATTGGGCGAGCGCCCATTGCCGCATCGTAACCACCCTCCGCCAGCCAATTGCGTGCCGCGTCCGTTACATCCAACTGCACGCGCTTGTCTTCCAACTGCGCTTGAAGCTCGGTAAGGAACTTGTCCACCACGCTTTTGATGACCTCATGGCTGAGGCGACCAAACTGGATAATGGTGTCCAGGCGGTTGCGGAATTCCGGCGTGAAGCTTTTCTTGATCACTTCCATCGCATCAGAGGAGTGATCCTGATGCGTAAAGCCTATCGAAGCCCGCGCAGCGGTTTCAGCACCGGCGTTGGTGGTCATGATCACGATCACGTTGCGGAAGTCCGCCTTGCGCCCGTTGTTATCAGTCAGGGTCCCGTGATCCATCACCTGCAGCAGCAGGTTGAAGACTTCCGGGTGGGCCTTCTCGATTTCATCGAGCAGCAACACACAATGCGGCTGCTTGGTGATCGCCTCGGTCAACAGACCGCCCTGGTCGAAACCGACGTAGCCTGGAGGCGCACCGATCAGGCGCGACACCGTGTGGCGCTCCATGTATTCGGACATGTCAAAGCGCACCAGCTCAATGCCCATGGCCTTGGCCAACTGCCGCGCCGCCTCGGTCTTGCCGACGCCGGTAGGGCCTGCGAACAGGAACGAACCGACCGGCTTGTCCGGCGACTTGAGGCCCGCACGCGACAGCTTGATCGCGGTAGACAGCGAGTCGATGGCCGCGTCCTGGCCGAACACGGTGAGCTTGAGGTCACGCTCCAGGTTACGCAGCAGCTCCTTGTCGGAGCTGGTGACGTGTTTTGGCGGAATCCGCGCGATCTTCGCCACGATATCCTCAACCTGAGGCACGTCGATGCGCTTCACGCGCTTCTCGACAGGTTGCAGGCGCTGGTAGGCACCCGCTTCGTCGATCACGTCGATGGCTTTATCCGGCATATGCCGGTCATTGATGTAGCGCGACGCCAGTTCAGCCGCTGCGCGCAGCGCCTCATCGGTGTACTCGATGCCATGGTGCGCTTCGAAACGCCCCTTGAGCCCGCGCAGGATGCCGATAGTGTCTTCAACCGAAGGCTCGGACACGTCGACTTTCTGGAAGCGACGCGCCAAGGCACGGTCTTTCTCGAAGATCCCGCGAAATTCCTGGAACGTGGTCGAACCGATGCAACGGATATCACCCGACGACAGCAACGGTTTGAGCAGGTTGGAGGCGTCCATCACCCCACCGGAAGCCGCACCGGCACCAATGATGGTGTGGATCTCATCGATAAACAGGATGGCTTGCGGGCGCTTTTTCAGCTCACCGAGCAGCGCCTTGAAGCGCTTCTCGAAGTCGCCACGGTACTTGGTCCCGGCGAGCAACGCGCCCAGGTCAAGGGAGTAGACGACACTGTTGGCCAGCAGGTCAGGCACCTGGTTATCGACAATTCGCTTGGCCAGGCCTTCAGCAATCGCGGTTTTACCCACGCCCGCCTCGCCCACCAGCAATGGGTTGTTTTTGCGACGACGCGCGAGGATCTGCGCTACGCGCTCAACTTCAAGCTCGCGGCCCACCAGCGGGTCGATCCGCCCCTGGCGCGCCAACTCGTTGAGGTTGCTGGCATAGGCATCCAGCGGGTTGCTTGAAGAAGAAGACTCACCGCCCTCGTCGTCCTGCATATCCTGCTCACCCTCGGAATGATCGCCGTGCCCTGGCACTTTGGAGATACCGTGGGCGATGTAGTTGACGACATCAATACGCGCAACGCTCTGCTGCTTGAGCAGAAACACTGCCTGGCTTTCCTGTTCGCTGAAGATAGCCACAAGCACATTGGCGCCTGTGACTTCACGCTTGCCGGAGCTCTGGACGTGGAATACCGCACGCTGCAAGACCCGCTGGAAGCCCAGGGTTGGCTGGGTTTCGCGGTCCTCGTCATGCACGGGGATCAGTGGCGTAGTGGAGTCGATAAACTCCTGCAGGTCATGCTTGAGTTTGTCGAGGTTGGCGCCGCACGCACGTAGAACGGTGGCGGCAGCTTCGTTATCCAAAAGTGCCAGCAGCAGGTGCTCGACGGTCATGAATTCATGACGCTTCGAACGGGCCTCCTTGAAGGCAAGATTAAGGGTGACTTCGAGCTCGCGGTTTAACATAGCTTCACCTCATACCCAAGTGGTCGGCGTTAACCGTCCTTCTCGATTTCACAGAGTAGCGGATGCTGGCTTTCCCTGGCGTACTGGTTGACCTGCATGGCCTTTGTCTCGGCGATGTCGCGGGTAAACACTCCACATACTGCCCGTCCTTCTGTGTGAACGGCCAGCATTACCTTGGTCGCCAACTCGCGGTTCAGGTTAAAAAACACCTCGAGTACTTCGACCACGAAATCCATCGGTGTGTAGTCATCATTGAACAAAACCACCTTGTACATCGGCGGCGCCTGTAAGGCAGGCTTCGCTTCCTGAACAGCAATGCCCGCAGAACCGTCGTCGTCATGTTCCTGATCCGGGCGATCCTGATTGAATGTTAGTCGAATCTGGCTGTTTGCATGCATGGAAAGAAAGGTTCGTCAGTGGTTCAAGTACAGTGATGGGGGCGACCTGTCAGAATTTCAACTCTGACCCAATGGTCGCCTTGACTATCGGCGAATCAGTGTTACAACCAATAGAGCCCACAGTGGGTAAAAAAGGTCCGCGCAGTCAACCTTATTTATTCGGGTTAGGACGGATAAACTGGATGATACTCCAGTGATGGAGTCTGGTGCAGAGGGATATGGTATGTCTGGCGTCAAGATCAATGGCAAGGTCAAATGGTTTAACAATGCCAAAGGCTACGGTTTCATAAATGCAGAAGGAAAACCCGAAGAAGATCTCTTTGCGCATTATTCAGCGATTACCATGGACGGGTACAAGACGCTGAAAGCGGGCCAAGCAGTGACATTTGAAACCATTCAGGGGCCCAAGGGACTGCACGCCGTTGCAATCTCGGCGGCTGAGGCACAAACAGAGGCGCTGCCACCTGAAGAAATGCACGAAAAGAAGCTCAAGACAGATCAGCCCACTCAATCGAAAAAGAAGCAAACGGCCTGATCAGTTTTTTCAGCAAGTGCCTCAAAAAAACCGGCCATTCCGAGACTTCAGAATGGCCGGTTTTTTATGGCGCGTAATTTACATATGCGAAATCAACGCATCACCAAAGCCCGATGACGACACCAGCGTCGCGCCGTCCATCAAGCGCTCGAAGTCATAGGTCACGGTCTTGGCCGAAATCGCACCATTGGTGCCCTTGATGATCAAGTCGGCCGCTTCGGTCCAGCCCATATGGCGCAGCATCATTTCCGCCGACAGAATCAATGAGCCCGGGTTGACCTGGTCCTTGCCCGCATACTTGGGCGCCGTGCCGTGGGTGGCCTCGAACATCGCCACGGTATCGGAGAGGTTGGCCCCCGGCGCAATACCAATCCCCCCTACTTCCGCCGCCAGGGCATCGGAAAGGTAGTCACCGTTCAGGTTGAGGGTCGCGATCACGTCATATTCGGCCGGACGCAGCAAAATTTGCTGAAGCATCGCATCGGCGATGGCGTCCTTGACCACCACGTTCTTGCCGGTTTTCGGGTTTTTGAACTGCATCCACGGCCCGCCGTCGAGCAACGTCGCACCAAATTCTTCAGCGGCCACTTCGTAGGCCCACTCCTTGAAGGCGCCCTCGGTGAACTTCATGATGTTGCCTTTGTGCACGATGGTCAGCGAATCACGGTCGTTATCCACCACATATTGCAGGGCCTTACGCGCCAGACGTTTGGTGCCCTCTTTAGAGACCGGCTTGACGCCAATCCCGCAATCCTGGTCGAAGCGGATCTTGGTGACGCCCATTTCTTCCTTGAGAAACTTGATCACCTTGATCGCTTCCGGCGAGCCGGCCTTCCACTCGATGCCGGCGTAAATATCTTCGGAGTTCTCACGAAAGATCGTCATATCCACATCGCCAGGCTTCTTGACCGGGCTGGGCACCCCTTCAAACCAGCGCACCGGGCGCAGGCACACATACAGGTCGAGTTGTTGACGCAGGGCCACGTTCAACGAACGAATGCCACCGCCGACCGGCGTGGTCAGGGGCCCTTTGATGGACACCACGTAATCCTTGACCGCATCCAGGGTTTCCTGGGGCAGCCAGGTGTCCTGATCGTAGACTTGAGTGGCTTTCTCGCCGGCGTAAACCTCCATCCAGGAGATTTTGCGCTTGCCGCCGTAAGCCTTTTCAACAGCGGCGTCGACCACCTTGATCATCACTGGGCTGATGTCGACGCCAATACCGTCGCCTTCTATATAAGGGATGATCGGTTGGTCAGGAACATTGAGAGAATGGTCTGCATTGACGGTGATTTTGTCGCCGACTGCCGGAACCTGAATCTTCTTGTATCCCATGCTGAACTCCATCTATGGATTGAACATCTGGCTGCGTTCGAGCCTACTCCAGATATAGGGCGACTGAAACCTCACGCCACGCTCATTTGCATCGAAAACAGCATATTTGGTCGCCTACAAGCCTGAAAGCAAAGGCAAAATCGCCAATCTTGAGCACATCGTACGACGTTAGTAGCACCTGGCAACCTGCGACCTTTAGACCAATGGACGACGCACCTTTTGTATGAAGGCTCGGCGTAAGCATAGCGACCTATGTATAATGCCGCCGCTGACCCAAGAGTCACGACAGCTGACCGCTCTAGACAGTAGCCTTCAGCCAGAAAGCAGGACTATTACAATAGTCCACCCGCTTGACGCTCGACTGATGCAACCCAACATCACCGCGAAGAAACCTCGACATTTCGCTCATGGATGACTTTGAACGAACGCGCTCCACCCGGCGCATCTCGAGTTTCTGCGCACGCTTTCAGCAAAGAAGAGAGTTAATCCGAATATGCCCACCCGCTCGAAGATCATCTACACCTTCACCGACGAAGCCCCAGCCCTCGCCACCTATTCATTGCTGCCTATCGTAGAGGCCTTCACCGCTTCCGCTGATATTGCCGTGGAAACCCGCGACATTTCCCTCGCCGCGCGCATCCTCGCAAGCTTCCCCGAGCAACTGGGCACCAAGGCTATCCCGGACCACCTCGCCGAACTGGGCGACCTGGCCGTTACGCCTGAAGCCAACATCATCAAGCTGCCTAACATCAGCGCCTCGACCCCGCAGCTGCAAGCTGCGATCAAGGAGCTGCAGGCCCAGGGCTACGCCCTGCCGGACTACCCGGAAACCGTAACCACCGACGCGGAAAAAGAAACCCGTGCACGTTACGACAAGGTCAAGGGCAGCGCCGTGAACCCGGTACTGCGCGAAGGCAACTCTGACCGCCGCGCGCCGCTGTCGGTCAAGAACTACGCACGCAAGCACCCGCACAAAATGGGCGCCTGGGCTGCAGACTCCAAGTCGCACGTCGCTCACATGAGCAACGGCGACTTCTACGGCAGCGAAAAAGCCGTACAGATCGAAGCCGCTGACGCGGTGAAGATCGAGCTGGTTGCCAAAGACGGCACCGCCACCGTGCTGAAAGAAAAGACTTCGGTACAAGCCGGCGAAATCATTGATACCGCCGTGCTGAGCAAAAAAGCCCTGCGCGCGTTCATCGCCGCCGAAATCGAAGATGCCAAGAAACAAGGCGTGCTGCTGTCGGTTCACCTCAAAGCCACCATGATGAAGGTCTCCGACCCGATCATGTTCGGCCAGATCGTTGCCGAGTTCTACAAAGACGCCCTGACCAAGCACGCTGCCGTGCTGGAACAGATCGGCTTCAACCTGAACAACGGCATCGGCGACCTGTACGCTCGCATCAAGGCCCTGCCTGCCGAGCAACAGGCGCAGATCGAAGCTGACATTCAGGCGGTCTACGCCGCTCGCCCATCGCTGGCGATGGTCAACTCCGACAAAGGCATCACCAACCTGCACGTGCCGAGCGACGTCATCGTCGACGCCTCGATGCCGGCCATGATCCGTGACTCCGGCAAGATGTGGGGCACCGACGGCCAGTTGCACGACACCAAGGCGGTGATCCCGGATCGCTGCTACGCCACCATCTACCAAGCCGTCATCGAAGACTGCAAGGCCAATGGCGCTTTCGACCCAACCACCATGGGCAGCGTGCCAAACGTTGGCCTGATGGCGAAGAAAGCCGAAGAGTACGGCTCCCACGACAAGACTTTCCAGATCAAGGCTGACGGCGTTGTCCGCGTCAGCGACAGCAAGGGCAACCTGCTGATGGAACAGGCTGTTGAAGCCGGCGACATCTTCCGCATGTGCCAGACCAAAGACGCGCCGATCCAGGACTGGGTCAAACTGGCCGTCAACCGTGCCCGCGCCAGCAACACCCCGGCGATTTTCTGGCTGGACCCTAAGCGTGCTCACGACGGCGTGGTGGTCGAGAAAGTTCAGGCCTACCTGAAAGACCACAACACCGACGGCCTGGACATCCGCATCATGTCGCCTGTCGACGCGATGAAGTTCACCCTGGAGCGCACCCGCAAGGGCCTGGACACCATCTCGGTGACCGGCAACGTACTGCGCGACTACCTGACCGACCTGTTCCCGATCATGGAACTGGGCACCAGCGCCAAGATGCTGTCGATCGTGCCGCTGATGAACGGCGGTGGCCTGTTCGAAACCGGCGCCGGCGGTTCGGCTCCGAAACACGTGCAGCAGCTGGTTGAAGAGAACTTCCTGCGCTGGGATTCCCTGGGCGAGTTCCTGGCCCTGGCAGCGTCGCTTGAGCATTTGGGTGTCACTTACAACAACCCGAAAGCCCTGGTGCTGTCCAAGACCCTGGACCAGGCCACTGGCCAGTTCCTCGACAACAACAAGTCGCCATCGCGCAAAGTCGGCAACATCGACAACCGCGGCAGCCACTTCTACCTGGCGCTGTACTGGGCTCAAGCCCTGGCCGCCCAGACCGAAGACACTGCACTGCAAGCGCAGTTCGGCGAACTGGCCAAAACCCTGAGCGACAACGAGGCGACCATCGTTGCCGAGCTGAACGCCGTACAGGGCAAGCCAGTGGACATCGGCGGCTACTACTCGCCGAACCCAGAGCTGACCAGCAAAGCCATGCGCCCAAGCAACACCCTCAACGCGGCCATTGCCAAGTTGAAGTAAGGTTGTAAGGATGCAAAGAAGCCCCGGCCCCGTGCCGGGGTTTCTGTTTCTACCGTTCAACGCAAGAAACCGGATCACATGTGGGAGGGGGCTCGCCCCCGATAGCGATGGATCAGTCGAGCTATTGGTAACCGATACACCGTCATCGGGGGCAAGCCCCCCTCTTACACTGACCGCCATCGCGCCCAAACACCGCGTCATATCTTTAATCGAGGCCTCCCATGACCTGGCAACCCCACATCACCGTCGCCACCCTCGTCGAAGACAACGGCCGCTTCCTGATGGTCGAGGAACTCAAAGGCGGCCGCGCCGTGCTCAACCAGCCCGCCGGCCATCTGGACCCAAACGAAACCCTGACTGAAGCCGCCGTTCGCGAAACCCTCGAAGAAACCGGCTGGGACGTCGAGGCCACCGGCATTGTCGGGATCTACCTGTACACCGCGCCCAGCAATGGGGTGACCTACCAGCGCGTCTGCTTCACCGCCAAGGCGCTGAAACATCACCCGGACTATCAACTCGACGACGGCATCGTCCGCGCCCGCTGGCTGACCCGCGACGAGCTGATGGCCCTGCGCGACGACTGGCGCAGCGAGTTGATCATCCGTTGCATCGATGATTATTTGAGCGGCCAGCGCCACAGTCTGGAACTGATCCGCCCTTCTCTTTAGCCTTGCGGACGCGAGCCTGCTAGAATCGCGTCCTTTTTAAAGACACCCGTTGAAATCCTATGCGTGATCCAGCCCCTTCTGACACACAAAAGAAGCGCGTCATCGTCGGTATGTCCGGCGGCGTGGATTCTTCCGTTTCCGCCGTTCTGCTCATGGAGCAGGGTTATGAGGTGGAAGGCCTGTTCATGAAGAACTGGGAAGAAGACGATGGAACGGAATATTGCACCGCCATGGACGACCTCGCGGACGCCCAGGCCGTGTGCGACAAGATCGGCATCAAGTTGCACACCGCCAATTTCGCCGCCGAGTACTGGGACAACGTGTTCGAGCACTTCCTGGCCGAATACAAGGCCGGCCGCACGCCGAACCCGGACATCCTGTGCAACCGCGAAATCAAGTTCAAGGCGTTCCTCGACTACGCCATGATCCTTGGCGCCGACCTGATCGCTACTGGCCACTACGTGCGCCGTCGCGACGTGGATAACCGCACCGAACTGCTCAAAGGCCTGGACCCGAACAAGGACCAGAGTTACTTCCTGCACGCCGTCGGCGGCGAACAGATCGCCAAGACTCTGTTCCCGGTGGGCGAGCTGGAAAAACCCGAAGTGCGCAAGATCGCCGAGAAACACGGCCTGGCTACCGCCAAGAAAAAGGACTCCACCGGCATCTGCTTTATCGGCGAGCGCCGCTTCAGCGACTTCCTCAAGCAGTACCTGCCGGCACAACCGGGCGACATCAAAACCACCGAAGGTGATGTCATCGGCCGCCACCACGGCCTGATGTACCACACCATCGGCCAGCGCCAGGGCCTGGGCATCGGCGGCTTGAAAGACGCAGGTGAAGAACCGTGGTACGTGCTGGTCAAGGACCTGGAAAACAATGTGCTGATCGTTGGCCAGGGCAATGAACACCCGCTGCTGTTCTCGGGTGCGCTGCTGGCCTCGGAGATCTATTGGGTCAACCCGATCGACTTGAGCACGCCGCGCCGCCTGACCGCCAAGGTGCGCTATCGCCAGAGCGACCAGCCTTGCACCCTGGAAAAGACTGCCAGTGGCTATCGCGCCACGTTCGATGACCCGCAACGCGCGGTCACGCCTGGCCAGTCCGTGGTGTTTTATGACGGCGAAATTTGCCTGGGGGGCGGTGTGATTGAAGTTGCCGAACCCTGGAGCAACCCGGCATGAGCCCGACCCAGGAGCAATTGACTGCACTCGGCGGGGTTTTCCTCGCTGCGGTACTGGTCGACAAGATCGCCAAGACCGGCCAGGTCACCGAGGCAGGCCTGACCTGCATGCTTGGCAGCCTGCTGATCCGCGACCCCAAGGACACCCTGGAAGTCTATGGTGGCGACGACCTGGCGCTGCGCGAAGGCTATCGCGCGCTGATCGGCGCGCTGGAGCGCGACCCGAGCACCTTGCAGCGCGAACCCCTGCGCTACGCCCTGTCGATGCTCGGCCTTGAGCGCCAATTGGCCAAGCGTGACGACATGCTCGAGACCATCGGCAAGCGCCTGCCGCAGATCCAATCCCAAGTCGAGCACTTTGGCCCGGCCCACGAAAACGTGATCGCAGCCTGCGGTGCGCTGTACCAGGACACCTTGAGCACCTTGCGCCAACGCATCCAGGTGCACGGCGACATGCGTAACCTGCAGCAACCGAACAACGCCTCGAAAATCCGCGCCCTGCTCCTGGCCGGTATCCGTTCGGCACGGTTGTGGCGCCAGTTGGGTGGTCATCGCTGGCAGCTGGTGATCAGCCGACGCAAATTGCTCAAAGAGCTTTACCCGTTGATGCGCAACGAATAAGTCGCAGCAACCAGGATTTTTATCGCCTCACGCGTAATACGCCGGTCAGTTGGCAACGGACCGGCGGATTTTTTCATGTATGATACGCGCCCCATTTCGTTGCCCGACTGTCCGAGAACACCCCATGCAGCTTTCTTCGCTCACTGCGGTTTCCCCTGTTGACGGCCGCTACGCCGGCAAAACCCAGGCCCTGCGCCCTATTTTCAGCGAATACGGCTTGATCCGTGCTCGTGTTCTGGTTGAAGTGCGCTGGCTCCAGCGCCTGGCCGCTCACCCTGGCATCAGCGAAGTGCCGGCGTTCTCCGCCGAAGCCAACGCGGTGCTGAACGCCCTGGCGGAAAACTTCGCTCTGGAGCACGCCGAGCGTGTGAAAGAGATCGAGCGCACCACCAACCACGACGTTAAAGCCATCGAATACCTGCTTAAAGAGCAAGCGGCCAAGCTGCCGGAACTGGCCAAGGTCAGCGAGTTCATCCACTTTGCCTGCACCAGCGAGGACATCAACAACCTGTCCCACGCCCTGATGCTGCGCGAAGGCCGTGATGACGTGATGCTGCCGCTGATGCGCCAGACCGCCAACGCCATCCGCGAGCTGGCGATCCGTTTTGCCGACGTGCCGATGCTGTCGCGCACCCACGGTCAGCCGGCTTCGCCGACCACGCTGGGTAAAGAACTGGCCAACGTGGTGTACCGCCTGGAGCGTCAGATCGCTCAAGTCGCCGCCGTACCGCTGCTGGGCAAAATCAACGGCGCCGTGGGCAACTACAACGCCCACCTCTCTGCCTACCCGGAAATCGACTGGGAAGAAAATGCCCGCGCGTTCATCGAAGACGAGCTGGGCCTGGGCTTCAACCCGTACACCACGCAGATCGAACCGCACGACTATATCGCCGAACTGTTCGACGCGATTGCGCGCTTCAACACCATCCTGATCGACTTCGACCGCGATATCTGGGGCTACATCTCCCTGGGCTACTTCAAGCAGCGCACCATTGCCGGTGAAATCGGTTCCTCGACCATGCCGCACAAGGTCAACCCGATCGACTTCGAAAACTCCGAAGGCAACCTCGGCATCGCCAACGCCCTGTTCCAGCACCTGGCCAGCAAGTTGCCGATCTCCCGCTGGCAGCGCGACCTGACCGACTCCACCGTACTGCGCAACCTCGGCGTGGGCTTCGCCCACAGCGTGATCGCGTACGAAGCCAGCCTCAAGGGCATCAGCAAGCTTGAGCTCAACGAGCAGAAAATCGCCGCTGACCTGGACGCGTGCTGGGAAGTGTTGGCCGAGCCGATCCAGACGGTGATGCGTCGCTACAACATCGAAAACCCTTACGAGAAGCTCAAAGAATTGACGCGCGGCAAGGGCATCAGCCCCGAGGCGCTGCAAACTTTCATCGATGGCCTGGATATGCCAGCCGCCGCCAAGGCCGAGCTGAAACTGCTCACCCCGGCCAACTACATCGGCAACGCGGCGGCCCAAGCCAAGCGCATCTGATTCGCGCAAGGTCTCTTGAGACGCCCGGCCGCGCCGGGCGTTTTTATTCCTGTCTTAAAAGTGCTTTTTTTCAATAGGTTACACATGAATCCTGATATTCCTCTTCAACTTCTGGGCGGCATTACGGCACGCGAATTCCTGCGCGACTACTGGCAGAAAAAACCGTTGCTTATCCGTCAGGCCATCCCTGATTTCGAAAGCCCGATCGACGCCGACGAACTGGCCGGCTTAGCCCTGGAAGAAGAAGTTGAATCGCGCCTGGTGATCGAACACGGCGAGCGTCCGTGGGAACTGCGTCGCGGCCCATTCGCCGAAGACGCCTTCAGCACCCTGCCCGAGCGTGAGTGGACCCTGCTGGTGCAGGCCGTCGATCAGTTCGTGCCGGAAGTCGCCGAGTTGCTGGAGCACTTCCGCTTCCTGCCAAGCTGGCGTATCGACGATGTGATGATCAGCTTTGCCGCACCTGGCGGCAGCGTTGGCCCGCACTTCGATAACTACGACGTGTTCCTGCTGCAAGCCCAAGGCAAGCGCAACTGGAAAATCGGCCAGATGTGCAACTCCGAAAGCCCGCTGCTGCAGCATGCCGACCTGCGCATCCTCGCCGAGTTCGAACAAAGCGAAGAATGGGTGCTGGAACCGGGTGACATGCTCTACCTGCCGCCGCGCCTGGCGCACTTCGGTATCGCCGAAGATGACTGCATGACCTATTCGGTAGGCTTTCGCGCGCCAAGTGCCGCTGAAGTCCTGACCCACTTCACCGACTTCCTCAGCCAATACCTGACAGACGAGGAGCGTTACACCGACGCCGACGCTCAGCCGGCAAGCGACCCGCACCAGATCCAGGGTGACGCGCTGGACCGCCTGAAGAGCCTGCTGGCCGAGCACATGAGCGACGAACGCATGCTGCTGACCTGGTTTGGCCAGTTCATGACCGAGCCGCGCTACCCTGAACTGGTGGCGGGCGAAGAATTGGGCGAAGAGGACTTCGTCAACAGCCTGGAAGGCGGCGCGATCCTGGTGCGCAACCCAAGCGCGCGCATGGCGTGGTCGGAAGTCGATGACGATGTACTGCTGTTCGCCAGCGGCCAGAGCCGTTACCTGCCCGGCAAACTGCGCGAACTGTTGAAGCTGGTGTGCTCGGCCGACGCCCTGCACAGCGAAAACCTCGGCGAGTGGCTCGCGGACGAAGACGGTCGCGACCTGCTGTGCGAATTGGTCAAGCAAGGAAGCCTGGGATTTGCCGATGAATAAGATTCACGTAAGTGTCGCGGACTGGCAAAAGGATATCGCTGAGATACGGCGCATTCGTGAAGCGGTGTTTATCGCTGAACAATCGGTTCCACCGGAACTTGAGTGGGACGCGGACGACGCCGACGCCGTGCATTTTCTGGCGTTCGAAGGCGATTTTCCGATTGGCACTGCGCGCCTGCTGCCCAGCGGCGAGATCGGGCGCGTATCGGTGCTCAAGGACTGGCGCGGCCTGAAGGTTGGCGACAAGCTGATGGAAGCCGTGATTGGCATGGCCGAGAAGCGTGGCCAGACCAAACAGTTCCTCAGCGCGCAGGTGTATGCGGCGCCGTTTTATGAGCGGCTGGGGTTCAAGATTGTCAGCGATGAGTTTCTTGAAGTCGGGATTCCGCACGTGGACATGGTGCGCGAGGGCTGATCCAAAACCCAGTCGCTCCCTTCGCGAGCAAGCCCGCTCCCACACTTGACCAAGTAGATCCTTTGGAATGCGGTCGAATGTGGGAGCGGGCTTGCTCGCGAAGACAATTTCAGCAACACCCAAAAATGCCCTGCCATGCCAGGGCATTTTGCCGTCTACGATTCAACTTGCGACCCGCCAGGCCGACAAACTGGCACTATCACGCTAAATGACTCGCAGAGATAACGGACATGTCCCTACGCACCCTGCTCACCGCCCTCCTCCTGACCGCCAGCGTCTCAGCCGTGGCCGACACCGCAGTCGTCAACCTGAACAATCGCACCAGCGCCGACCTGCTGCCGGTGGCGCAGAACTTCATCGGCAAGGACGGCACCGTCAGCGCCTACGGCAACCAGCTCATCGTTAAAGCCGACCCTGGCAAGATCGAAGACCTGCGCGCGCTGCTCGCGCAGCTGGACACACCCGCCAAGCGCCTGCTGATTACCGTCGACACCAATGAAAACAACCAGCAAAACACCGGTGACAGCCAAACGCGCATCATCAGCTACGGCACTGCCAGTCGCGACGGCGGCATCCAGCAGATTCAGGCCAGTGAGGGCGTGCCCGCTTTGATCCAGGTTGGCCAGAGCGTACCGCTGACCACTACTGAGCCCGACGCCTACGGCCGCCCGCAAAACCAGACGCAGTATCGCAACGTCACCCAAGGCTTTTACGTCACCGCCAGCGTCACCGGCGAGACCGTGCACCTGGCCATCAGTACCAACCGTGACCGCATGAGCCAGGAACGTCCCGATGTAGTGAACGTTCAAAGTACCGACACAACTGTCAGCGGCAGGTTGGGCGAGTGGATCCCCCTGGCCGGCATCAACCGAGAGACCCAGGCCGACAAATCCTCTACAACCCGCAATTACTCTACTCAAGGCCGTGATGACCTGACTTTACGGGTCAAGGTCGACACCTTGAACTAAAGCACCAAAAACTGACTGATGAGTCGCCTTGGACTAAAGATGTAGTGCTTTAAAAAAAGCACTACAAAACATTTGACGATCCAAAAAAGCCTGTGCATGATGGCCTCGCTCCCGCTAATCAGGGGCCCTGGCAAGGGCCTTCGGATCGCCGCTCTAAGCTACCCACCTGAGCCGATTCGTGTCTGTACCGCCCACAAGGTGTGTTTGACGAGGTTGCGACTGGAACGAAGTTGTCCCGAGGGACGGAAGCTAACCAGGTAACCCGGCTACACACTGACGAATCGTACCAAGGCCCACGATGCCCGAAGACCGTTCACAGTTCGCCCTTACCTGCTCAATTCCCCCCTGAGCCACTCGTTCATCCCGTCGCCCTCCCCGCCAAACCCGGCTTGACCGCCAAGCTTCTGGTCAGCGAGCAGCCATCACCACGCACTGAGTACGTGGCTGGCAAATGGAATTTTCCACCTAGACCTATGCGACGAGGTTTTCCCCCATGGCACTGACACGCGAACAGCAAATTGCAGCCCTTGAAAAAGACTGGGCTGAAAACCCACGCTGGAAAGGCGTAACCCGCGCTTATTCCGCTGCTGACGTCGTCCGCCTGCGTGGCTCGGTTCAACCTGAGCACACCTTTGCAAAACTCGGCGCCGAGAAGCTGTGGAAGCTGGTCACCCAGGGTGCCAAGCCGTCCTTCCGTCCCGAAAAAGATTTCGTCAACTGCATGGGCGCCCTTACTGGCGGCCAGGCAGTCCAACAGGTGAAAGCCGGTATCCAGGCGATCTACCTGTCCGGCTGGCAAGTGGCAGCGGACAACAACTCCGCTGAATCCATGTACCCCGACCAATCGCTGTACCCGGTGGACTCGGTACCCACCGTGGTCAAGCGCATCAACAACTCGTTCCGCCGCGCCGACCAGATCCAGTGGAAAGCCGGTAAAGGCCCGGGCGATGAAGGCTACATCGATTACTTCGCCCCGATCGTGGCGGACGCTGAAGCCGGTTTCGGCGGCGTACTCAACGCCTACGAGCTGATGAAGAGCATGATCGAGGCTGGCGCTGCGGGCGTGCACTTCGAAGACCAGTTGGCATCTGTGAAGAAATGCGGCCACATGGGCGGCAAGGTATTGGTTCCGACTCAGGAAGCCGTACAAAAGCTGACTGCTGCTCGTTTGGCTGCTGACGTTGCTGGCACCCCGACCATCATCCTGGCCCGTACCGACGCTAACGCCGCCGACCTGCTGACGTCCGATTGCGACCCGTACGACCAGCCATTCGTAACCGGCGAACGGACTCAGGAAGGCTTCTATAAAGTGCGCGCCGGTCTCGACCAGGCGATCGCCCGTGGCCTGGCCTACGCGCCGTACGCCGACCTGATCTGGTGCGAAACCGCCAAGCCGGACCTGGACGAAGCTCGCCGCTTTGCCGAAGCGATCAAGAAGGAATACCCGGACCAACTGCTGTCCTACAACTGCTCGCCTTCTTTCAACTGGAAGAAGAACCTGGACGACGCGACCATCGCCAAGTTCCAGCGCGAGCTGTCCGCCATGGGTTACAAGCACCAGTTCATCACCCTGGCCGGCATTCACAACATGTGGCACAGCATGTTCAACCTGGCGCACGACTACGCCCGCAACGACATGACCGCCTACGTGAAGCTGCAGGAACAGGAATTCGCTGACGCCGCCAAGGGCTACACCTTTGTGGCGCACCAGCAGGAAGTGGGCACCGGCTACTTCGACGACATGACCACCGTGATTCAGGGCGGCACCTCGTCCGTGACCGCGTTGACCGGCTCGACAGAAGAAGAGCAGTTCCACTAAGTAGCGAGTACACGGCCACTGCGGCCTCATGGAAGACCTAACCGCATTGCCGCACGATCTGACGCCCCGACTGGTTCGGGGCGTTTTTTTTGCGTCTCTGAAATGGGTGTATATCCGTTATTTGGGTGATGACCTCTATTGGTTCCGCTCTTACAGCGGCTCACTTTTGAACAGCGCAAAAGTAAGCAAAACGCCCTTGCCCCACCACTCGGCACCTCGCCTAGGCTCGGTGTGCCCTCACTCCGGCCAGCGTGGTTTAACGGGGCGCCTAAGATCAAGATCAAGATCAAGATCAACAGCAAGAGCACAGCGGCCTCCCGGCCGGCTTGAGTGTTGAAGAGCAAAATCAAATCTAAAGCGGGCACGGTCCAAATGTGGGAGCTGGCTTGCCTGCGATGGCATCAACTGGGTGTACCTGATGTACCGAGTTGTCTGCATCGCAGGCAAGCCAGCTCCCACAGAAAAGCAGCTTTGCTTTCGCTCTGGCTTTTGATCTGGCTTCTAACACTCAAGCCGGCCGGGAGGCCGCTGTGCTCTTGCTTTTGATCTTGATCTGACTGCCCCAATAAGCCCGAGGCCGAACGCAGGTATTGCGGAGCGGGTATTGCGGAGCGGCTAAACCGGCAGGACGCCGGTTTAGCCGCGCCGGGCCATGGATGGCCCGTCGCGGCGGCCCGCGGAGCAATGCCGGAGTGAGGGAACGCCGAGCCTAAGCGAGGCGCCGACAGGCGGGGCAGAGCCCTTTGCTTACTTTGGGGCTTTTCCAAAGTGAGCCGCTGTAAGAGCGGAACCATAAGCCGCCGTTACCGCAGCAACGGATATGTACACAGCCCCCCACAACCAAATTTCGACCAAAACATTGATCCAGAGCGGTATCCGCGCCCGCAAAGTCAGTTAAAAGATCCGCTTTACCAACTAACACCACCCGCACAAGTAACAGCAACTTCCTCCGCTGAACCCCGAACAGCTGTTTAAAACCCCCGCAAACAACATTCATTATCATTTAGAGCATGAAAACTTCTTTACAGCTTAAACAAAACATAATTGGTGAAATGCCCGCTAATGCCCGCCCCACAAGGGCTACAGCCCCAAGAAGGTGCACTATGTGCTTATTCCATCGAATAATTTCGCTATCGGAATTTTACTTGCCCGGTGTTTAGCCATAAAATCACCGCGATTGATTGCAGTGCGACATATCGTCACTGCATCGTTACTTTTTCGAGCTCAGAGACCTTTGCTCTCTGTTAAGGATTTCCAGCATGACCGAAGCGACAGGACTCATGGCCCACAACTGGGGCTTTGCCATTTTCCTCCTCGGTGTTGTCGGCCTTTGCGCCTTCATGCTTGGTGTCTCCAGCCTCCTCGGGTCAAAAGCCTGGGGCCGCAGCAAAAATGAACCGTTCGAGTCCGGCATGCTGCCTACAGGTGGCGCCCGCTTGCGGCTCTCAGCCAAATTCTATCTGGTCGCGATGCTGTTCGTGATCTTCGATATCGAAGCCCTCTTTCTCTTTGCCTGGTCTGTGTCCGTCCGCGAAAGCGGCTGGACCGGATTCGTCGAAGCCCTCGTTTTCATAGCAATTCTGTTGGCAGGCCTTGTCTACCTATTTCGAGTGGGCGCCCTTGACTGGGCTCCGGAAGCTCGTCGCAAGCGGCAAGCGAAGCTGAAACAATGAGGCTTTGGCGATGCAATACAATCTCACCAGGATCGACCCGGATGCTCCTAACGAGCAGTACCCAATCGGCGAACGCGAAACCGTTTCCGACCCGTTAGAAGACCAAGTCCACAAAAACATCTACATGGGCAAGCTCGAAGACGTGCTGAGTGGCGCGGTCAACTGGGGACGTAAGAACTCCCTGTGGCCGTACAACTTCGGCCTTTCGTGCTGCTACGTGGAAATGACCACCGCCTTCACGGCGCCCCACGACATCGCGCGCTTTGGCGCCGAAGTTATCCGGGCATCACCGCGCCAGGCGGATTTCATGGTTATCGCCGGAACCTGCTTTATCAAGATGGCGCCGATCATTCAGCGTCTCTACGAGCAAATGCTCGAGCCAAAGTGGGTTATCTCCATGGGTTCGTGCGCCAACTCCGGTGGCATGTACGACATCTACTCCGTCGTTCAAGGGGTGGACAAGTTCCTGCCCGTGGACGTCTACGTGCCTGGCTGCCCGCCCCGCCCTGAAGCATTTCTGCAAGGCTTGATGCTGTTGCAGGAATCGATTGGCAAGGAGCGTCGCCCACTTTCCTGGGTCGTCGGCGATCAAGGCGTATACCGCGCCGAGATGCCTTCGCAAAAGGAACAGCGCCGCGAACAGCGAATCGCAGTCACCAACCTGCGCAGCCCTGACGAAGTCTGATCCAGCACCGCTTCTTTTATAGAACGAAACCCTGGCTTCATTCTTTACGTTGACCGAAAGCGATAAAAAACCATGACTACAGGCAGTGCTCGACGCATCCCGCCTTATAAGGCAGACGACCAGGATGTGGTCGTCGAACTCAATAACCGTTTTGGCCCTGACGCCTTTACCGCCCAGGCCACACGCACCGGTATGCCGGTGCTGTGGGTGGCGCGCGCCAAGCTCGTCGAAGTCCTGACCTTCCTGCGCAACCTGCCCAAGCCATACGTCATGCTCTATGACTTGCATGGTGTGGACGAGCGTCTGCGCACCAAGCGCCAGGGGCTGCCGAGCGGCGCCGATTTCACCGTGTTCTATCACCTGATGTCGCTGGAGCGTAACAGCGACGTGATGATCAAGGTCGCGCTGTCAGAAAGCGACCTGAGCGTTCCGACCATCACCGGCATCTGGCCGAACGCCAGCTGGTATGAGCGCGAAGTCTGGGACATGTTCGGCATCGACTTCCCGGGCCACCCGCACTTGACGCGCATCATGATGCCGCCTACCTGGGAAGGTCACCCGCTGCGCAAGGACTACCCTGCGCGCGCCACCGAATTCGATCCGTTCAGCCTGACGCTCGCCAAGCAACAGCTTGAAGAAGAGGCCGCACGCTTCCGTCCGGAAGACTGGGGCATGAAACGCTCCGGCACCAACGAGGACTACATGTTCCTCAACCTGGGCCCGAACCACCCTTCGGCGCACGGTGCCTTCCGTATCATCCTGCAACTGGACGGCGAAGAAATCGTCGACTGCGTGCCGGACATCGGCTACCACCACCGTGGTGCCGAGAAGATGGCCGAGCGCCAGTCCTGGCACAGCTTCATTCCGTACACCGACCGTATCGACTACCTCGGCGGCGTGATGAACAACCTGCCGTACGTGCTCTCGGTCGAGAAGCTGGCCGGCATCAAAGTGCCGGACCGCGTCGACACCATCCGCATCATGATGGCCGAGTTCTTCCGGATCACCAGCCACCTGCTGTTCCTGGGTACCTACATCCAGGACGTTGGCGCCATGACCCCGGTGTTCTTCACCTTCACCGACCGTCAGCGCGCCTACAAGGTGATCGAAGCCATCACCGGTTTCCGTCTGCACCCGGCCTGGTACCGCATCGGCGGTGTGGCGCACGACCTGCCAAACGGCTGGGAGCGCCTGGTCAAGGAATTCATCGACTGGATGCCCAAGCGTCTGGACGAGTACCAAAAGGCTGCGCTGGACAACAGCATCCTCAAAGGCCGCACCATCGGCGTGGCGCAATACAACACCAAAGAAGCCCTGGAATGGGGCGTCACCGGTGCTGGCCTGCGCTCGACGGGTTGCGACTTCGACCTGCGTAAAGCACGCCCGTACTCCGGCTACGAGAACTTCGAATTCGAAGTGCCGCTGGCGGCCAACGGCGATGCCTACGACCGCTGCATCGTGCGCGTCGAAGAAATGCGCCAGAGCCTGAAGATCATCGAGCAGTGCATGCGCAACATGCCGGCAGGTCCGTACAAGGCGGATCACCCGCTGACCACGCCGCCGCCGAAAGAACGCACGCTGCAGCACATCGAAACCCTGATCACGCACTTCCTGCAAGTTTCGTGGGGCCCGGTCATGCCGGCCAACGAATCCTTCCAGATGATTGAAGCGACCAAGGGTATCAACAGTTATTACCTGACGAGCGATGGCGGCACCATGAGCTACCGCACCCGGATTCGTACCCCAAGCTTTGCGCACTTGCAGCAGATCCCTTCGGTGATCAAAGGCGAGATGGTCGCGGACTTGATTGCGTACCTGGGTAGTATCGATTTCGTTATGGCCGACGTGGACCGCTAAGCATGAACAGCACGCTTATCCAGACAGACCGTTTCACCTTGAGTGAAACCGAGCGCTCGGCCATCGAGCACGAGCTGCATCACTACGAAGACCCGCGCGCGGCGTCGATCGAAGCCTTGAAGATCGTCCAGAAGGAGCGTGGCTGGGTGCCCGACGGCGCCCTCTACGCGATCGGCGAAATCCTCGGCATCCCGGCCAGCGACGTTGAAGGTGTGGCCACGTTCTACAGCCAGATCTTCCGTCAGCCGGTGGGCCGCCACATCATTCGCGTGTGCGACAGCATGGTCTGCTACATCGGTGGCCACGAGTCCGTGGTCAGCGAGATCCAGAACAAGCTGGGCATCGGCCTGGGCCAGACCACTGCGGACGGGCGCTTCACGCTGCTGCCGGTGTGCTGCCTGGGCAACTGCGACAAGGCGCCGGCGTTGATGATCGACGACGACACATTCGGTGACGTGCAGCCTGCTGGCGTGACCCAATTGCTTGAGGGCTACCCATGACCCTTACATCTTTCGGCCCGGCCAACCTGATCAAGCGTTCGGCCGAGACTCACCCGCTGACCTGGCGCCTGCGTGACGACGGCGAGCCGGTATGGCTCGACGAGTACCAGGCCAAGAACGGTTACGCGGCTGCGCGCAAAGCCTTCGCCGACATGGCTCAGGACGACATCGTCCAGACCGTGAAAGACGCCGGCCTTAAAGGTCGCGGCGGTGCAGGCTTCCCCACGGGCGTGAAGTGGGGCCTGATGCCCAAAGACGAATCCATCAACATCCGCTACCTGCTGTGCAACGCGGATGAAATGGAGCCCAACACCTGGAAAGACCGCATGCTGATGGAGCAACTGCCCCATCTGCTGATCGAAGGCATGCTGATCAGCGCCCGTGCGCTGAAAACCTACCGTGGCTACATCTTCCTGCGTGGCGAATACACCACCGCCGCCAAGCACCTCACCCGTGCCGTGGAAGAAGCCAAGGCAGCTGGCCTTCTGGGCAAGAACATCTTGGGTTCCGGTTTTGACTTCGAACTGTTCGTGCACACCGGCGCCGGGCGTTACATCTGCGGTGAAGAAACCGCACTGATCAACTCCCTCGAAGGCCGCCGCGCCAACCCGCGCTCCAAGCCGCCCTTCCCTGCCGCCGTAGGCGTGTGGGGCAAGCCAACCTGCGTAAACAACGTGGAAACCCTGTGCAACGTGCCGGCGATCATCGCCGACGGCGTGGACTGGTACAAATCGTTGGCCCGCGAAGGCAGCGAAGACATGGGCACCAAGCTCATGGGCTTCTCCGGCAAGGTCAAGAACCCTGGCCTGTGGGAGCTGCCATTCGGCGTGACCGCGCGCGAGCTGTTCGAGGACTACGCCGGCGGCATGCGCGACGGCTACACCTTGAAAGCCTGGCAGCCAGGCGGCGCCGGCACCGGCTTCCTGCTCCCTGAGCACCTGGACGCACAAATGTATGCCGGCGGCATCGGCAAGGTCGGCACCCGGATGGGTACGGGCCTGGCGATGGCGGTGGACAACACCGTGAACATGGTCTCGCTGCTGCGCAACATGGAACAGTTCTTCTCCCGCGAATCCTGTGGTTTCTGCACCCCGTGCCGTGACGGTTTGCCCTGGAGCGTGAAGCTCTTGATGGCGATCGAGAAAGGCGAAGGCCAGCCAGGCGACATCGAGACCCTGCTGGGTCTGGTCGGCTTCCTCGGCCCAGGCAAGACCTTCTGTGCTCACGCACCGGGCGCCGTGGAACCACTGGGCAGCGCAATCAAATACTTCCGCTCTGAATTCGAGGCTGGCATCGCACCTGCGCGCGCCGGCGATCTGAATCAGGTGGTCACACCGACCATGGTTGGTGCGTAACGCTTAAAAAGGCGAAGGGCCCGTGCGCTTCGCCTTCTCATGTGCTGACGCCTTTAAGGCTGTGTAGGTGCACATGAATAACAAGATTCCATTAGCCACGCCCGCTGACAACGGGCCAACGAAGAACTTTGAACCATGGCCACTATCCACGTAGACGGCAAAGCGCTCGAAGTCGATGGGGCAGACAACCTGTTACAGGCATGTCTCTCACTAGGCCTCGACATCCCTTATTTCTGCTGGCACCCAGCCCTTGGTAGCGTTGGTGCCTGTCGCCAGTGCGCGGTCAAGCAGTACACCGACGAGAACGACACCCGTGGTCGTATCGTCATGTCCTGCATGACGCCAGCCACCGACAACACCTGGATCTCCATCGAAGATGAAGAATCCAAGGCGTTCCGCGCCAGCGTTGTCGAATGGCTGATGACCAACCACCCCCACGACTGCCCGGTCTGTGAGGAAGGCGGTCACTGCCACCTGCAAGACATGACGGTGATGACCGGCCACAACGAGCGCCGTTATCGCTTCACCAAGCGTACCCACCAGAACCAGGACCTCGGCCCGTTCATTTCCCACGAAATGAACCGCTGCATCGCCTGCTACCGTTGCGTGCGCTTCTATAAAGACTACGCCGGCGGCACCGACCTGGGCGTATTCGGCGCCCACGACAACGTGTACTTCGGTCGCGTTGAAGACGGCGTGCTCGAAAGCGAGTTCTCCGGCAACCTCACCGAGGTCTGCCCGACCGGTGTGTTCACCGACAAGACTCACTCCGAGCGCTACAACCGCAAGTGGGACATGCAGTTCTCGCCGAGCATCTGCCATGGCTGCTCCAGCGGTTGCAACATTTCCCCGGGCGAGCGTTACGGCGAACTGCGTCGCATCGAAAACCGCTTCAACGGTTCGGTCAACCAGTACTTCCTGTGCGACCGTGGCCGTTTCGGCTATGGCTACGTCAACCGCGAAGACCGCCCACGTCAGCCACTGCTGGCCGATGGCGCCAAGCTGAGCCTGGACGACGCGCTGGATAAAGCCGCCGACCTGCTGCGTGGCCGCAACATCGTCGGTATCGGTTCGCCCCGCGCCAGCCTCGAAAGCAATTACGCGTTGCGCGAGCTGGTCGGCGCCGAGCACTTCTACTGCGGTATCGAAGCCGCTGAGCTGGAGCGCATCCGCCTGGTCCTGCAAGTGCTGAACGACAGCCCGCTGCCGGTTCCGAACATGCGTGACATCGAAGACCACGACGCGATCTTCGTGCTTGGTGAAGACCTGACCCAGACCGCCGCGCGTATCGCGCTGTCGCTGCGCCAGTCGGTCAAAGGCAAGGCCGAAGACATGGCCGATGCCATGCGCGTTCAGCCCTGGCTCGACGCTGCGGTGAAAAACATCGGTCAGCACGCGCTGAACCCACTGTTTATCGCCAGCCTGGCTGAAACCAAGCTCGACGACATCGCCGAAGAATGCGTCCACGCCGCACCGGACGACCTGGCCCGCATCGGTTTCGCCGTGGCTCACGCCCTCGACGCCAGCGCGCCTGCCGTCGAAGGCCTGGACACCGAAGCCGGTGAACTGGCCCAGCGTATCGCTGACGCCCTGCTGGCCGCCAAGCGTCCATTGATCATTGCCGGCACCTCGCTGGGTTCCAAAGCACTGATCGAAGCGGCTGCCAACATCGCCAAAGCCTTGAAGCTGCGCGACAAGAACGGTTCCATCAGCCTGGTCGTGCCGGAAGCCAACAGCCTCGGCCTGGCCATGCTCGGCGGTGAATCCCTTGACGCCGCGCTGCAAGCCGTGACCGACGGCAAAGCCGACGCCATCGTGGTACTGGAAAACGACCTGTACACCCGCACGGATTCGGCCAAGGTCGACGCCGCGCTGGATGCGGCCAAAGTGCTGATCGTTGCCGACCACCAGAAGACCGCCACCAGCGATCGCGCCGACCTGGTACTGCCAGCCGCCACCTTCGCCGAAGGCGACGGTACGCTGGTCAGCCAGGAAGGCCGCGCCCAGCGCTTCTTCCAGGTGTTCGATCCGAAGTACATGGACGCCAGCATCCTGGTTCACGAAGGCTGGCGCTGGCTGCATGCCCTGCGCGCGACCCTGCTGAACCAGCCGATCGACTGGACCCAGCTCGACCACGTCACCGCAGCGGCCGCCGCAAGCGCCCCGCAGCTGGCACGTATCGTTGATGCTGCACCGTCTGCCTCGTTCCGCATCAAGGGCTTGAAACTGGCCCGTGAACCGCTGCGTTACTCCGGCCGTACCGCCATGCGCGCCGACATCAGCGTGCACGAACCGCGTACCCCGCAAGACCCCGACACCGCGTTCGCCTTCTCCATGGAAGGTTACTCGGGTTCGGTCGAGCCACGTCAGCAGGTGCCGTTTGCCTGGTCGCCGGGCTGGAACTCGCCACAGGCCTGGAACAAGTTCCAGGACGAAGTCGGTGGTCACATCCGCGCAGGCGACCCGGGCACACGCCTGATCGAAAGCACCGGTGATTCGCTGAACTGGTTCGCTGCCGTACCGCGTCCGTTCAACCCGGCCCAGGGCACCTGGCAGGTTGTGCCGTTCTTCCACCTGTTCGGCAGCGAAGAGACCTCTTCCAAAGCCGCGCCGGTTCAAGAGCGCATCCCGGCCGCCTACGTGTCCGTGGCCAAGTCCGAAGCCGACCGCCTGGGCGTCAACGACGGTGCCCTGCTCAGCCTGAACGTCGACGGCAAGACTCTGCGTCTGCCGCTGCGCATCAATGACGAATTGGGCGCGGGTCTGGTTGCACTGCCAAAAGGCCTCGCCGGTATTCCGCCTGCGATCTTTGGCAAAACCGTTGACGGTCTGCAGGAGGCAGCGCAATGACCTGGTTCACCCCTGAAGTGATCGACGTGATCATCTCGGTCGTCAAGGCCATCGTGATCCTGTTGGCCGTGGTCGTTGCGGGCGCCCTGCTCAGCTTCGTCGAACGTCGCCTGCTGGGCTGGTGGCAGGACCGTTACGGTCCTAACCGCGTCGGCCCATTCGGCATGTTCCAGATCGCTGCCGACATGCTCAAAATGTTCTTCAAGGAAGACTGGACCCCGCCGTTTGCCGACAAGGTGATCTTCACCCTGGCACCGGTCGTGGCCATGAGCGCCTTGCTGATCGCCTTCGCCGTTATCCCGATCACCCCGACCTGGGGCGTGGCGGACCTGAACATCGGCTTGCTGTTCTTCTTCGCCATGGCCGGTCTGTCGGTCTACGCGGTGCTGTTCGCCGGTTGGTCGAGCAACAACAAGTTCGCCCTGCTGGGCAGCTTGCGGGCTTCGGCACAGACCGTGTCCTACGAAGTGTTCATGGGCCTGGCGCTGATGGGCATCGTGGTGCAGGTCGGCTCGTTCAACATGCGCGACATCGTCGAGTACCAGGCGCAGAACCTGTGGTTCATCATTCCGCAGTTCTTTGGCTTCTGTACCTTCTTCATCGCTGGCGTCGCCGTGACTCACCGTCACCCGTTCGACCAGCCGGAAGCGGAACAGGAACTGGCCGACGGTTACCACATTGAATACGCCGGCATGAAGTGGGGCATGTTCTTCGTCGGTGAATACATCGGCATCATCTTGATCTCGGCATTGCTGGTCACGCTGTTCTTCGGCGGCTGGCACGGCCCGTTCAACATCCTGCCGCAACTGGCGTTCTTCTGGTTCTTCTTGAAGACGGCGTTCTTCATCATGCTGTTCATCCTGCTGCGCGCTTCTATTCCGCGCCCACGCTATGACCAGGTGATGGATTTCAGCTGGAGATTCTGCCTGCCGCTGACCCTGATCAATTTGCTGGTGACGGCTGCTGTTGTGTTGTTGAACACGCCAGCCGGCGCGGTTCAGTGAGGATTTGACCCATGTTCAAATATATTGGCGACATCGTTAAGGGTACCGGTACCCAGTTGCGAAGCCTGGTGATGGTTTTCGGTCACGGCTTTCGCAAACGCGACACCCTGCAATACCCGGAAGAAGCGGTGTACCTGCCGCCGCGCTATCGCGGCCGTATCGTACTGACCCGCGACCCCGATGGCGAGGAACGTTGCGTAGCCTGCAACCTGTGCGCCGTGGCGTGCCCGGTAGGTTGCATCTCCCTGCAGAAAGCTGAAACCGAAGACGGTCGCTGGTACCCGGACTTCTTCCGCATCAACTTCTCGCGCTGCATTTTCTGCGGCCTCTGCGAGGAAGCTTGCCCGACCACCGCGATCCAGCTGACACCGGATTTCGAGATGGCCGAGTTCAAACGTCAGGACCTGGTGTACGAGAAAGAAGATCTGCTGATCTCTGGTCCCGGTAAAAACCCTGATTACAACTTCTATCGTGTTGCAGGTATGGCCGTTGCCGGTAAGCCGAAGGGCGCCGCACAAAACGAAGCCGAGCCGATCAACGTGAAGAGCTTGCTGCCTTAAGGAAGAAAGATGGAATTCGCTTTCTATTTCGCGTCGGGTATTGCAGTGGTGTCCACGCTTCGCGTGATCACCAACACCAACCCCGTGCACGCCCTGCTCTACCTGATCATTTCGCTGATCGCCGTGGCCATGACCTTCTTCAGCCTGGGCGCACCGTTCGCCGGTGTCCTGGAAGTGATCGCCTACGCCGGCGCCATCATGGTGCTGTTCGTGTTTGTGGTGATGATGCTCAACCTGGGGCCGGCTTCGGTCGCCCAGGAACGCGTCTGGCTCAAGCCCGGCATCTGGCTTGGCCCGGTAATCCTCGCAGCGTTGCTGCTGGGTGAACTGCTGTATGTCTTGTTCGCTCACCAGAGCGGCCAGGCCATCGGCCACACCACCGTAGACGCCAAAGCCGTAGGCGTCAGCCTGTTCGGCCCGTACCTGCTGGTGGTCGAACTGGCTTCGATGCTGCTGCTCGCTGCAGCCATCACCGCCTTCCACTTGGGCCGCAACGAAGCCAAGGAGCAATGACGATGCCTGCTATCCCTTTGGAGCATGGTCTGGCGGTCGCCGGCATCCTGTTCTGCCTTGGCCTGGTCGGCCTGATGGTTCGCCGTAACATTTTGTTCGTGTTGATGAGCCTGGAAATCATGATGAACGCTGCGGCACTGGCCTTCATCGTGGCAGGTAGCCGTTGGGGCCAGCCGGATGGACAAGTCATGTTCATTCTGGTGATCAGCCTGGCAGCCGCCGAGGCCAGTATTGGCCTGGCGATCCTGCTGCAACTGTATCGTCGCTTCCACACGCTTGATATCGACGCTGCCAGTGAGATGCGCGGATGAACATGATCTTTCTGACTTTCGTATTTCCCCTGATCGGTTTCCTGCTGCTGTCGTTCTCCCGTGGACGCTGGTCGGAAAACCTGTCTGCCCTGATCGGTGTGGGTTCCATTGGCCTGTCGGCGATTGTCGCTGCCTACGTCATCTGGCAATTCAACGTGGCACCGCCCGAAGGCGGCCACTACACCCTGGTGCTGTGGCAGTGGATGTCGGTGGACGGCTTCAAGCCCAACTTCGCCCTCTACGTCGACGGCCTGTCGATCACCATGCTCGGCGTGGTGGTCGGTGTGGGCTTCCTCATCCACCTGTTCGCGTCCTGGTACATGCGCGGTGAAGCGGGCTACTCGCGCTTCTTCTCGTACACCAACCTGTTTATCGCCAGCATGCTGTTTCTGGTGCTGGGCGATAACCTGTTGTTCCTGTACTTCGGCTGGGAAGGCGTGGGCCTGTGCTCGTACCTGTTGATCGGTTTCTACTACAGCAACCGCAACAACGGTAACGCGGCACTCAAGGCGTTCATCGTTACCCGCATCGGCGACGTGTTCATGGCCATCGGCCTGTTCATCCTGTTCCAACAAGTGGGCACGTTGAACATCCAGGAACTGCTGGTGCTGGCGCCGCAGAAATTCCAGATCGGTGACTTCTGGATCACCCTGGCTACCCTGATGCTGCTGGGCGGCGCGGTCGGTAAATCTGCGCAACTGCCACTGCAAACCTGGCTGGCGGATGCGATGGCTGGCCCTACTCCCGTTTCCGCACTGATTCACGCGGCAACCATGGTAACCGCCGGTGTCTACCTGATCGCGCGTACCCATGGCCTGTTCACCCTGGCGCCGGAAATCCTGCACCTGGTGGGCCTGGTCGGCGGCGTGACGCTGGTACTGGCCGGCTTTGCCGCGCTGGTGCAGACCGACATCAAGCGTATCCTCGCCTACTCGACCATGAGCCAGATCGGCTACATGTTCCTGGCCCTGGGCGTCGGCGCCTGGGACGCGGCGATCTTCCACCTGATGACCCACGCCTTCTTTAAAGCCCTGCTGTTCCTTGCTTCCGGTGCGGTGATCGTTGCCTGCCACCACGAGCAGAACATCTTCAAGATGGGTGGCCTGTGGAAGAAACTGCCGTTGGCCTACGCCAGCTTCATCGTCGGCGGTGCCGCTCTGGCGGCCCTGCCGTTGGTGACCGCAGGTTTCTACTCCAAAGACGAAATCCTCTGGGAAGCCTTTGCCAGCGGTAACCAGAACCTGCTGTACGCAGGCCTGGTGGGTGCCTTCATGACCTCGCTGTACACCTTCCGCCTGATCTTCATCACCTTCCACGGTGAAGCCAAGACCGAAGCACACGCAGGCCACGGCATCTCCCACTGGTTGCCACTGTCGGTGCTGATCATCCTGTCGACCTTCATCGGCGCCATGATCACCCCACCACTGGCCGGCGTACTGCCGGAAAGCGCTGGCCATGCCGGCGGCGCTGCCAAGCACAGCCTGGAAATCGCCTCGGGCGCCATCGCCATCGCCGGTATCCTGCTGGCGGCACTGCTGTTCCTGGGCAAGCGTCGCTTCGTGACGGCGGTTGCCAACAGCGGCATTGGCCGTTTCCTGTCGGCCTGGTGGTTCGCCGCCTGGGGCTTCGATTGGATCTACGACAAGCTGTTCGTCAAGCCATACCTTGCTATCAGCCACATTCTGCGCAAAGACCCGCTCGACCAGACCATCGGTTTGATCCCGCGTGCTGCCAAGGCCGGTCACACCGCCCTGAGCCGCAGCGAGACTGGCCAGCTGCGTTGGTATGCAGCTTCCATGGCCGTCGGTGCCGTGCTGGTGATCGGCGCCATCGTTGTGGTAGCGGTCTGACTATGAACATTGCGTACTTTGCGAACTTGCGAAAGGAAACGAGCCCGTCATGATTCTGCCCTGGCTAATCCTGATCCCCTTTATCGGCGGCCTGCTCTGCTGGATGGGTGAACGCTTCGGCGCCACCCTCCCCCGCTGGATTGCGTTGCTGACCATGTCCCTGGAACTCGCACTCGGCCTTTGGCTGTGGGCGCATGGCGACTATTCATTTGCTCCGGCACCGGGCGTCGATCCCACCTTCGCGCTTGAATTCAAGCACGTGTGGATCCAGCGCTTCGGCATCAACGTGCACCTGGCCCTCGACGGACTGTCGCTGTTGATGATCCTGCTGACCGGCCTGCTGGGTATCCTCTCGGTACTCTGCTCCTGGAAAGAGATTCAGCGTCACGTGGGCTTCTTCCACCTGAACCTGATGTGGATTCTGGGCGGCGTTGTCGGCGTGTTCCTGGCGCTGGACCTGTTCATGTTCTTCTTCTTCTGGGAAATGATGCTGGTGCCGATGTACTTCCTCATCGCGCTCTGGGGTCACAGTTCTTCGGACGGCAAGAAAACCCGGATCTACGCGGCGACCAAGTTCTTCATCTTCACCCAGGCTTCCGGCCTGATCATGTTGGTGGCGATCCTGGGTCTGGTACTGGTCAACTTCAACAACACCGGCGTGATTACCTTCAACTACGCCGACCTGTTGAAAACCAAGATGTCGCTGACCACCGAGTACATCCTGATGCTGGGCTTCTTCATCGCGTTCGCGGTGAAGCTGCCGGTGGTGCCGTTCCACTCCTGGTTGCCTGACGCTCACGCCCAGGCGCCGACCGCAGGTTCCGTGGACCTGGCCGGTATTCTGCTGAAAACCGCTGCGTACGGCCTGCTGCGTTTCGCCCTGCCGCTGTTCCCGAATGCCTCGGCCGAGTTTGCGCCGATCGCCATGACCCTGGGTCTGATCGGGATCTTCTACGGTGCGTTCCTGGCCTTTGCGCAAACCGACATCAAGCGTCTGATTGCCTTCTCGTCCGTTTCCCACATGGGCTTCGTACTGATCGGCATCTACTCCGGCAGCCAACTGGCGCTGCAAGGCGCTGTGATCCAGATGTTGGCCCACGGTGTTTCGGCCGCAGCCCTCTTTATCCTTAGTGGTCAGCTGTACGAGCGCCTGCACACCCGTGACATGCGTGAAATGGGTGGCGTGTGGTCGCGCATCGCCTACCTGCCGGCGATCAGCCTGTTCTTTGCCGCCGCGTCCCTGGGCTTGCCGGGCACCGGTAACTTCATCGGCGAGTTCCTGATCCTCATGGGTTCGTTCGTGCACACGCCGTGGATCAGCGCCATCGCTACCTCCGGCCTGGTATTCGGTTCGGTCTACTCGCTGATCATGATCCACCGTGCGTACTTCGGTCCGGCCAAGTCCGACACCGTGCTGCACGGGATGGATGCTCGCGAACTGATCATGGTGCTCGGCCTTGCGGTGCTGCTGATCTACATCGGCGTGTACCCGCAACCGTTCCTGGACACTTCTGCCGCGACGATGCATGGCGTGCAGCAGTGGTTCGGCACCGCCTTCACTCAACTCGCTTCGGCACGGTAAGAGCGCTATGGAATTCACGATCCAACACTTTATCGCGCTTGCGCCGCTGCTGATCACCAGCCTCACCATTGTGGTGGTGATGCTGGCGATCGCCTGGCGCCGCAATCACTCGCAAACGTTCCTGCTGTCCTGTGCCGGTTTGAACCTGGCCCTGCTGTCGATTATCCCGGCACTCAAGGTTGCGCCACTGGCGGTCACCCCGCTGATGATGATCGATGACTTCGCGCTGCTGTACATCGCGTTGATCCTGGTCGCCACACTGGCGTGCGTGACACTCGCCCACGCCTACCTCGGCGAAGGCGGCACGGGCTACCCGGGCAACAAGGAAGAGCTGTACCTGCTGATCCTGCTGGCTGCGGCCGGCGGTATCGTGCTGGTCAGCGCGCAGCACCTGGCCGGCTTGTTCATCGGCCTGGAACTGCTGTCGATCCCGACTTACGGCCTGGTGGCCTACGCCTTCTTCAACAAGCGTTCCCTGGAAGCCGGCATCAAGTACATGGTGCTGTCGGCCGCCGGTTCCGCGTTCCTGTTGTTCGGTATGGCCCTGCTTTATGCAGAAGCCGGCAGCCTGAGCTTCACCGGTATCGGTCACGCCCTGGCCACCACCAGCATGCCTGCGCCGATTGCCCAACTGGGCCTGGCGATGATGCTGATCGGCTTGGCGTTCAAGCTGTCCTTGGTGCCTTTCCACCTGTGGACCCCGGACGTGTACGAAGGCGCCCCGGCGCCGGTGGCTGCGTTCCTGGCCACGGCCTCCAAGGTTGCGGTGTTTGCGGTGATGGTGCGTCTGTTCCAGATCTCGCCTGCTGCCAACACCGGCGTGCTGAGCAACGTGCTGACCGTGATCGCCATTGCGTCGATCCTGTTCGGTAACCTGCTGGCATTGACGCAGAACAACCTCAAGCGTCTGCTCGGTTATTCGTCCATCGCCCACTTCGGCTACCTGCTGATCGCCCTGGTGGCGAGCAAAGGTCTGGCCGTGGAAGCCATGGGCGTGTACCTGGTCACCTACGTGATCACCAGCCTCGGCGCGTTCGGCGTGATCACGCTGATGTCCTCGCCGTTCAAAGGCCGTGACGCCGACGCCCTGTACGAATACCGCGGCCTGTTCTGGCGCCGTCCGTACCTGACCGCCGTGCTCACGGTGATGATGCTGTCGCTGGCCGGTATCCCGCTGACCGCAGGCTTTATCGGTAAGTTCTACATCGTTGCTACGGGTGTTGAGGCTCACGAATGGTGGTTGGTTGCGTCCCTGGTACTGGGCAGCGCCATCGGCGTGTTCTACTACCTGCGTGTGATGGTCACCCTGTACTTGATCGAGCCAAACCTGCGCCGTGTGGACGCTGAGCTGCACTGGGAACAGAAAGCCGGTGGCGTGATGCTGCTGGCGATCGCCCTGCTTGCCTTCTTCCTGGGTGTGTACCCACAACCGTTGCTCACCCTGGTGCAGCACGCGGTACTGGGCGTTTGATCGCTTAGGTCTATGCGGTAAACAGAACGGCGCCTTCGGGCGCCGTTTTACGTTTTGGGGGAATGTGTTGGGCGAGGTGTCTGGAGTTCTTGGTACATGTCCGGTATTTGGGTTGGGGCTGGTATGGGTTCCGCCCTTACGGCGGGTCACTTTGGAAAAGCCCCAAAGTAACCAAAGGGCTCTTGCCCCACCACTCGGCACCTCGCCTGGGCTCGGTGTGCCCTCACTCCGGCTTGAATCCGTGGGCCGCCGTGACGGGCCATCCATGGCCCAACACGGCTAACCCGGCGTCCTGCCGGGTTACCCACGGATTCAAACCTGCGTTCGGCCAGCGTGGTTTAACGGGGCGCCTAAGATCAAAGTCAAAAGCAGATCAAGATCAAAAGCAGAGCACGGCGGCCTGGTAGCCGACCTGAGTGGTTGGATCAAAAGCAAAGCCGAGGCGGCCTGACAGCCGACCTGATCTTGGAAGCTGAACTCAATCAAATGTGGGAGCTGGCTTGCCTGCGATGGCATCAACTCGGTGTACCTGATGTATCGAGTTGCCTGCATCGCAGGCAAGCCAGCTCCCACAGAAAAACAGAGCACAGCCGTTTGGCGGCTGTACCCAGTTGGAGTGGTTGGATCAAAAGCACAGCCAAGGCGGCCTGGCAGCCGGCCTGATCCCGAGAGCTGAACTCAATCAAAGGTGGGAGCTGGCTTGCCTGCGATGGCATCAACTCGGTGTACCTGATGGACCGAGTTGTCTACATCGCAGGCAAGCCAGCTCCCACAGAAAAACAGTGCACAGCCGTCTGGCGGCTGTACCCTGTTGGAGTGGTTAGATCAAAAGCACAGCCAAGGCGGCCTGGCAGCCGACCTGATCCTGGAAGCTGAACTCAATCAAAGGTGGGAGCTGGCTTGCCTGCGATGGCATCAACCCGGTGGGCCTGATAGACCGAGTTGCCTGCATCGCAGGCAAGCCAGCTCCCACAGAAAACAGAGCACAGCCGTCTGGCGGCTGGAACCGGTTGGAGTGTTTAGATCAAAAGCACAGCCAAGGCGGCCTGGCAGCCGACCTGATTCTGGAGGCTGAACTCAATCAAAAGTGGGAGCTGGCTTGCCTGCGATGGCATCAACTCGGTGTACCTGATGTACCGAGTTGCCTGCACCGCAGGCAAGCCAGCTCCCACAGAAAAACAGTGCACAGCCGTTTGGCGGCTGTACCCAGTTGGTGTGGTTAGATCAAAAGCACAGCCAAGGCGGCCTGGCAGCCGACCTGATCCTGGAGGCTGAACCCAATCAAAGGTGGGAGCTGGCTTGCCTGCGATGGCATCAACTCGGTGTTCCTGATGTCCCGAGTTGTCTGCATCGCAGGCAAGCCAGCTCCCACAGAAAAACAGAGCACAGCCGTCTGGCGGCTGTACCCAGTTGGAGTGGTTAGATCAAAAGCAAAGCCAAGGCGGCCTGGCAGCCGACCTGATCCCGAGAGCTGAACCCAATCAAATGTGGGAGCTGGCTTGCCTGCGATAGCATCAACTCGGTGTACCTGATGTACCGAGTTGCCTGCATCGCAGGCAAGCCAGCTCCCACAGAAAAACAGAGCACAACCGTCTGGCGGCTGTACCCAGTTGGAGTGGTTGGATCAAAAGCAAGGCCAAGGCGGCCTGGCAGCCGACCTGATGCTGGAGGCTGAACTCGGTTGAATTGTGGGAGCGGGCTTGCTCGCGAATGCGTTGGATCAGTGACACATGAGCTGGCAGACACAGCGCCTTCGCGAGCAAGCCCGCTCCCACATCTGGATTTCAGTACATCAGGTAGATGAGCTTTTGCCCTGCTGTTACTTCTGTCCCCCCAAGTCGGCTACTAGGCCGCTGTGCTCTTGCGCCCCCTGGAGCACTGGGAGCAAGGCCCGAGCCAGGCCGAATGCCCAGGCCGCTGCCTTGATTCGGCTGGTGGCACGGCTTCCGGAAACAGTGGCGCAGCCCGCTGCGCTAAGCTGATAAATCAAGCCCCGACAGGTCCGGGGCTATTGGCGGGTGTCTAGCGGCCGCCGAGCATCTCGGCAAAGGTATCGCTGCCCGGCAACCCCTCGCCCACCCACACCGACGGCGCCACGCGCGGTGAGCCCTCAGTCCAGAACAGCGAGTGGCCCGCGAGGGCCAACGGGTCAATCCACGCACTCAGTTGCGGCATGCCATCGCCGATACGCTGCGGGTCAGGCAGGTCCAGCCAGCGTGGAGCAACAACAACCGTGCTGGCATGACGCGCTGGCGCCCAGCGCCCGGGTGACGGCATCGCCACCATGGCCTCATCGAACACTTCGAGGGAAAACGTCTCGCTCAATGCCGACAACGCCAGCCGCTCCAACCGGCCATACCACAGCGCATCCTGCTCCAGGCGCATCAACAACGGCGCATCGTCCCCGGCGCAGGCGAGGGTCAACGGAAAATAACGCCCCACCCTGTCCACGCTCGGGATCATCACGCCCGCCCAGCCTTGCTCACCGCACACGCCCGCCGCCAGCGCAAAGCGCCAGATCGGGCTGCACAGATAGGCCTCCAGCCACTGTGCCCCCAGGCGCTCCCGACTGCATTGCAAACCGCCCTGCAACCACGCATCCCAACGGTTCAAGAACACGGCAGGCAACCGGCGACTGACAAAATCCCCATGGCTGACGACCTTGCCGAAAAATCCATTCATGGCTGATCCCTAAAAGCTGCCGGGGCAATGGAAAGACTCCAGGCCATCACGGCGGAACGGGTTGATCACACTGCTGGCGCGCAACAGGTACACCACCCGATGGCCCTCCACAGTGAACGTCAGTTGCAGCTGCTCGCCCTGGGCGCTGACCACGGCCTTGTCCATCATCCGCAGCCAACCCCAAGGGCCATCGCTGCGCAAGGGGCTGACCAACGCGGGGGTGGCGTCCAGACGCACCAGGCCGCCGGATTTGCCGCTGGGTAACGACAGGCTGGTGAAGTCGGCCACACTGCCCGCCTCGTACACCACCGGCTGGCCATCGATGTCCAGATTGACCTTGGTCAGCCCAGGGTCGGCACTCAGGGGTTTCAGGTCAAAGCGCATCGATGGCTGACGTGCGCCGGCCACGAAGAACATATCCCGCAGTTTGGCGCCACGCTGGAACTGGTTAAGCACATCCTGGGAGATATTCAGCGGCGTCACACCGCTGGAGCGCCAGCGCCATGGGTTGCCGCTCATGTCGACATAGGCCGCAAGGTTCTTGCTGAAAAAGTCGTCCATCAAGCCGCCCGGACCGAAGAACTTGCCGAAGTCGTCGGCAGTGGCGTCGCGACCAGAACTGCGCACCAGCGGGTAACGTCCGTCAATCGCAGCCCGGCAGAACGGTGCGCCGGAGGCCTCCCACAGCGCATTCAGCCGCGCCTTTTCATTGCCCAGCGTCAACGCCGTACCGCCCGATTCCACATCCCGCAGCAGCGCCGACAGCGGCGCTGGCAAGGTATCGCCGGAGCGCTTCAGGCGCGCCAGCACTTCGTTGGACGGTGCCGGCGCGGCGCTGCGACGGGCCGCGTCAGCACTGTCGAAAAACTGCCCGGCGTCCTTCAAGGAGGCCAGTACCTCATCCAGCGGTTGCGGCCCGGTGCCCGTGCCCACCAGGCGATGCAACGCTGCGAAATGCTGGTCCACCGGGTTGGCCTGGGCATCCACGGGCGCCGCGGGGCTGTCGCCGCCCAAGGCCGATTGCAACCTCTGGGTGGCGGCGGCGATTTTGTCACGCACGCGTTGGTCGGTGTCTTGGCTGGTTGCCGAGGTCAGGGCACCGTCCAGGGTGGTCTCCCTGGACACGGCCTGCAGCAAGGCCCGCAACGGTGAATCACTGGCAGCCAGCACCGTGGTCACCAGCGAGGCCTGGCCCAGGCTGGTCAACGGCGACAGGTGCACATCGGCAAGAAACGTATCCCACTGGCGAATGTAGTCGGCGTAATACAGCTCCAGCACCGCTGCCTGCATCGCCGGGTTGCCACCGGCGATCTGCGCCGACTCCTGGCGGTCCAGCACCCAGCTGTCCTTGGCCATGTCAGTCACGGCTTGTGGCGTTTTGTCGGTCAGCTCACGGTATCCGGCGAGGCGGTACACGCCACTGACCCCACGGGACAGCGGCTCGCCACTGGCACGCGTAAACAGCGACGACACGTCCCGCCCCACCGCACTGTTGACGCTCAACTCCGGCAAGTGCTGCTGTTCGACAAGGCGCTTGACCCGGTTATAGATGCGCTGAGACAACGGCATGCTGGCCAGCGCCAGGCGCACTTTGGCGATCAACGCGCTGTCCAGTGGCACCGGCTCGGCCTCATCGTCGGCCTCCAACAACGCCGACACATGCTCCGACAACTGCTGCAGTTGCGCCGGTGTCGCCTGGGGCAGCTCACGGCGCCAATCCACATCGACCCACGCCTGCACCGACGCGGCGTCGAAGTATTGCCGCTCGCCAAGCATCAAGTAGGCGCGCAGGGTTTCGTACAAAAACTCCTGATTGCTCGCGTCGCCACGGCGCAGGGCGTTTTCCATATTGGCGACGATGTGCGGCATAAGCGTGCTGCGAAGCAGGCGGCGATACAGGGTCACCGCACCAGCGCCGAGTTTGTTGCCCTGATACAGGCCCATGCGGCTGAGCAACGGCACGCTGTTATCGCCATCGCTATAGCCGCTGGGCAATGCGCGTGCGGCATTGAGCAAGGGCAACGTCACCAGCACATCGCCTTCAGTGGGCAGCGCCTTGGCCAACTGCGCGACCTGGGCGGCGGCACTCGACGCGTCGGCGATCAGTTGCAGGTTGCGGTTGTAACTGATGGTCATCGCCGCCAGCAGCAGCACGAACACGGCTGCTGCGGCTATCCGCCCAGCCCTTGCGAGCAGTTGGCGCCGGCGTTGCTCTTGATGATTGACCCCGGCCAGTCCGGCTTCCTTGAAGATCACCTCGCGCAACAAACGGGTAATGAAGTAACTGCGCCCACTGGCGACATTCGGCGCCAGGACCTTGCGGCCCAGGCCGAACGAGGCAGCCAGCGAGGTCAACACCCGGTCAATCGGGCTGCCTTCCTGGGTGCCGCTGGTGAAATACACGCCGCGCAACAGCGCGGGCTCCTGATAACGGTTGGCTTCAAACACGGTGTTGAGAAAGCGCGTCAGGCCATCGCCAAGGCTGGCGAACTGCTGCGGGAAACTGTAGAGCAAGGCGCGGCGCGACAGGTCGCGCTCTTGCTGCAAGCGTTCCAGCACACGCCGTTGCAACTGGCGCTCCAGCGCATCGAACTCGCTTGGGAACGACGCCAAACCGCTGTCCGGCTGCGCCGGTTGTGGCAGCGCGAATGTCACGCCCCACACCTGCGCACGCTCATCGCGGCCAAAGGTCTCGAAAAACTCCGAAAACCCGGCCAGCAAGTCGCACTTGGTGATGATCACATACACCGGAAACCGCAGGCCCAAACGCTCATACAGCTCGGTGATGCGCGTGCGGATCGCCACGGCCTGGGCCTGGCGCTGGGCGTCGGTCTGTTGCAGCAAATCGCTGACACTCAAGGCCACGATCACACCGTTGACCGGGCGCTGGCGGCGGTATTTTTTCAGCAGGTCAAGAAAGCCGCCCCACGCCGCCTTGTCGACTTCGCTGTAACTGTCCTGAGTGGTGTAGCGCCCGGCGGTATCCAGCAGCACCGCCTCATCGGTGAACCACCAATCGCAATGGCGCGTGCCGCCAACGCCGCCGATGGCGCCGGAGCCCATCGCCTCACGCAGCGGGAACTGCAGGCCGGAATGGGTCAGCGCAGTGGTTTTGCCACTGCCCGGTGCGCCGACGAACATGTACCACGGCAGCTGATACAGGTACTGCCCGCTCATCTTCCAGCCGGGGTTGGCCTTGCGCAGCACCGCCATGGCCGAACGCATGCGCTCGCCCAGTTCGGCCACTTCGGCCTGGGTTTCACGCACACCGGGCGCCACCACCGGCGCCTCGGCCACACCCGCCATCAAGCCACGGTTGGCGCGCCACGCCCGCCACAGGCGCCAGGCAAAATAGCCGGCCCATATCAGCACAAACAGCGCGATCAAGGCCCAACGCCGTGACTCCGGCGCCAGCGGTTCGCTGCCGTTGAACGCCAGCAACGGGCCTTCATACCACACCAGCAACGACAGCAACGCCACGCCGATCAGCGACAGCAACCACGGTTTGAGCAGCCACAGGATGAAGCGCTCCACCGGGGACCATAACAACGAAAAAAGCGTAGAGAAGTTCATGGCTATTGCGCCTGGGAAGGGATCAACACAGTGATATCGACGCGACGGTTACGCGCGCGATTCGCCGCTGAATCGTTGGGGACCAGCGGCTCGGTTTCGCCCCGGCCTTCGCTGCGGTAACGCTCGGCCGGCCCGGCGCGCTGGGCGAGCAAACGGGCCACGGTCTTGGCGCGGGCCTGGGACAAGTCGAAGTTGGAGCCCAGCCGCGACGTCGCCGATGGCCGTACGTTGTCGGTATGCCCGACCACCACCACAGCCCCCGACACGGTGGCCAGGGCATCGCCGATGCGCGCCAGCAAGCCGTCGAAGTTGCTCGACACCTCGGCGCTGCCCGAAGCAAACACGCCGTCGCCACGCAAGGTGATCACTGAGCGGTCGGCACTGTCCTTGACCGCCACCAGGCCCTGGGCCACTTCGGGTGCGAGAAAACCGGCCAGGCGCACCGGAGCCGGTGTCGCCGGCACCGCCACCTTGAGCGGCGAGGCCACACGAATCGATCCCAGTTGCGCAAACACCGGGTCGGAGGCACGGTTGAGCAACCAGCTATACGTGAGCTGCACACTCAGCAACAGCACCGCCGCCACCGACGCCATGACCCACACCGGCACCCGACGCAGCATCGACGCTTGCGGTGCTTGTGCGCCGCGCCAGCGTGGCGACAGTTCCTGCTCCTGATTGCCGCGCTGCTGGTTGATCAACTGCAGCAGGCGCTCGCGCAGCAGACCCAATTGATCCAGGCCGCGATCCAGCACCCGATAACGCCCTTCCAGGCCCAACGCCAGGCACAGATACATCAACTCCAGCACGTCGATGTGGGTGCGCAGGTCCTGGCTCAGGCGCTGCAGGATCATGAAGAACTTCTCGCCGCCCCACGCCTCGTTATGAAAAGTCACCAGCAGGCTGCGGCTGCCCCACACACCCGCGCCCCAGGGGGTGCTGGCGATGGTTTCGTCCACCAGCGTGCACAGCGCGTAGCGCGCGGCGGCCACGGTTTCCACATCGACCTGGCTGGCGCGCGCCTGGGCTTCAAAGGCCTGCACCGCCTGGATCAAGCGCTGGCGCAAGCTCTCCATGTCCGGCATTGCCGTCATCGTGCGCAGCGGCACCACCAGGTCGAGCAACGGGTTGGCTGCGCGCACCAGCGAGTTGAGCCCCTGGCCATGAACCACCAGCGCGGCACGCGGCACATCGGCCGTCGGCAGCACCGGCGGCGTGGCCCGACGCCCGCCTGGCGTGGGAATCAGCAAGGTGCGGTCAGGGTCTTGGCCGCCTTCAAAAGCGTCGTTCACGTCAGTCACCTTGCCTTAGTTGCGGATGGCCCAGAACTGCAGGTCCAGCCCCGGAAAAACCCCGGCGATGTGCATGGCAAAGCCGGCCGACTGGCTCAGCAATTGCCAATATTCACTGCTGCGATCAAGTTCGAAATAGGTAAAGCCGGCATGAAACGGCAACTGCCGTGGCGCCACCGGCAAGGGGCGCAAACCAATACCGGGCAATTGCAGGTTGACCAGGTCGCGGATCTTCTCTACCGAACCGATCTTGACCTGCGGCGGAAAGCCGTTGCGCACGCTTTCGGCGGACATCTGCGCCTGCACCGCCAGAATAAACGTGGCCGAGCGCAGCAACTCCTGGTCCGGCAGCACGGCCACGCGAATGCCGTATTGGCGCTCCTCCAACGGGATCGCGATGGCGCGTACATCCATCACCGCCGACAATGCGCGGCGCAGGTCGAGCATCACCGGGGCGAAGGTTTCCGCCAGCGCGCCGTGGCGGTACACCGGGTACGCGGCCGCGCGTTTATCGTCACGGGTAAAGGTCGCCAACTCACCGGCCAGGGCCGCGAGATCGCGGTACAGCTGCTCAGGGTGCAAACCGGTCATGGCCGACAAATGCCGCACCAGCGGCAGGCTGCGGTTGAGCACCTGCAACAGCAGGAAATCGGCGATTTCCGCCGCGCCGCTGCCATCCGGCCGGGTCAGGCGCGAGGCCAGCGCCTCAACTCGTTGCTGCAGCAGACCGAGCAGCTCATCGACAAACGCACGCAAGCGCTCGGCAGCGCGAATGTCCAGGCACGGTGGGCAGTATTCGCGGTCGAGCACCACGCTTTTATCCGCGCGTTTTTCCACCACATGGGCAATGCCGAGCACCGTGTAGGCATCGGCCACATCGCCTTCAAACGCCAGGCGCAAGCGCAGTTTGCCGATGCTCATCAGCGCGCTGCTGTCCAGGCCATTGCTGTCCCAGGCTTCGTATTCACTGCTGCGGTGGCGCGCGAAATTTTCAAAGCTTGGGTTGTCGTCAACCTCCGCCACACCGGGGCGCAGGCTCGGCAAGGCCAGCACAACCTTGAGGTCACGGGCGTCGTCGGGGATCTCCAGCGGCAGCGGCATGGCATCGTCAAACGGCAGGCCCACCGGCGTGCCGTCGGGCAATATGCCGCTGTAGGCGAGCAGCGACAGCTTGCCCATGGCCAACTGTTGCGGGTCGATTTGCACGTTGGAAAAGCCCCAGCCGTAAGCACGCAAGCTGGCCACGCGAGCTTCCAACTGGGCCTGCAGGAAACGGTCGTGCTGCTGCAGGTGCTGAGGCTGCAGCAACATGCCTTCGGACCAGACTACTTTGTTATTCCAGGACATAAATTCTTCTCTCAACTTAACCAGGGGTCTTGCGGCGAGCGGGCTTGCTGTGGCGAGCGGGCTTGCCCCGCGTTGGGCTGCGCAGCAGCCCCCTACTGCCTCATCCGCGCCACCTGTTCCTCATAAGCCTTGGAAAACAGCTCCCCAAACAGCCGCTGCAAATCCTCGTCAGCATCCCGCGCCAGGTCTTCGTAGCGCTCCACCAGGCGATCCCACAAACGCGCCTTGCGCCGCGCCGGCATCCATTTGTCGAGCGCGCCGTGGGTGGTGCGGCGCTGCTCGACCCGCGCCGGGTCAAAGCGCTGCACCACGGCGCCAAGGGCTGCACGCATGCCGGCGATCACCGCCAGCTCATGGGCCTTGAGGTCGTCGAAAGACGCATTGAGTGCCTTGACCGGGCGCATATAGGCTGGCGAATCACCGTTAAGCATCTGGGTCAGGGCGCTGTCGGCGTCGGGAAAGAACTTCAACGGGTTGTTGGAATAGGCGCCGATCATGGTCATGTCGATATGACTTTCACGCTTGGTCAGCGCGCGGGCCATGAGCACATCCATGGTGCCGCCGGTGGCGGCGCGCAGCATTTCGCCGACCAGTTGGGCAAGTTCGGTGGGCGCACGGGCGGTGTGCAGGTCAGGCAAACCCAGGCCCGTCAGCAGCGCCTGCAGCACCGCGCTGTCACGGGTGGGCGCGGTCACTGTGGGAGCGGGCTTGCCCGCGAAGGTCTCAGGGGCGCTGAGTTTTTCCTGGATCACCTCGTTATCGTTCATCTCTATCGCGGGCAAGCCGGCTGCCACATTTGGATCGCGAGCGACCGTGGGTTCGGTGGACAGGCCAAAGAGCGGGTCGTAATCATCCGGGATCACTGGCGGCTCGGCCTGCCACAGCGGCTTGTTGAACGCCTGCATCTGCGGCGCCACATGGTCGCTTTCGGTGCCGCGAAAAACCGGGGTCAGCGAGGGATTTAAACCCAGCGGGTCCGACAGCGGCATCGCCCCATCGAATAACGAATGGCCTTCCAGAATCCGCGCGCCTGCCAGGTCGTCGTGCAGCACCACCGGCACCACCACGTGCGGGTCGCGCAACAGCGGTGACGGCACCTCCAACGGTGGCAACGGCGCAGCGACCGGGGCCGGTGGCGGCACAAACAGCGGCGGCAGGATGCGCGTCGCCAAAGCATCGTCTTCGAGCACCGGCGCTGCGGGTTGCTCCAGGCGCACTTCCAGGCCGTAATCGCCAATCACCAGACGATCACCCGCCTCCAGCAACCGCTCCCGGCCATTGCCCAGCGGCCGCTCATTGACCAGGCTGGGGTTGCTGCCGGTGTCGGTCAGGTAAAACTGCTCACCACGCTGCTCGACGCGCGCGTGTACGCGCGAGATGTATTTGCCCGGATCGTCCAGGGTCAGGTCATTGTCCGGCCCACGCCCGATAGAACCACCGACCTCGGTAAAGCGGCAGATCACCTCGCCGGGCATCGGTTGGTCACGGTAGCTTTTAACCAGCAGGATCAGGTTCATAACGGGCTCCACAAAGGGTTATTTGCCATCGTCGGCCTCCTTGGGCGGCAGCGGCACGCCGGCAGGTCCGGTGGCCGCGGTCAGGGCCAGGGCGGTCGCCGCCGACGCGGCTTCGGGCAGCGGCAAGGGGATGATCGAGGCGAGGATCATCGCCGGGGTCAGGGTGAGGAAGGTCGAGCCGACTTTCAGCGTGATGGTGGCGCCGGCTTCGATCACCACGTTGGCACCACCCTTGATGTACATGTCCAGGCCCGCAGTGACGCCGGTCTTCAGGCCGCCGTTGATGATCATGTTGGCGCCGGCGGCCATCGACACATCGCCGCTGGCCTTCTCATTGCGATGGCCACCGACCGCCGAGTGCCGGTCGCCGCCGACTTTCTCGCGCAGGTCCTGATCGACCCTGGAATGGCGGTCACCACCGACCCAGTCCAGAGAATCCTTGAGCACGCGCTGGTCGAGGTTTTTCTGCGCGTGCAGGAACACCTGCTCCGCGCCCTTTTTGTCTTCAAAGCGCAGCTCGTTGTAGCCACCGCCGCCCTTGGACGAGTTGCTCTTGAGGGTGGAGCGCGTGGCGTTTTCCGGCAGTGCATACGGCGGCATGGTGTCGGCGTTGTAGACACTGCCGGTCACCAGTGGCTGGTCGGGATCACCCTCAAGAAAACTCACCACCACTTCCTGGCCGATGCGCGGCGTATACAGGCTGCCCCAGCGCTTGCCGGCCCAGCCCTGGGCCACGCGAATCCAGCACGAGCTGTTTTCATCGCGCTGGCCCTCGCGGTCCCAGTGGAACTGCACCTTGATGCGCCCGTATTTATCGGTCCAGATTTCCTCGCCCTGCTTGCCCACCACCAGGGCAGTCTGCGGGCCGCGCATCAGCGGCTTGCGCGTTACACAGGGCGCACGGAACTGCTGCTGGCGCGACAGCGCGACGAACTCGCAGCTCAACACCGGCGCAGGGTCGGCCGGCGGCGTCGGTTCATAGGTGTCGGAGGACAACGTGTAACGCGCCTCCAGCAGCAGGAACTGTGCGTTCTGCTCGCTGCGCGGGTGCTCGGTCAAGGTCATCAGCGCGCCGGGAAACAGCCCGCGCGCACGGGTGGCGCCCGTGACGCGCTGGGTGCCGGTGTGCAGCGACTCAATCAGGGTGCGCGCGTAGGTTTCGCCGTTTTTGCGCTCGGTGTATTTGCCCGGGTAGTCGTATCGCTCATGGCGCGCCTGCGGGTAACTGCCGGCCAGGGTCGATTTGGCCAACAGGTTGGCGCTGGGCTTTTCGAAGTCGAAATCCTGCAAGGTATAGCCGCCCGGCTCCACATCGCCGCCCATGCGCCAGTCGTAGATCACTTCGCTTTCGCGCATGGCGTGGTCTTCGGCGGGCATGAACCGCACCTGGGCATAACCTGGCGCCGGCGAGTGCGCGCCGTAGGAGTCGGCCAGCACCAGCGTGTGGCGCCCGGCAGCACTCTTGAAGCAGTAGTAGATGCCCTCCTGCTCCATCAGGCGGCTGACAAAGTTGAAATCGCTCTCGCGGTATTGCACGCAGTAAGTCAGCGCCTTGTAGCTGCCACTCAGGCCCGAGGTGTCGACATCGGCGATGCTGTAGGGCGCGAACACCTGCTTGAGGATGTCCGGCACGCTCAATTCCTGGAAGATCCGGCAGTCGCTGGCCAGCGTCAGGAACCACAGCCATGGCCGCAGCACCGCCTTGTAGGTGGAGTAGCGGCCCTGGCGCGTGCTGAACGAAAAGTGGCTGACATGCCCACTGAAGTAACGGCTGCCGCCCTTGGGCAAGTCCACCGCCACGCTCATCTGGGTGGCCAGCAGGTCGTCGATATTCAGGTCGGCGCGCTCGCTGTACAGCTCCAGGTGGTACTCACTGAGCCGGGACAACCCCTCCGTCGCCTGCATGCGCCGAAACAGCAGCACATCGGCGCCGAGGGTGCTGGTAACCTGGATCTCGCGATGAATCTGAGTCGTGGCCATAAGGGTTACCTCGCAGCCTCGCTGAACGCGTAGGCAAACTCGCCGCCCTCGACACTCACCCGCACATAAGTGGCCGGAGTGCCCTGCAACAAGCGATTGAGGAATTCGGTACTGATTGCCGGCAGCATCGCGTTGGTGAGGATGGCGTCGATCATCCGCCCACCGCTTTCCAGCTCGGTGCAGCGGCTGGCAATCAGCTGCACGACCTCCTCGCTCCAGGTGAACGGGATGTTGTGGTTATCGGCGATGCGCTTCTGGATGCGCCCCAGTTGCAGGCCGATGATGCTGCCGAGCATGGCGTCGCTCAGCGGGTAATACGGGATCACCACCAGGCGCCCGAGCAAGGCCGGCGGGAACACTTCCAGCAGCGGTTCACGCAAGGCCTTGGCGATGACATCCGGCGAGGGCATGGTCTGCGGGTGACGGCACAGGCGGCTGATCAACGGCGTGCCGGCGTTGGTGGTCAGCAGGATCAAGGTGTTCTTGAAATCGATGATCCGTCCTTCGCCGTCTTCCATCCAGCCCTTGTCGAACACCTGGAAAAACAGCTCATGCACATCCGGGTGAGCCTTCTCCACTTCGTCCAGCAGCACCACGCTGTAAGGCTTGCGCCGCACCGCCTCGGTCAAGACGCCGCCCTCGCCGTACCCCACGTAACCCGGCGGCGCACCCTTGAGCGTGGAAACGGTATGCGCCTCCTGGTATTCGCTCATGTTGATGGTGATCACGTTCTGTTCGCCGCCATACAGCAACTCGGCCAAGGCCAGGGCGGTCTCGGTCTTGCCCACCCCGGACGTGCCCGCAAGCATGAACACGCCGACCGGTTTGCCCGGGTTGTCCAGGCCCGCGCGGGAGGTCTGGATGCGCCGCGCGATCATTTCCAGTGCATGGTCCTGGCCGATGATGCGCTGGCCCAGGCGCTCGGCCAGACGCAGTACGTTGTCGATTTCATTCTTGACCATGCGCCCCACCGGAATGCCGGTCCAGTCCTGCACCACCGAGGCCACCGCCTGCTCATCGACGCTGATCAGCACCAGCGGGTGTTCGCCCTGCTGCGCCGCCAGCTCGTCCTGCAACTGATGCAGTTCCGCCAGGCCCGCCTCGCGCTCGGTTGCGTCCGCAAGCTGGCGGCGCAGCCGTTGAATCTGCTCGACCAGCGCCAGCTCGTTGTCCCAGCGCCCTTCCACCTCGTCCAGGCACTCACGTTCGCTGGCGAGTTGGGCCTCGACCGAGGCGCGGCGGCTGGTTGTGTCCACGCCAATTGCGGTTTCACGCTCGATGATCTCCAGCTCGGTTTCCAGAGCCTCGATGCGCCGACGGCGGTCATCCACCTGCGCAGGGGTGGCGTGCAGGCTGATGGCGACGCGCGCGCAGGCGGTGTCAATCAGGCTGACGGCTTTGTCCGGCAACTGGCGCGCCGGGATGTAACGGTTGGACAGGCGCACCGCCGCCGCCAATGCCGAATCGAGGATGTGCACCTGATGGTGGTTCTGCATGGTCTGCGCGATGCCGCGCAGCATCAGCAACGCGCGGGCCTCGTCCGGTTCATCGACCTGCACGGTCTGGAAACGCCGGGTCAGCGCCGGGTCTTTTTCGATGTGTTTTTTGTACTCGGCAAAGGTCGTCGCGCCGATGGTGCGCAGCGTGCCACGCGCCAGCGCCGGCTTGAGCAGGTTGGCCGCATCGCCGGTGCCGGCAGCGCCGCCCGCGCCGACCAGGGTGTGGGTTTCGTCGATAAACAGCACCACCGGTTTGACGCTGGCCTGCACTTCATCGATCACCGAACGCAGGCGCTGTTCGAACTCGCCTTTCATGCTGGCCCCGGCTTGCAACAGGCCCACATCCAGGGCGAGCAGTTGCACGTCTTTGAGGCTCGGCGGCACATCGCCGCGAGCAATGCGCTGGGCAAACCCTTCAACCACGGCGGTTTTGCCGACGCCCGCCTCGCCCACCAGGATCGGGTTGTTCTGGCGCCGCCGCATCAATATGTCGATCACCTGGCGGATCTCTTCGTCGCGCCCGACGATGGGGTCCATCGTGTTGCCGCGCGCTTGTTCCGTGAGGTCGACAGTAAAGCGCTTCAAGGCTTCCTGCTTGGCGGGCGCGACTGCGCCGATGTCTTCGCCGGGCAACTGATAGCCATCGCTGGCGGTCATCTGCGCCTCGGGCGAGGCGTTGAGCAACGCGGCGAACCGTTCGCTCAAGTCATCGATGCCGACCTTGTTGAACTCGCGGGACACGCCGTACAAACCGTTGCGCAGGCTCGGGGTTTTCAGCAGTGCCAGCAGCAAGTGGCCGGAACGCACCTGGGATTCACCGAGCATCAAGGTGGCATAGACCCACGCGCGTTCGACGGCTTCTTCGACCTGCGACGACAAGTCGGTGACCGACGTTGACCCCCGTGGCAAGCGGTCAAGCGCCGCGGTCAGGTCACGGGCCAATACGGCAGGGTCGATGCCGTAGTGACGAACCAGGCGCAGCAGGTCCGAGTCGCTCAATTGCAGGATCTGCTGCAACCAGTGCACCAGCTCCACGTAGGGGTTGCCGCGCAGCTTGCAGAACACGGTACTGCTTTCGATCGCCCGGTAGCACAGGCTGTTGAGTTTGCCGAAAAGCGCGACGCGACTGATGTCAGCCATGGGCAGGTCCTTGAGAAGAGATGCGAGGGTTGATCAGCAACTGCCGATCATCGTGTTCGGGGGTTTGGCTGCTCAGCCAACTGGTCCAGCCCAAAGGCGCGGAACCGAGGCGCAGGCCGGGTACTTGGTCTTTCTTGACGATCAGGTTGACGTCCCAATCCATGGCCAGGCCGACGTATTGGCGCACCCAGTCCTGCACGCGTTGCAGGCTGTCGCCGCCGGGTAACAGGCGGCGGGTCTGGGCCAGGTCCAGAGGGCCGATCAGCAGGCGGAATTTGTGCTGGGTGTTCCAGACCTTTTTACCCATCACGGTGGTCTGGCCGAGTACGGCAGCGTCGGGGCCGCTGCGCAGTGCACACAGGCCATCGGCGGGCAGCGTCATCCAGTGGCCGACAAACTGCTCGACCTGCACCGGCACGCCGAGGTAGTCGCTGAGTAATGCCGCCAAGCCTTCGGCATTGCGCGTCTGCGGGCCCAGGCGCCCGGCAAAATGCAGCTTGGCCACGTCCGGCACGGCATTGCGGTTGAGCAGCGACGGCTGGCCGATGCCGATCAACGAACCGAGGTACTGGGCAAAGCGATCCGCCCCCGGCCGGTCCAGGCTGACCGCCGGCTGCGCGCTGGCCCAGGCGCGGTAAAACAGGCTGATCATGCGGTGATGGAACACATCGCAGAACGCGGCCAGCGTTGGGTCATTGAGGTTGCGCTGGCGGTCGCGAATGTACTCGGTCAGATGAATCGGCAGCGGGCCATTGGCGCCCATCAGGCCGAAAAAATTCAGCAGCAGTTTCGGCGTAACGCCAGGCTTGAGTGCCGCGATCATCGCAGGCTCGAACGCCAGCGACGGTTGCTGGCCGAACCGCACCGCCTCATCCGCCGGGCGCGCGGCCTGGCCGATCCGCGGCAATTGCGGGTGGGCGCACTCCAACTGGCGCAGCGCAGCATAGAAATCAAAACGCCCCGGATGCGCTTCAAGGGCACTGAGCAGGGTCAGAGGATCTCGCATCTGCCCACCCGCGCCGGCCACTGCATGATCACGCCACGCGCGGTGCTTTTGATGACGGTTTCGGTGAACGAATTGAGCGACACGTACTTGGCAAAAAACTGCTCCAGCACCGAGCCCAATACAAACACGCCGGCGCCTTCGAAGGCCGACTCGTCCAGGGTCACGCACACCTGCAACCCCCGGCCATACGTGATCGGCCCCGGCAATGGCAGGCGCCGCACGATGCTGTCGGCGGTGACTGAGCGCAGGCCTTCAATCTGTTTGTGCGCGGCCTCATCGTCAACGCGGCAATACAGGCGCAGCAGGTCGCGCAAAGCGGTGGCGCCCTGCTCCTTGTCCTGATCGAGCAGCGACAAATAGTTGAGGGACAAGTGGCTGACCAGCCGCCACGCCGTCTCGCCTTCGGCAAACGATGGCGCCGGGACCGTAGGCCCTGCCACGCAGCGCACCGACTGCACCGGCGCGCCGGATTCGACAGTGAAGTCGGTGCGGCCGCTGCCCACCGGCATGCTCAGCACCAGGTCGCGGTTGCTGCACAGGGTGTCGATGCCCAGTTGGCGCAGATCGCTGCGGTGCGGCGCCTCCTGGGCGTCGACCAGCGACAGGAACAGTTCGCTGCCGATGTAACTGGAGCGCGGCCCTTGCCGCCGCTGTTGCTCGGACAGTACGCGCGCGTCTCGGCGCAGCTGATAAAACGCGTTCGGTGGCGTACGGGCGTGCAAGTCGTTGGCGCGATAAAACGACTCGAAGGTCTGGCTGGCCTCGGCGCCGCTGCCATAGCCGGTGACGCTTTCGATCTGGTAAATCTCGTAATCCATCGGCCGCGTGCGGTCGGGAATCACGTGATATTCCGATTGCTGGTCCGACAGGTGCACCCGCTCGGTGCGCATCGGGAACAGGTTGATGGCCGGCGTGCAATACAGGCCGAAGTTGGCGGCGCTGAGGCTTTGTTCCAGCACCGGGTCGAGCTTCTTGAACAGCACGATCACGTCCAGTTGCTCGGCGGTGCAGCGACTCACACTGTTCGCCAGCCCCGCCACTTCGGCAAACATGAACCTCTGCGGCATGGCGAAGTATTCCTGCAGCAGTCGATAGCCCTGGAATGAACGCGGGCCGCTGGGCAGCAAGGCTTCGCCGTCGCTATAACCGACACTTCGAATCGCGCTTTTGGGCAGGAACTGGTGCCAGTCCACGTGCTCCTGCACTGGCATCACCAACACACCGGCGGCCTGCGCCAGCAGTTGTTCGAGGATGCGCGAGGGCATGGCTTCGCCGCCGCGAATGTGCAATGGCAGGCTGTCCAGGGCCAGGTCGCTGAAGGTCAGGCCGGCGCCGACGCGCAAGCGCAGACGCAGCGCCGCCTTGACGCCGCCCAGGCGTGACAGGTCGATGCCGGCTACGTGTGCGCCGCAGGCAAAGTAGCGTGCCTGGACCAACTCCACCGGCCACAGGGTTACGTCATGGGCCGTGCGAAACTCGCAAGCGGTCTGGTCGCCCTTGCCCAACTGGCTGTGCAACGCGGTATCGCGCGGCACCTTGAAACCTGCAGCCAGGCTGCCTTCGCTCATGTCCGGTTGCATCTGCACCACGGTCATCGACGGGGTGGGCGCCAGGTATTGCGGGTAAACCAGTTCCAGCAGGTGATTGGTGAAGCGTGGAAACTCGGCGTCGATCTTCAGCTGCACCCGCGCCGCAAGAAAACTGAAACCCTCCAGCAGCCGCTCCACATACGGGTCGGCACAGGCGTAGGTTTCCAGCCCCAGGCGACCGGCCACCTTGGGGTAGTCACGGGCGAATTCGCCGCCGACTTCGCGCAGGTGAGCCAATTCACGTTCGTAATAGCGCAGCAGTTTGGCGTTCACCGCACGTCCCTTGTCTCGATATCAAAGACCCTCGCCTCACCTGCTTCCAGGTCGAGTTCGGTCTTCAGGTACAGGCGCTCGGGCAACGGTTGGCCCCAGAGTTCGCCATGAATTTCAAAGGCCATCTGGTTGGGACTGGCCGTCACGCCCGAGGGCGCCACCGGCACCACGCGCACGCTGTCGCGTAAAATCCGCGGTTCGAAATCCCAGATCGCCTGGCGGATGCGCCGCCCCAGCGCTTCCCGGTCCAAACCGGCGGCGGTCTTGCCGGCAAGATCCGGCAGACCAAAATTGATCACTGACTGCACTGCCAGCGGGTGCGCGCTCAGGTCACGAAAACTGCCCAGGCTGGTGCTGTTGAGCAGCCATCCCAAGTCCCGCAACACCGCCTTGCGCAAGCCGCGCATGGACAGCACGCGCTTGTCGCGCGGCTCCACGGCGTGCTCGGTGTCGTCATCGCTCAGGCGATCGAGCAAGGACGGCTGCAAGCGTTCGCGACTGGTGAGTTCAGCCATGGTTCTCAATCTCCATTACCGCTGTGGTATGCAGGCTTGTCGTGGCGAGCGGGCGTGCCGCGCGTTGGGGCGCGAAGCGGCCCTGAAACCTGCCGCCGCGGGCATCCGGTAGAAGCACGGTGTGTGTGATGGGGCTGCTTCGCAGCCCAACGCGGGGCAAGCCCGCTCGCCACAGCAAGCCCGCGCACCACAGGAAACCCTCCATCCAACAATCCGGCTCGCCACAGAGGCCCGGCGTCAGATTTTCTGGTTCTTCTCCAGGTCCCACTTCTTCGGCGTGCCGGTGATCACGGTGTCGCCGGTGAAGGAGTCGTACTCGTAGCTGATGGTGGTGAAGTTGATCGAGAAGGTTTCGCTGGGGCGCTCGCCGTTGCTGCTGGCGGAGTAGGAGCTGATGATGGCTTCGCCGAGAATCAGCTTGAGGAACACCTGCTGTTTCTTGTCCGGGCCGCCGGTCTGGATGAAGTGGATTTCGGCATCGCCCAGGCTTTTACCGCACACCGCCTGCATGAACAGGTCGGCCGACGCAAGGTCGGTGGCCTTGGTCATGGAGATTTCCGAGAACGACGGGTTGCTGGTGTCACGGTCGGTGCCGCCGCCGCTGATGGAAATCGCGCGGCCCACGCCCATCTGGATCGCGTCGATGGTGATCCAGTCCTTGTGCGCGTCGACGGTGGAAGTGCCCTTGATTTGGGTGCCTTTGAAGTTAAGCAGGATCATGGTGGTTACCTTTCAGGTTGATCAGTTGGATTTGGTGGACGGCAGCTTGGAGACCAGGCGCAGGGACACGGTCAAGCCTTCGAGTTGGTAGTGCGGGCGCAGGAAAAACTTGGCGCCGTAGTAGCCGGGGTTGCCCTCGATTTCTTCCACCACCACTTCGGCGCCGGCCAGCGGTTTACGGGCTTTGTCGGCGTCGGTGGCGGTGGCCGGGTTGTGTTCGACGTAACGGCCGATCCAGTTGTTGAGCCACACCTGCATGTCGTCGCGCTCTTTGAACGAGCCGATCTTGTCGCGCACGATGCACTTCAAGTAGTGAGCGAAACGGCACGTGGCGAACAGGTACGGCAGGCGCGCGGCCAGGTTGGCGTTGGCGGTGGCGTCGGGGTCGTCGTACTCGGCAGGCTTGTGCATCGACTGCGCGCCGATGAACGCGGCGAGGTCGCTGTTTTTCTTGTGCACCAGCGGCATGAAGCCGTTTTTTGCCAGTTCCGCTTCGCGGCGGTCGCTGATGGCGATTTCAGTTGGGCAGGTCATGTCCACGCCGCCGTCGTCGGTTGGAAAGGTATGCACCGGCAGCCCCTCCACCACACCACCGGACTCGATGCCGCGAATCTGCGAGCACCAGCCGTAGTGTTTGAACGAGCGGTTGATGTTCACCGCCATTGCGTAAGCGGCGTTGGCCCAGGTGAAATCCTTGGCGCCGGCCGCGTCGGTGGTTTCTTCGAAATCGAACGCTTCGACCGGGTTGGTTTTGGCACCGTAGGGCGCGCGGGACAGAAAGCGCGGCATGGCCAGGCCGACGTAACGCGAGTCTTCACTGGCGCGAAAGCTGCGCCAGGCGGCGTGTTCCGGGGTCTGGAAGATCTTGGTCAGGTCACGCGGGTTGGCCAGTTCCTGCCACGACTCCATCAGCATCACGCTGGGGTCGGCAGCCGTGATCAGCGGGCAGTGAGCGGCGGCGCTGACGCGGGCCATCTGGGTCAGCAGTTCCACGTCCGGCGCACTGTTGTTGAAGTAGTAATCCGCGACAAAGGCGCCATACGGCTCGCCGCCGAACTGACCATATTCTTCTTCGTACAACTTCTTGAAGATCGGGCTCTGGTCCCAGGCCACACCCTTGAACTTGCGCAGGGTCTTGTGCACTTCGTTCTTGGAGATGTTCATCACCCGGATCTTCAGGGTTTCGTCAGTCTCGGTGTTGTTGACCAGGTAGTGCAGGCCACGCCAGGCGCTTTCCACGCCCTGAAATTCCTCGTGGTGCAGGATGTGATTGACCTGTTCGGTGAGCTTCTGGTCGAGGGCGGCGATCAAGCCCTCGATGGTGCCCAGCACGTCGTGGGGCATCAGTTGCGTGCCTTGCAGCGCTTGCTCGGCCAGGGTGCGCACGGCGGTTTCCACCGCTTCCTTGGCCTTGTCGGTTTTGGGCTTGAACTCTTTTTGCAGCAGGCTTGCGAAGTCGCCAGCGTCGAATTCCGTGGCCGGGGCAAGTTGCCCTGGCTGTTCGGATTGCGGGGTGGACATGACGGTATCCTCAAATTTTGGGCAAAGCGTCCCCGTACCGGGGCAAACGAGGCGCCGGCGCAGGCAACGGTTATTCAGTTATTCGGGCTGCTTGGGCGCACTGCTCAAGGCTTGCATCACACTCGGATCGCTGAGCAGCTTGGCGAGCAATTCCTCTGCGCCGACTTTGCCGTCCATGTAGGTCAGCAGGTTCGACAGCTGGCTGCGCGCGGTGAGCAACTGGTTCAGGCTCGGCACCTTGCTGGCGATGGCAGCCGGGGTGAAGTCGTCCATCGATTCAAACGTGATTTCCACCGGCAGGTTGCCTTCACCGGTCAGGGTGTTGGGCACCTGGAACGCCACACGCGGCTTCATGGACTTGAGACGATCGTCAAAATTGTCGATGTCGACTTCCAGGAACTTGCGCTCGGCCACCGGCGGCAACGGCTCGGCCGGCTTGCCGGAGAGGTCCGAAAACACCCCCATGACAAAGGGCAACTGCACGGTTTTTTCCGCACCGTAGATCTCCACGTCGTATTCGATCTGAACGCGCGGCGCACGGTTGCGGGCGATGAACTTCTGACTGCTTTCTTTGGCCACAGGAAAAGCTCCGGTGAGTGGGGTTGATACAAAAAGGCTCAGGTGTCGCTGTTGCGAATACCGCTGACCAGCGCCAGTTGCGCGAGACCATCAGGGGCGAGGTCTTGCAGCAATTCCATGAAATTCTTGTCGATGAGGTTCTTCGCCCGCTGCAGTAAAAACGGCACCGGGCTGGCGGGCTCGAAAGTCTGGAAATACGTGCACAGACGGTCGATGGTCTGGCGTGCGTCTTCGCGGCTGTTGATTTCTGCGCGCACTGCCTGCGGGGCGACGGCCACGGCGGCCACGGCGGCGGCTGTAACGCCAGCCGGCATCGCCTCGGCTGGCGCGGCACCTGGCAAGTGGCGGCGGATCACGTCACCGGCGCGGCGCAGGAGTGTGGCCAGGCCGCTGAGGTCGATGGCGCGGCCGACGCCGACCTTCTCCGTCAACAACTGTTCGATCTGCACGCTGAGTGCCAACGCCTGTGCCAGCGCGGTGTCAGTGGCGTTGAGTTCGACGGGGTCGGCTTCGGCAAACGCGCCTTCGATCATCGCCAGGCTGACGCTCTCGCCCTCCTCGCCGCTCGCCAGTTCAACCTGACGCAAGCTGACCGCGCCCACGCCACGGCCGCTGACCAGCGGCGCATCGAGCACGTCGCGCAACACACCGGCAGGCTCGCACAGGAACGCCAGAATATTGATGCGCAGCAACGGGTCGTTGTCGTCATCGGGGTCGAGCTGCGGGTGCAAGCCCTGCCAGCAGTTTTCCAGCAAGCCATGGATCAGCCCAAGGCCGGCAGCCAGGCCGGGAATGCCGTGCAGGTTGAGTTGAGCGCGGGTCAGCCAGATCGCCAGGCGCAGGTCGCGGCTGCGCTCCATCAATGGCAGCGCCAACAGCATCACCCGTTTCCAGCTTGGCTCGATGGCCTGGGTGATGGTGTCGCCATACTGCACCTCGGGTTTGCCGAGGGCTTCTTCTTCGAGCTCAAGGAACTGGGGGTCGTATTCGAAGTTCTGGCCACAGCCGTCGGCTTCGGCCAAAGGCTGGGCCAGTGCGGTGAAATCCAGTGGTTGAGCGCCGGTGGACAGGCCCATCGTACTTCCCTCGTTCAAGTTGTTCTGGGGATAGAACAAGCGAGGGAAATGATTTATTCCGCAGCGTGGGAAAAATTCTTAGTGAGCGCTCTGTTCATTGATGCGCCGGCGGTGAGATTCCGCGTACGCCGCCTGGCGTGCCAACAGCAACGGGTCGTCCGACGGCCCGATACCCGTTGGCAATTGGAGGGGGTTGAAGTCCACATCGCGGCAGGCGCCCTCCACCTGGGACTGCTGGCTGTCGATGACCAGCACGCCGGCGTCGATCTGGCGGCGCCCTTCGGGCCAGCGCACGGTGGCGTCGGTGGTCACATCGCCGGGGTCGGCCAGGGTAATCATCAGGTGCCAGCGTACGGGGCCTTGCTCCAGTTGCGTGGCGAAGCCGAAGGCGAGGAAATCCGGGTCGCTGGACTCAGCGGCTGTCATTGGTTTGTAAGGCGTCTCTGGCACCATGCTCCAGCGCACGAAGTGCACCTGGCCCTGGGCGCTCGTCATGCGGAAGGCATTGACGCTGTAATAGGCGGTGTTGTCGAACCCGGATGAGCCAGGATGGGCCGCAAGCCACGTCTCGAACGGACGCATTTCTGGGTGAGCGCTTTTGAAGGCCTGCATCTTTTTCGGATCGGGCCCGGTGCTGCCGTATTCAGGGATCGAGGCGCGCAACTGCTCGTACAGACCCTCGGGCGTATTCACGGGGAACACCGGCACGGAATTCATCGCCATGTACCAGGTCTCACCGTCGTCCCCGGCCAGGCGCAGCGCCATGCTGCGGATCATGCCGTGCACGTCGGCTTGCGCCGGGTCGCCGCCGGCTGCCGACAACCGGCCGATCAGCGGCACCTTGCCAGGTTGTAACAAGGAAGCGCGTGAGATCTCTAGAGCATTACCGGTGCTTTCAAAATGGCCGCTGATGCATTGGCCCTTGGCATGGTTACGACGAAAGCCCTGATGGGCACCACCGGCAACAGCTTCCATCTCATCGACGATTTTCGCGGCCGTGGGTGACGGGGAATGGAAAGAAGGCAACAGCCAGGCGCCGAGGCCTGCAAATACTACGGCAGCGAGGGCAAGACGCAGGCGATGGCTATTTTTCAGCAGAGATGGTTTTTTCATCAAGCTATCTGGGATCACGACATTGAGGACCAATGCCCGACCCCAGCATGGTCATTTCTGGATGGAGGCGATCCACATCGGTGCAGGCACGTCAGCAAACAGCGGGGCGGCACTTCGGTCGGCGACAAGTCGAGCAATGGCGTTAAGGTCTACACCTTGTTCGGGCTCGCCAATCAGCGCGTAGCCCAGTTCAGACTGGCGCCAGGTTACTACGTTCATCTGCGCAACGCTTTGCTGAGCGATGGACTGGTCCGGCTTGGGCTCTTTCATCACACACAACGCAACCGGCGCGCCATTGGCCGGCAGGTACACGAGCTGAATCAACGCCTTGTTGTTGAAGCGCAGGCGCTGCACACGCTTGAAGGTCAGGCCCGCGGAACTCAGGTCAGGAACGCGCAGGGCCAGGCCGTCGATATCGCGGATATCGGCCAGGGTCTTGGTCACCACATCCGTCGGCTGGGCGCCGTAGGCAACGGTTTCGCGGGTATAGAGATGCTGGTAGGCCGCAGCTTGTTGCACCCACGGCGACGTCTGGGCAACCGTCGGTGCAGCCGCGTCAATGCCAGGCTTGAGCGCGCCGTTGAACGCACCAACCTGAAGCACCAGCGCATAGCACGCTGCACCAGCAACGAACGTCAACGCCGGCCAGGCAAATTTAGGTTGGAGGAACGCGAACAGACGAGAAAAACCGCGGTCTGTCTTCTCGGCAGCGGGATGCGCAGCGGTGGTTTTAGCCTCCCCGGCCGCCGAATGCTGAGCTGCCAGCGCGGCAATACTGAGCTTGAGGCTCTCCGGAACAGGCGGCACATTCTGGTGGGCAAACGCTTCCTCGTAAGGCAGGCAGGAAGCCATCAACCGAGAGACTCGCTGAGCCAGGTCCGGCGAAGCTTCTATGAGCCGCTCAAGCTCCTGGTTCTGTTGCGACGAAAGCTCGCCGTCAACATAAGCCATTAGCAAGGCATCATCCGCTACCATGGGGTTATCTCTCCGTTGTCCTGATCAATTTCTGCTGTGTGATTCTCGACCTTGTGGGTCGAAGCGGCGAGTCAGCGGGTAGCAACAAGCCATCATATTGACATCAACTTTGCCGTTGCAACAGGTCAAAAAAACTTTAGAGCAATCGGCAAATACTCTGTGACACGTACAAATACTTTAAGAGAACACCCTGGAATTGAAAATATTCCCAGGGCCGAATAAATCTTATATGTTTCACCATGTGTCGGGGTAGTTTTCCTGACACGATTGTCAGAATTATTGGCCTAGTACCTGCATAAGCTGTCAATAACCTTTCAATGCCTGTCGAATTGACACATTTTGTTTACGGCTTGATACAATTCACCATCACCCCAAGGACCCTCAGCACCGCAAAAAGGACGCCGCGACACAGGCATCCGCTACGGTATCGACCTCGTAGCCTGACCTCAGCATTTTAGGCATCAAGAAATAAAAAGAGGAAATATGTCGATCACCGGTGCTGACTTACCCGCACTGCTTCCAGAACTGCTGCCGCGCCTTTGGGCGTTCGCGCTGCGCATTTCCGGTGACAAGCACGATGCCGAAGACCTGGTTCAGCTCGCCTGTGTCCGCGCGCTGGAACGCTCTCATCAGTTGCAGCCCGATACGTCGGTGCTGAGCTGGATGTTTTCGATTGTCCATTCCACCTGGATCAACGAGCTGCGCTCGCGCAAGGTGCGCAGCCGTTCGCGCATGGACTGGAACGATGAATTCCTGGAAACCGTCAGCGACCCGGAGGCGCCCAATCCGGAATCCGACCTGATGCACCGGCAGATTATCGAAGCGGTCCACAAGCTTCCCGAAGGCCAGCGCGAAGTCATGCTGCTGGTGGGTGTGGAGCGCTTCAGCTACAAGGAAGCCGCCGAGATGCTCGACCTGCCGATCGGCACCATCATGAGCCGGTTGTCGCGTGCGCGTCAGGCGATCGGCGCGCTTTTTGATTCGCCAAAAAGCAAACCTTTGCGCGCTCGGCCAGAAAACTCGTCGGCGTCCTGAAACCGCTCTAAACCGGCATCCTGACGGGACTACCCGACGGACTACGCCGCCCCGCCGCCCTCACCGCGAAACGCACTGGGGCTTACCCCCGTCCAGCGTTTGAAGGCTCGCCGAAAACTGCGCACATCGCTGTAGCCGACCGCCTCGGTGATACGTTCGATAGACAGCCCCGGATTCCCCAGCAACCCCATCGTACGCGCGCGTCGCACTTGCTCAAGCAAGGCCTCGAAGGTCAGCCCGTGTTCGGTCAGGCGCCTGCGCAGGGTGCGGCCACTCATGTTCAGGTCACTGGCGACCTTCTCCAATTGGCTGGCGTGCAAGTCCCGCGAAATTGCGCGCTCCACGGCCTGGATCAGGTCCATCTTCTGGTGCAGTTGGGCGCTTTCCAGCTCGAGTAACGCCAGGGCCTGGCGCAACGCCAACGGATGGTGATTGGGCAAGCGCACGTCCAGCCAATGAGGCGCCAACACCATTCGGTTGTGCAGGCAGCCAAAACGCACATCGGCCCCGAACAGGCGTTGATATTGAGCAGCATAAGGGGGCGCAGCGTGCACGAACTCCACCCGTTGCGGCATGAAATCAGCGCCGACCAAGGCGCGGCCGTAGACCATCAGGCTGGCAAAGAACTCCTCGGCAGCAAACACCTGCACTGGCGCAAACGGCAGCAGGCATTCGACCTCGACGCACACTTCATCAGCGCTTTCATGGGTACGGGTGGTGGCGATGCCACCGGAGGTGTGCTGATGCCGCTCGCCAATGGCAAAGGCATCGCGCAGGGTCTTGCACAGGGAAATCACATGGCCGAGCAAGCCGAGGGTGCCCAGCACATTCTGATGGCCCACCCACAAACCCAAGCCCTGATCGGGTAACACCTTGAGTGCACGCTGGATCATCGCCGCGGCCTGACGGTAGGAAATGCGTTGGGCGGGGTCATCCAGGTCGGCCAGGGCAAACCCCAGTCCACGGCAGAGGTCTTCGGCATTCGCGCCCCTCTGCGTCACCACCTGCCCGAGGGTTTGCAACAGGAACGGCGACACCTGCGCCAGTTCGAACTGCGGGTCAACGGCTTTCCTTTGCATGGCTCACGGGTTCCTGACTGAGTACTTCAGTTCTTGTTTTAGAAACATCCTGTTAATCATAGGCGCTTGCAAGTGCCGCTGCATCCTGAGTGAAACCTGTCCGGCAAAGTCCCCCTATCTGGCCGCCAAAACCCTGCCCTGCCGGGCGTTGAGGGCTTATTTCTAATGGCCAGCCGTGCCCTAACAATAATAATGAGGCCAGACATGAACCCCACCCGTGCGCTTCACCCGCTGCAAGTCGCGCTGTTGAGCCTGCTCAGCCTGCCGGCGCTGGCCACCGAAGGCGGCGTCGATAATATCGGTCCGGGCACCGATGGTTTTTACATCCTGCCGCTGGACGTGAACAACCTGCCGGACCACATGTTCGCGTTCAACCTGTATTACAACCACTACGAGGCCCGCACACTGGACATTAGTTCGCTGGGTGGAAAAGTGTCCGAGGTGCGCATCAAGTCGGACGCCATTATTCCGCGCCTGGATTACCTGAGCCCGGTGCGCGTGTTCGGCGGGCGCCTGGGCGGCTACATTGCCCAACCGTACCTCAAGCAACAGGTGTCACTGTTCGGTATGTCGGACACGCGCGAAAGCATGGGTGACACCACCCTGGCGCCGATCATCCTGTGGGACATGGGCAAGCACCTGACCCTGGCTGCCGCACTGGAAATCACCCTGCCCACCGGCGAATACGACGCCGCGCGCCTGGCCAATACCAGCAACAACTTCTACACCTACAAGCCGCTGGTATCGGCGACCTGGCTGCCCAACCCGCGCACGGAGCTGTCGATCAAGACGACCTACAGTTTCAACGAAGAGAACCACGACACGGATTACCGCTCCGGGCAGATTTTTCACTTCGATTATTCGGCCAGCTACAAGGTCACCGACAACCTGAGCCTTGGGGTCAACGGCTATTACCTCAAGCAGACCACCGACGATAAGCAGTACGGGCGCACCGTGGTGAATATCTTCGGCGAAGATGTGAATGACGGCGTACGTGGGCAGGTGTTTGCCATAGGTCCGGCGGTGTATTTCACCTTCCTCCAATACGCCAGCGCAGAGCTGCGCTGGGCCAAGGAGTTTGATGTGAAAAACCGGCCGGAAGGCGACATGCTGTGGGCCAAGCTGACGATTCCGTTTGCCTTGTGAGGCATTCGGGTCGTTGGGCAAATCCGCTTTTTGAGCAGGGGGCACCTAAGATCACTCACCCAGCCGCGGCGGCCTGAGCCTCCAATCGTGGCCCGAGACGCCCCGTGCCCCCTGCCATGGAGCGTGCCCTAACGAGGCTGCAACAGCAGCGCCACCAACGCACTCCAGCCAGTTTGATGCGAGGCGCCCAGACCGCGCCCGGTCTCCCCGTGAAAATACTCATGGAACAGCACCAGGTCGCGACTGGTCGGGTCCGCTTCCAGCTGCGCATACCCCGCCATCGACGGACGCAGCCCGTCCTCATCCCTCAGGAACAATCGCGTCAGACGCTGACTGAGGCTGTCTGCAACTTCTTCAAGGGACGCCAGATAACCACTCCCGGTCGGGTACTCCACCGAGAAGTTATCCGCGTAGTAGCGATGAAACTCGCGCAACGACTCGATCAGCATGTAGTTCACCGGCATCCACAAGGGCCCGCGCCAGTTCGAATTGCCGCCGTACAACCGTGAGTCCGACTCGCCCGGCTGGTAACGTGCGCACAAGGTGTCGCCATTCATCTTCAGCGCCAGTGGCTCTTGGGCAAATGCCTTGGACAAGGACCGCACACCAAAGCCCGACAGAAACTCCTGGTCATCCAGCATGCGGCGCAACAAATCCTTGGTCCGTTCGCCACGCAACAGCGCCAGCAACAGGCGATTGCCCTGCCCCGGCTCGTTCCAGCGCGATACCAACTTGGCCAAGTCCGGCCGGTGATGCATGAACCCCAGCAGCCGCTCACGCAAGCCTTCCAGGCCTTCATGTTCGCGCTGCTCCAGCACCAGCACGGCAAACAATGGCATCAGGCCGACGATGGAACGCAAGCGCACCGGCTCGTTCTGGCCGTCGGGGCGGTGCAGCACATCGTAGAAGAACAGGTCCTGCTCATCCCACAGTCCTTCGGCGCTGTCGTCGACGCGGTTGATAGCGCCGGCGATGTACAGGAAGTGCTCGAAAAACTTCACCGCAATATCGACGTACACGACATTGCGCTTTGCCAGCTCCAGCCCGATCCGCATCAGGTCCAGCGCGTAGGCCGCGACCCACGCCGTGCCGTCGGCCTGATCCAGCTGGTAACCCGGCGGCAAGGTCGCCGAGCGGTCGAACAAGGCAATATTGTCCAGGCCCAGGAACCCGCCCTGGAACAGGTTGCGGCCCTCGGCGTCCTTGCGATTGACCCACCAGGAAAAATTCAGCAGCAGCTTGTGGAAAATCCGCTCCAGAAAATCCATGTCGCCGACACCCGTCAACGCCTTGTCCTGCTGATACACCCGCCAACTGGCCCAGGCATGCACCGGCGGGTTGGCATCGTCAAAACGCCATTCATACGCCGGCAGTTGGCCGTTGGGGTGCATGAAGCGGTCCTTCACCAACAGCAACAATTGCTGCTTGGCATAACCGGGATCAATCAGCGCAATCGCCACCGCCTGAAAGCCCTGGTCCCAGGAGGCGTACCACGGGTATTCCCAGGTGTCGGGCATGGAGAGGATGTCGAAGTTGGACAGGTGCCGCCAATGGGTATTACGGATGTGCAGGCGCTCGGGCGGTGGCGCCGGCTGGGCAGGGTCGCCGTCGAGCCACTGGTTCACGTCGAAATAGTAGAGCTGTTTGGACCACAGTAAACCCGCCAGGGCCTGGCGCTGCACATTGCGCGCATCCTCCTCGCTGATGCCGTGTTGCAAGGCCGCGTAGAACTGATCGGCCTCCTCGCGGCGCTGTTCGAACAGCTTGCGCGCGTTGATCTGCGGCGCATCGGTGGGCGCAAACCGCAGGTACAGGCTTTTACTTTCAAGGCCCGCCAGTTCGAGGATGAAACGCGCGGCGACCTTGGTGCCCGCATCGCGGCGAATCGCCGACTGCACGCCATCGACCACGTAATCGTTGATGCCATCCTTGAACGGCCCGGGTGCCGGTTGCCCGTCCAGGCGCTGATAGTTGCTCTCGTTTTCACAGAACAACCACTCCGCCCCGTCCTGGCCCCAGGCGCTGAGGTGGCGATCGGAAAGTTCATGATGACGGGCCAGCACCTGTTCGCCGTCCAGGCGCAACTGCGGCTTGGGCGCATCCAGGGTCCAGCTCCAGTCATTGCGCGCCCACACCTGGGGCAACACCTGCAGGCGCGTCGGCTGGTCCGAGCGGTTATGCACGGTGACGCGCATGAAAATATCGTCGGGCTGATGCTTGGCGTATTCGACGCTGACATCGCAGTAGCGGTTGTCTTCGAACACGCCCGTGTCGAGGATTTCGTACTCGGCATCCGCAAGCCCACGGCGCGCGTTTTCGGTGGTCAGGTCGGCGTAGGGAAAGGCCGCATGCGGGTATTTGTAGAGCATGCGCATGTAGGCATGACTGGGTACGCCGTCGACGAAAAAGTACAGTTCCTTGACGTCTTCACCGTGGTTGCCCTCGGCGTTATTCAAGCCGAACAACCGCTCCTTGAGGATCGTGTCGCGCTCGTTCCACAGCGCCAGGCCCAGGCACCAGCGTTGCGCCTTGTCGCTGAAACCGGCCAGGCCATCTTCGCCCCAGCGATAGGCACGGCTGCGCGCGTGGTCATGCGGGAAGTAGGCCCAGGCATCGCCGTCTGCGCTGTAGTCTTCGCGCACCGTGCCCCATTGGCGTTCACTCAAGTACGGGCCCCACTCGCGCCAACGCTCGGCCTCTGGCGTCGCCAGGCGTTGGCCTTCAATCGTTTCAAGGATGTTGGTTACGGGTGTGGCCGTCATTGGGTCCTCCATCACTGACACAGTGACGGGCAGTGTAGAACCCATCCCCGCTCGGATGCACATGAAGTCTCATCCACCCCGGCAAAAAAAAGAGGCCGCTGATCAGGCGGCCTCGGTTTTTTCAACGCGGTAAACGTGCGAGCGTGCTTAGAAGATCGCGTAGGTGTAGTTGAAGATCAGGCGGGTTTGATCCTGATCCGCGGTGCCGGTGTTGTGACCGTGATAAGTACCGGTCCGGAAGGTAGTGCCGAAGCCTTTGAGCGGGCCTGCCTGCACGACGTAATCCAGGCGGAAGTCGGTTTCATTTTCTTTCTGGTCAGGGCCGCCGGCGACTTTGGACTTGATGTCCGTACCGTCCAGGTAAGCCACCGAAGCTTTCAGGCCGGGTACGTAGGCCTTGAAGTCATACGAATACTGACCAAAGTTGACTTGCTCGCCCGCACGAGAGAACTGGCCAACCACGGCGTCGGTGAACAGGTAGAAGTCGCTGCCGCCCGCGCCTTGTTGCTGTGGGTCGGCGAGGCTGCCCTGGTTGACCCAGACGAAGCCGCCGTCGTCGCTCACGCCGATGTGGCCGAGCATCAGGCTGCTGCCGCCCAGTTGGTAGGTGAACGCGGCGCTGTAGGTTTTGTTGTCCACCTCGCCAGCATGCTTGGCGTAGCCACCGTTGTTGTTGAACGCGTAGCCGCTTTCGCCATTCTTGCCGTCGCTGGTGCTGTCGAAGTAGCGCAGGTCAGTCTTGAACGATTGGTCATTGCCCAACGGCAACACGTGGACCAGGCCGAAATAGTTCTGTTTGTAGAAGTCCTGCAGGTTGGCGTAGTAGTACTGCAGCGTCAGGTTTTTCGCGATGGCGTTGTCGGACGAGCCGAACGGTTTGTAGTCCACACCACCGAACTTGAAGCTGTCGCTGTCGCGCGTACCGCCAGCCACACTCAGGCCCGTGGAGTTACTGGACGCACGGCCTTCGGCCTTGTTCAGCTCACCGCCGGTGAAGGTCACGTTCGGAATGTCGCTGGAGGTGAGGATGCCGCCGTCAAAGGTCTGTGGCGCAACACGGCTGTCGTTGGAGACCAGAATAGGCAGCACCGGGGCCAAACCACCGCCGACGTGCAACTCGGTCTGGGAAATACGGAATTTCACGTTGCCGGCGGCGCGACCGAAACTGTCGGCCGGTTCGGTGCCGTTGTTCTTGGTCGGGAAGAAGCTGTTGCCGTTCCCTGCCAGCCCTGGGCCTGCGGCGTGGCCGTCGCCACCATCAAGACGCAAGGCGCCGAACGCCATGACGTCGAAACCGACGCCAAGGGTGCCTTGGGTGTAGCCGGATTTGTAGTCAAAGCGCAGCAATGTCGCAGCTTCGCGCAGATCGTTGCTGGTCCCCGAGCGGTTGTCTGCGCTGTAGTACATGGTCCGCGAACTGATGGCGGCGTGGCTGTCTTCAAGAAAGCCACTGTGACCTGTGCCGGTGCCCAGAGAACCGAGCCCGAAGTCATCAGCGCAGGCGTGTTGCGCGAGCAATGCAGCGGTGATGGATAACGCCAGTGTAGAAATTTTCATGTGTGACGGCCCCTAAACATTTTTTTATGTGCGTTGTGTGCAAAACGGCGTTTTCATCCCTACAAACGTGACGATTGTTTCATGAGGACCGGGGCGCACCTCGTGAAGAATTTGTTAGAAAAGTGCCGGTGAAAATGAAATTTCGCCGCCAGCGTTTTTTGTCATATTCACGTCATCTCATTCATTTGCAGAATGAAGTCCAGAGGATTCTTCGTTTGCAACACTGGCTCCAGCTCAACAAAATCCAGCGATAGGCCAAGTTCACGCCCCTAGCCATCAGGAATTTTTCTATGCCAACCACCGCACATGTCAGCCCCGACGACATCCGTAAAGGCTTTTCCAAAGCCATGTCCGACATGTACCGAGATGAAGTTCCGCTGTACGGGGCGCTGATGGCGCTGGTGGCCGAGACCAATACCCGGGTGTTGGCCAGTGATTCTGGGCTTTCCCGGCAGTTGCAGCGCACGGGCGAAATCGAGCGTCTGGACATGGAACGTCACGGCGCCATTCGCCTGGGCACAGCCATGGAACTGGCAACCATCCGCCGCCTCTTTGCCGTGATGGGCATGCAACCGGTGGGCTACTACGACCTGACGCCCGCTGGCGTGCCGGTGCATTCCACGGCCTTTCGCGCCGTGCATGAACGCTCACTGCAAGCCAGCCCGTTCCGTGTATTTACCTCACTGCTGCGCTTGGAACTGATTGAAAACCCTGAGCTGCGCGCCTTTGCCGAAAACGCCCTGGCCCAACGCAACATCTTCACCCCTGGCGCCTTGGCGTTGATTGAGCAAGCGGAACGCGACGGCGGCCTCAACGCCGACGACGCCGAGGCATTTATTCGCCAAGCCCTGGAAACCTTTCGCTGGCACCACACCGCCACCGTCACCGGCGCGCAATACCAGCAACTGAGCGACCAGCATCGCCTGATCGCCGACGTGGTCGCGTTCAAGGGCCCGCACATTAATCACCTGACCCCGCGCACCCTCGACATCGACCAGGTGCAGGCCGCCATGCCCGGCAAAGGCATCACCCCCAAGGCCGTGATCGAAGGGCCGCCGCGTCGCCACTGCCCGATCCTGCTACGCCAGACCAGCTTCAAGGCGCTGGACGAGCCGATCGCCTTCACCGACGCGAAGGGCAGCCACAGCGCGCGCTTCGGCGAAATCGAACAACGCGGCGTCGCGCTGACGCCCAAAGGCCGCGCCCTGTACGACCAGCTGCTGAACGCTGCGCGCGACGAACTGGGCGCCTTCCCGAACGAGGCCAACGCCGCGCGTTACGTGCAGTTGATGGAGCAGCACTTCAAGGCATTCCCCGATAACCACACCCAGATGCGCGAGCAAGGGTTGGCGTACTTTCGCTATTTCGTGACCGAGCAAGGCCTGGCGGCGCGCGGCCAAGCCAATCAACCGGACACACTCCAGGCGCGCATTGCTGCCGGCCATGTGGACGTGGAACCGCTGGTGTATGAGGATTTTCTGCCGGTGAGTGCGGCGGGGATCTTTCAGTCCAATCTTGGGGATGCGGCGCAGAGTCACTATGCGGCGAATTCGAACCAGGCCGAATTCGAGAAAGCACTGGGCTGCCGAACGATTGATGAGCTGAAGCTGTACAGCGAGACGCAACAGCGCTCGATGGATGAATGCATCCAGTCGCTGCAGGCATGAAATGAGAGTGCCCACCCGGCTCACCAGCGCAATCCTTGCGCCGCAACAGTCCCCAGAGCCGGGTGGGCGGTGCGCATGATAGACAGTGAAAAGCGCTCTGTCCCTCAGACAATTCTGAACAAATATGTCCGCGCCCTGTAGGAGCGCGGACTGCAACTACACCAACTGCTGCACAATCTTGTCTTTGACCAAAAGGCGCTTCTTCTTCAGTTTTTCCAGTTCTTCGTCAGCCCCGCCTGATGACTCGAAAGCCAGCACCTCCTTGTCGGCGGCGTCGTATTGCTCGAGCAGCGTGTTCAAACGGTCATCGCCCCTCCTGCGTTCGTGAACGACTTCCTTGGTCAAACCCAGATCCTGATACAGGTCGTGTTTCACTGGCATGGAGTACCTCCGCAAGTTGATCAATGGCCTACGCGTTTGAAGCTAGCCCATTGCGGGGGGTCTTGTCATGTCCTGGGTCATTACATCCCCGTTCGTCGTAATGCGGGCGATGCGATCAAACCTTTGCCACGCCCTGCCCTCCACTGTAGATCGCCACCCGAGGGAGAACGGTTTCATGAATCACGCTGCCACTGCTGTCGACACCCAATGCATCAACACGATTCGCACCCTGGCCATGGATGCCGTGCAGAAGGCCAACTCCGGCCACCCCGGCACGCCGATGGGCCTGGCGCCAGTGGGCTACACGTTGTGGAGCCGCTTCCTGCGTTATCACCCGCAGCATCCCGACTGGCCTAACCGCGACCGTTTTGTGTTGTCAGTGGGGCACGCGTCGATGCTGCTGTATTCGCTGCTGCACCTGGCCGGTGTGGTGGAGATCGATGCTCAAGGCAAGCGCTCCGGCCAGCCGGCAATCAGCCTGGACGATATCAAGCAGTTCCGGCAGATGAGCTCCAAGACCCCGGGCCATCCCGAGTACCGCATGACCACCGGCGTTGAAACCACCACCGGCCCACTTGGCCAGGGTTGCGCCAACAGTGTCGGCATGGCCATGGCCGAGCGTTGGCTGGGCCAGCGTTTCAACCGCGATGGCACCGTGCTGTTCGATTACAGCGTCTACACGCTGTGCGGCGACGGCGACATGATGGAAGGCATCAGCAGCGAAGCGGCCTCGATTGCCGGGCACCTGAAGCTGGACAACCTGTGCTGGATCTACGACAACAACACCATCAGCATCGAGGGCCATACCGAACTGGCGTTCAGTGAAGATGTGATCAAGCGCTTCCAGGCCTACGGCTGGCACACCCTGCACGTCACCGATGCCAACGACTTGCAAGCCTTGAGCAGCGCCCTGGAAACGTTCAAGGCCAACACCGGCGCACCGACCCTCATTGTGGTCGACAGCGTGATCGGCTACGGCTCGCCACACAAACACAACACCGCCGCCGCCCATGGCGAACCGCTGGGTGCCGATGAGATCCGGCTGACCAAGGCGGCCTACGGCTGGCCCGAGGATTCCAGCTTCCTGGTGCCCGACGAGGTCCGCACCGTGCTGCGCGATGCGCTGCTTGAACGCAGCCAGCCGCAGTATGAAGAATGGACCCGCCACTTGTCGCAGCTGGAGCAGTACGAACCGGAACTGGCGGATGAACTGCGCCGCATGCGCGCGGGCGAAATGCCCGAGCACTGGCAGGATGAACTGCCCAGCTTCGACACCGACGCCAAGGGCGTCGCCAGCCGTGCAGCCGGTGGCGAGGTATTGAATGCCTTTGCCCAACAGATTCCGTGGCTGCTTGGCGGCTCTGCAGACTTGTCGCCCTCGACCAAGACCAACCTGACCTTTGATGGCGCCGGGCGTTTCAGTGCCGATGATTACAGCGGGCGCAACCTGCACTTCGGCATCCGTGAGCACGCCATGGGCGCGATTGCCAACGGCATGGCGCTGTCGTACCTGCGCCCCTACACCTCGACCTTCCTGGTGTTCAGCGACTACATGAAACCGCCGATCCGCCTGGCGGCGATCATGGAATTGCCGGTGGTGTTTGTGTTTACCCACGACTCCATTGGCGTTGGCGAAGATGGGCCGACGCACCAGCCCATCGAGCACCTGACACAATTGCGCGCAACGCCAGGGCTGCTGACCCTGCGACCCGGCGACGCCAATGAAACCCTGGAACTGTGGAAGGTCGCGCTGGCGCAGACCCATCGGCCAAGTTGCGTGGTGCTGTCGCGTCAAGCGCTGCCCACCCTGGATCGTACGAAATACGCACCGGCGTCCGGTGCGGCCAAGGGCGCTTATGTCCTGGCGGGCGCGGACAACCCTGAAGTCCTGCTGTTGGCGACGGGCAGTGAAGTCAGCCTGGCGGTTGCGGCTTATGAGCAGTTGAAAAGCGAAGGCATTGCCGCGCAAGTGGTGTCGATGCCCAGCTGGGAACTGTTTGAAGAACAGGACCAGGCGTACCGCGACAGCGTGTTGCCACCGGCGGTGAAAGCCCGGGTCGTCGTGGAACAAGCCGGCCCGCTGGGGTGGGACCGTTACGTCGGGCAGACCGGCGCGAAAGTGGTGATGAGCACCTTTGGCGCCTCGGCGCCGTTGGCCAAGTTGCAGGAAAAGTTTGGGTTTACCACAGAGAATGTGGTGAAGCTGGCGAAGGAACAGCTGGCTAAATCCTGATAAAAAAATGCGCAAGCGGGCTGGCCCGCTTGCGCATTTCGACCTGATGGGCAGTTAAGTCAGTTCTCGTACCAGAAACGGCGCAGTGCGGCTGACCTTGCTTTTGGCCACCTTCTGCGGCGTGCCACTGGCTACCACCTTCCCGCCCTGCGTGCCGGCCCCCGGCCCGATATCAATCACCCAGTCACTCTGCGCCACGACGCGCATCTCGTGCTCTACCACCACCACCGTGTGCCCCGCCTCGACCAGATGATTCAGCTGGCTGAGCAAGCGGTCCACATCACGTGGGTGTAACCCGGTGGTGGGTTCGTCCAAGACATACAGCGTGGCGCCTCGCGCATTGCGTTGCAGCTCGGTCGCCAGCTTGATGCGCTGCGCCTCACCGCCGGACAGCTCGGTGGCCGGCTGGCCCAACCGCAAATACCCCAGGCCAATATCGCGCAACACCTGCAACGAGCGCAGCACCCCAGGCTGCTCGGCAAACACCTCCACCGCCTGCTCCACCGTCAGCCCCAGCACTTGAGCAATGCTCAATCCCTGCCATTTGATCGCCAGGGTCTCAGGGTTGTAACGCGCACCGTGACAAGTCGGGCACGGCGCATACACGCTCGGCATGAACAGCAACTCGACACTCACAAACCCCTCTCCCTCGCAATTGGGGCAGCGGCCCTTGGCGACGTTGAAGGAGAACTGCCCGGCGTCATAGTGGCGCTTCTTCGCCGCCGGTGTGGCGGCGAACAGTTTGCGCACGTTGTCGAACAGCCCGGTGTAGGTCGCAAGGTTGGAGCGTGGCGTTCGGCCGATGGGTTTCTGGTCTACCTGCACCAGGCGCCGGATCGACTCCAGGCCCGCACTGATACGCCCGCCGCTGGTTTGCGGGGTGTCGTCTTCCAGGCTGGGTTCTTCGTCGGTTTCCACCACACGGCCCAACCCCGCGCCCACCAGTTCCAGCAGCGCCTGGCTGACCAGGCTGGATTTGCCCGAGCCCGAGATACCCGTCACCGCCGTAAAGCACCCCAATGGGAAGTCCACGCTCAGGTCATTGAGGTTGTTGCGCGTCACGCCTTCGAGCTTCAACCAACCGGTGGGCTCACGGCGCGACTGGCTCGGCGGGCGCCGCTCGGCGAACAGATATTCCCGCGTCTGCGACGCCTCGATATCCGCCAGGCCCGCGGGCGGGCCGCTGTACAGCACTTGCCCGCCGTGCTCGCCGGCAGCCGGCCCCACGTCGATCAGCCAGTCGGCGCGGCGCATGGTTTCCAGGTCATGCTCAACCACAAACAGCGAATTGCCTGCGGCTTTCAAGCGCTCCAGCGCGGTGAACAACGCTTCGCCATCCGCCGGGTGCAGACCCGCCGATGGTTCATCCAGCACATAGATCACCCCGAACAACTGCGAGCCCAATTGCGTGGCCAGGCGCAGGCGCTGCAGCTCGCCGGATGACAACGTCGGCGTACTGCGCTCCAGGGACAGGTAACCCAGGCCCAGCTCGATCAGGGTGCTCACGCGCTCAAGCAAATCTTCGGCGATGCGCTGGGCGGCCAGGCGTTTTTCCACCGACAGTTTCATCTTGTCCTGCCCCGCCGCGACCGGCCGCAGCAACTCCGCCAACTGCGACAGCGACAGTTGCGACAACTCACCGATATCCACCCCGGCGAATTTCACCGACAGCGCCGCCCGGGTCAGGCGTTTGCCCTCGCACAACGGGCAGGCGCTGCCCTGCATAAACTGCGAGACGCGCTTTTTCATCAGCGCACTCTGGGTGTGGGTGAAGGTGTGCAGGATATAGCGCCGCGCGCCGCTGAAGGTGCCCTGGTAACTGGGTTCGAGCTTGCCCTTCAAGGCCGCGCGGGTCTGTTCGGGCGTGAAGCCTGCGTACACCGGCACGGTCGGGGTTTCTTCGGTGAACAGGATCCAGTCGCGCTGTTTTTTCGGCAGGTCGCGCCAGGGAATGTCCACGTCATAGCCGAGCGTCACAAGGATGTCGCGCAGGTTCTGCCCTTGCCACGCCAACGGCCACGACGCCACCGCACGCTGGCGAATGGTCAACGACGGATCGGGCACCATCAGCGCCTCGGTCACCTCATACACCCGGCCCAGGCCATGGCACTGCGGGCACGCGCCCTGGGGCAGGTTCGGCGAAAAGTCCTCGGCGTACAGCATGGCCTGGCCCGGCGGATAACTGCCGGCCCGCGAGTACAACATGCGGATCAGGCTCGACAAAGTCGTGACGCTGCCCACCGAAGAGCGCGCACTCGGCGTGCCGCGCTGCTGCTGCAGGGCCACAGCCGGAGGCAGACCTTCGATGGAATCCACATCCGGCACGCCGACCTGATCGATCAGGCGCCGTGCGTAAGGCGCTACCGATTCGAAATAACGACGCTGGGCTTCGGCGTACACCGTGGAAAACGCCAGGGATGATTTGCCGGAGCCCGAGACGCCGGTGAACACCACCAGGGCGTCCCGCGGAATGTCGACATCGACGTTTCGCAGGTTATGTTCGCGAGCGCCGCGCACTCGCACAAAGCCAGGGTGCTGGCCGGTGACTGGAGGGATGTTGCGCTGTGAAGTCATGAAAGACCTTATCGGACAGTGAGCACGCTGCGCACCCGTTGTGTCAGGGATTCGGGGCTGTAGGGCTTGCTCAGCAGATGAATGTCAGGGCTCAGCAGGTGATTGCTGGAAAGAATGTCGCGGGTGTGCCCGGAGGTAAACAGCACCGCCACCGGCGGTACCTGGGCGCGGGCCCAGTCGGCCAGGTCCGTACTTTTGACCCGGCCGGGCATCACCACGTCGGTAAAAATCAGGTCCGGCTGCACGCCGCCCTGCAGCGCTTGCATCGCGCGGTCGCCGTCTTCGGCGGTGAGCACGGTGTAGCCCGACTGCTCGAGCAGTTCCACCACCGTCACCCGTACATCGACGTTATCCTCGACCACCAGAATGGTTTCCTGGCCACCCGCGTGCGGCACAGCCTCAACGGGGTGGCTGTCCGGGTCCTCGGCGCCGAGGCTGCGCGGAAAGTACATCTGCACCACCGTGCCCTTGCCCTCCTCGCTCCACACCTCGACATGGCCGCCGCTTTGCCGCACGAAACCAAACACCATGCTCAAGCCAAGGCCGGTGCCATGGCCTTCACGCTTGGTGGTAAAGAACGGTTCGAATACCCGCGCCAGGACCGCCTGCGACATGCCCACGCCAATATCCGTGACGGCCAGGCGCACATATTCGCCAGGCAGGACGCTCTTGCCCACGCAGTCGCCGGGGTTGAGGATGATGTTATCGCCGGTGATGCGAATCACGCCCTCGCCTTGCATGGCATCGCGGGCATTGATCGCCAGGTTGAGCAACGCGTTTTCCAACTGGTTGCGGTCGACATTGATGCACCAGGAATCCTGCGGCAATTGCACATCGATATGGATGGTTTCGCCCAACGCCCGCTGCAGTAATTCACCCAAACCTGCGTAGATGCGCTGGGGGTTGTAAACAGCCGGCGACAACGGTTGGCGTCGAGCAAAGGCCAGCAGTTGCGACGACAGTTTGGCGCCGCGCTCCACCGCTGCGATGGCGGCCGTGACACGGCGCTGTACCTGGGCATTCTCGGGTTCGTGCCGGGCCAGCAGGTGCAGGTTGCCGGCGATCACTTGCAGCAGGTTATTGAAGTCGTGGGCCACGCCACCGGTCAGGCCGCCGATGGCTTCGAGTTTTTGCGACTGACGCAATTGCGCTTCGGCCGAGGAGCGCGCCTGCACTTCGGCCGCCACGCGTTGCTCCAGGTTATGCGTCAATTCCTGGCGCAAGCGTTCGGAGTTCACGTGGGCGGTGGTCTCCACCACAATCGCGAGCACACCCGCCGGTTGTTGGTCGTCGCCGGCGACGGGGCTGTAGTAAAGATCCATCCAGACATCTTCCGGCTTGCCATTGCGCAGCAGCACCAGTTCCTTGTTGTTGAACGATAACGTGCCGCCCGCCAAACAGGTGTCCACCACATGCCGGTTGAACTCGGCCACTTCCGGCCAGCCCAGCTCCACGGGCGTGCCCAACAGATACGGATGCCGGCCGCCGGCAAATACCGAGTAGCTGTCGTTGTAGATCATGTACCCCGGCCGCCCCCACAGCATCACCATCGGCATCGGGGATGCCAGTAGCATCTGCACGGCGCTGACCAGACTCTTCGGCCAGGCGTGGATCGGGCCGAGGTCAGTGGTCGACCAGTCAAAGGCGCGGATCCGCTGGGCCATTTCACCGCCCCAGCCTTCGCAGCCATGGGTGTTGGATAAAAAAAGCATCTATGGGCTCTTGGCGAAGAGAAGAATGGATGAGTGATGCAGTTGCGCTGATAAAAACTTGGAGCCTGACTGCAATAATTCGTTTCATTGCATATAGCTTATCCGAGAAGGCCTGAGCAACTCCCGTCAATGAAAATCCCGGCTGCGCACATTAATCCCATCCAGCAGCGGCGTCAGGTCGGTCAGGCGCCCGGCAATCAAGTGCCGTATCTCGCCTACCGCCTCCCAGCGCCCGTCGACTTTCAACAGGCGCGAACCGACCAACGCCTGACGCTGACGCTCGGCCAAGTCACGCCAGACCACCACATTGAGGTTGCCGAACTCATCCTCCAGGGTGACGAAAGTAACCCCGCTGGCGGTGCCCGGGCGTTGCCGGCCGGTGACCAGCCCCGCGACGCTGACGTTGCGCCCATGCGCAACCGCCATCAGCTCGAGGGAACTGCGACAGCGGCGTTTACGCAGTTCATCACGCAGCAACGCCAAGGGATGCGGGCCAAGGGTAGTGCCGACCGTGGCGTAGTCGGCCTGCAGGTCTTCGCCAACCGTTGGTGCCGGCAGCACCACCGCCGCTTCGTCGGGGCTGGGCAGGCCAGCGAACAGCCCCAGCTGTTTATGCACTCCGGCCACTTCCCAGCGCGCCTTGTGCCGGTTGCCGGCCAACGCGCGCAAGGCGCCCGAGTCCGCCAGCAATGCCTGGGCGCGCGCATCCAGCCCGGCGCGTTCGTCCAGGTCGGCAATGTCGCTGAACGTACCGCGCTGGCGGGCCGCTTCGATGCGCCGCGCGTCTTCCTCGCGAAACCCCGAGATCATGCGCAAGCCCATGCGGATCGCCGGTTGCTGGCCGTCGATAGGTTCCAGGCTGCAATCCCAGTCACTGGCCAGCACATCGACCGGGCGGATCTGCAAGCGATGACGCCGCGCATCCTGCAGGATCTGGTCCGGGCTGTAGAAGCCCATGGGCCAGCTGTTGATCAGTGCACAGGCAAAGGCCGCCGGCTCATGGCATTTGAGCCAACAACTGGCGTAGGTCAGCAAGGCAAAACTGGCCGCGTGGGACTCGGGAAAACCATAGCTGCCAAAGCCTTTGATCTGTTCGAAGATTTGCGCGGCAAATGCCTCGCTGTAGCCGTTCTTGAGCATGCCGGCGCGCAGGCGTGCCTGATGCGGCTCAAGCCCGCCATGGCGTTTCCAGGCGGCCATCGAGCGGCGCAGCTGGTCGGCCTCGCCGGGGCCATAGTCGGCGGCGACCATGGCGATCTGCATCACTTGTTCCTGAAACAGTGGCACGCCCAAGGTGCGCTCCAGCACCGCCTTGAGTTGCGGTGAGGGATACGTCGTCGGCTCTTCGTTATTACGCCTGCGCAGGTATGGGTGCACCATGCCGCCCTGGATCGGGCCCGGCCGCACGATGGCGACCTCGATCACCAAGTCATAGAATTTTTGCGGCTTGAGCCTGGGCAGCATCGACATTTGTGCGCGCGACTCGATCTGGAACACGCCAATGGTGTCGGCCTTGCTGATCATCGCGTAGGTGGCGGCGTCCTCCTTGGGAATCGTCGCCAGCGCCAGGTCCTGGTTGCGATGCCGGCGCAGTAAATCGAAGCAGCGACGGATCGCGCTGAGCATGCCCAGGGCCAGAATATCCACCTTGAGCAGGCCAACGGCGTCGAGGTCGTCCTTGTCCCACTGGATGATGGTGCGCTCGGCCATGGCGGCGTTTTCCACCGGCACCAGCGTGTCCAGCGGGTATTCGGAAATCACGAAGCCGCCAGGGTGCTGGGACAAGTGCCGGGGGAAGCCGATCAACTGCTGCGTCAGCGTGAGCACCCGGCGCAGGATCGGGCTTTGCGGGTCGAAGCCGCCTTCGCGCAAGCGCTCCAGGGGCGGCGCATCGTCGCTCCAGCGCCCACAGCATTCGGCCAGGGCGTTGATCTGGTCCGGCGGTAAGCCGAGGGCCTTGGCCACATCGCGCACCGCGCCGGCCGCGTGGTAGCTGCTGACCACCGCCGTCAAGGCCGCGCGGGTGCGCCCATAGCGCTGGAACACGTACTGCAGCACTTCTTCGCGGCGTTCATGTTCGAAGTCGACGTCGATATCCGGCGGCTCGTTGCGCTCCTTGGACAGGAAGCGTTCGAACAGCATGTTCATCAGGCTCGGGTTGATCTCGGTGATGCCCAAGGCAAAACACACCGCCGAGTTGGCCGCCGAGCCCCGGCCCTGGCACAGGATCGAACGGCTGCGGGCAAAGCGCACAATGTCGTGCACGGTGAGGAAATAACTTTCGTAACCCAGCTCGCTGATCAGCGCCAACTCATGGTTGATCTGCTGCAAGGTTTTGGCATCGACACCCTGCGGCCAGCGCTGGGCAATGCCTTCTTCGGTGAGCTGGCGCAACCAGGATGTCGCGTTTTGGCCGGCGGGTACCAACTCGCGCGGGTAGTGGTAGCGCAATTGGCTGAGGTCGAACGTGCAGCGCCGTGCGATGGCCAGGGTTTCATCCAGCAAGGCGTGCGGGTACAGCGCGCCGAGGGCGTCGAGGCTGCGCAGATGCCGCTCGCCATTGGGGTGCAGGCGTGTGCCGGCGTCGGCCACCGTGACGTGATGACGGATAGCGGTCATGGTGTCTTGCAGGGCGCGGCGACCGCGCGCATGCATGTGCACATCGCCGCAGGCCACCGCCTTGATGTGCAGGCTGGCGGCCAGGGCCAGGCGCTGTTCCAGGTGGCGCGCATCGTTCTGGCCGCAATGCAGATGCACCGCCAGCCACAGGCGATCGGCGAAGGTACGGCGCAGCCACTGGATCGAGGCCTGGGTGTCGCTGTCGTCAGCAACCCACAGCGCCAGCAGGCCGGGCAGAGGCTGGTCGAAGTCTTCCTGCAGCAGGCGATAGCGGCCTTTCTCGGCGCGGCGTCGGGCCAGGGTGATCAGTCGGCACAAGTGCTGGTAGCCACTGAGGTCTTCAACCAGCAACACCAGTTTGGGGCCATTCTCGATGCGCACCTCGCTGCCGATAATCAGCGGCATGTCCACCGCCTTCGCCGCTTGCCAGGCGCGCACAATGCCCGACAAGGTGCATTCGTCGGTGATCGCCAAGGCGCTGTAGCCTTGGCGCTTGGCGCGCTCGAACAACTCCAGCGCACTCGACGCGCCGCGCTGAAAACTGAAATTGGACAGGCAATGCAGCTCGGCGTAGCTCATGCAAACCAGCCTTGCAGCCACAGCCCATCGCTTTGCCCGACGGAGCGATAGGCCCAGCCTTGCTGCCCGGCGCGGGTCTGGATCAAGTAATAGTCGCGGCGAATATCGGCGCCATCCCACCAACCGGATTCGATGCGTTCCGGGCCCATCAGAATCTGTACGCCCTGCTCGGCCAGCAAGGTCGGCTCGTGCAGCAACCAACCCGGGCGCTGCACCTTGTTCAAAGTGGGGCACGCGCGGCTATCGGCGGCGGCTTGCCAGGCGCATTCGGGGCGGTGGTCGGCATGAAAGCGCAGGCCTTGCACAGCCTCATCGCCCAGGCGTGCGCGCAAGCGTTCGCGCAGTTGCTCCCAGGGCAACGTCTGTTGCGGGCGGTCGTCGAACAAGTCCTGGCGTTGCGGCACGAACACCGGCAGGTCTTGGGCGACCAGGCGAAAGCCGCGTACCGGCGAGGTGACTTGCACCTGCTCCAGACGGCCGCGGGCCAGTTCGAACAGCATCGCCGGTTCGCGCTCGGCGCTGAGCAGGCCGACCTTGATCACGCTGTCAGGCGCCTGGGCGTGTTCCAGGTGCAGGTCGAAACGCTGCACGCCGCTGTCGCGACCGCAAAGGAAGGCCGACAGGTCTCCGGTCAGGCGGCGCAACGGAAACAGTAAGGCCTGGTGGGATTGCACATCGAAATTCAGCTCGATGCGTGCATCGAACTGGTCCGGTGGCTGATAGAACGCCAGTGGCAGCGGCCGCTGCCCGCTCAACGCATCCAGGTGCTTGAGCAAGCCGGCATCAAAGCGTCGCGCCAGCGTGTGGCGGGGCAACGCCTGCACCTGGGCCAGCGTGCGCAGGCCCATGCGTGACAAGGCGGTGGCGGCCTGCGGGTCGAGGCCTGAACGGTCGACAGGCAATGGCGCCAGGGCTTGGTGCAGCGCGTGATCATCGGCCACGGCCAGGCCATCGTAGATATTGGCCAGCACCCGCGCCGCCGCCGGATTGGGCGCGGCGACGATACGGTGGCGAAACCCCAACGCTGTCAGCTCGTTGCGCAACCGCGCCTCGAACTGCGCCCACGGCCCGAACAGCCCCAGGCTCGATTCGATCTCGAACAGCAAGGCGCGCGGGTAATACACACTGACCTGGGAACTGAAACGGTAAGCCCAGGCCGCCAGAAACTGCTGCCAGCGCTCGATTTCTGCGGGGTCGTATTCGGCGCTGGCGAAGGTCTTGGCCAGCGCATGCGCAGCCGTCAGCGATTGACCGGGGCGCAGGCCCAACGCGCGGGCGGCGGCATTGACGGTTTGCAACACGCGACGCTGCGGCGTACCAGCCAGCAACACCAGCGGCTGGTCGGGCTCGGGATGCACACGCTGCACCCCGTCCAGCGCCAATTGCGGGAAGACAATACACACCCAGCGCATGGCAACCTCAGTGCCCGGCCAGCGCAATCGGCGCCGGATGGGCCAGCCCGCCCCGGCATTTGAGCACCCGCACTTGCGCCGGTTTTGCCTCAACGGCCAGGCGCAAGGCAGCGGGCGAGGCATTGATTGCCTCGTGTAAAGAGCGCCAGGCAAACGCCAGGGTCTGGCCGGTTTCGGCCGCCACCTGCAAACGGCGCAAGGCGCGGTCATCGGCCTTGCGCGGCCAGCACAGCACGGCGCCGCAACTGCCGGAACGCAGGCATTGTTCGACGGCCCACAAGGTATCGCGCTCCTCGGCCTGGATCACCGAAAGCTGGCGCAAATCCACCCCGGCGTTCTGCCAGGCGTGCGGGTACGGCGTGTAAGGCGGCGCGACCAGCACGATGCGCTCGCCTGCCGTTGATAAACGCGCCAGGGTCGGCAGCACCAGTTGCAATTCGCCGACCCCTTCCTTGGCCATCAGGATTTCGCTCAGGGCCGCCTCCGGCCAGCCGCCGCTGGGCAGCACCGCGTCCAGCGCCGCCAGCCCGGTGGGGTGCACGCTGGCCGGCGGTGCAACAGGCCGGCCCTTCCAGACTCGGCCGCCATTGAACAGCGAGTCCAGGGCAACGACGGCGCCCATCAGCCTTGCCTCACCAGGCCGCAGAACACCCCTTCGATGGCCAGGTCCTGGTCGGGGCCTACCTCGATGGGTTGATACGCGGGGTTACGCGGCAGCAGGCGCACGTGCTCGCCATGGCGCTCGAAGCGTTTGATGGTGACCTCGCCGTCCAGGCGCGCCACCACAATCTGGCCGTTCAAGGCTTCGGCGCTGCGGCGTACGCCGACCAGGTCGCCGTCGAGAATGCCGTCTTCGATCATCGAATCGCCCTGCACCCGCAACAGGTAATCCGGGGTTTTCGCAAAGGTGGCGGGGTCCAGTTGCAGGCGGTTGTGCACTTCGGCGTCGGCGCCAATCGGCAAACCGGCGGCGACGCGGCCGAGCACGGGCACATCCAGCCATTCCGGGCGTGCCGGCTGGTTGAGCAGGCGGATGCCCCGGGCCTGGTTAGGGTTGACCTCGATATAACCGGCTTCCGTGAGGGCCACCACGTGCTTACGCGCAACGCTGCGGGAGGCAAAACCGAACGCCTCGGCGATCTCGGCGAGGCTGGGGGGCTGGCCTTGCTGCGCGATGCGGTCGCGGATGAAGGTCAGGATGGCAGTGCGGCGGGGGGTCAGGGTCGTCATGGAGTACATTTGTACTCTTGTAGGAAATCTCTGACAATAGCCGTCAGTCGGGAGCGCTCGAGTGCCTGTCCGAGGGCAGCAACGCACCGGCATTCAGCGCAAGCCTGCCCCTGGAGTCAGCCATAAACCGGCCAAGTCTCCACTATCTTTGCGCCGCGCACCGCCAGCAGATCCCCAAACTGCAACAGCACATACTCACTCTGCGTGGGCCGCAAAAACACCTGATCCTCAACCCTCAACCCCACCGCAGGCGAACCGTTAACCATCTCCTGGTTCGAACTGCGCCCATACAATCCATTGCTTTGCAGCCCCGAGGGCGACTCAAACTCCGCCATCCAGTTACCGCCATATATAAAGAAGGTCTCGCGCTGATTCGGGTCCCACCACGAAAACACCCGCGACGTCCCCTCCAACGCCGGAATCGTCACCTGACCGGTGCTTTTCAATACCGGCGTAGCGATAAACGCGGCCGGCACATGCTCACTCAGCGACGGCAGATCGTAATGGGTGGGCTTGAGCAACGCCGTGCCCACCGACACCTCGCTGCTGGTGCGTTCCTGCTCATGCATGCGATAACTGGGGCTGCCCGCCGTATTCAATGTCAGCCCTTCGCCCCATAACCCGGCAAATTGCCGACGCGTAAAATCGACATACCCGTCATAACGCTGCATCACGTGCTCGAACAGCGCCTGGGGCGAGCCGAGAATGCCCGGCACGCCCATCCCCACGAACGGGTCATAGCCCATGAACCCGGAAAACGCCAAATGCTGCGGATGAGCACCGATCAACCTGAGCATCTGCGCCAGCACCGCGTTATCACTGACCCCGCCGCGATGCAGGCCCACGTCCAATTCGATATTCACCCGCATGCGCGTGCCCAACCCCTGGGCCAGCGCCAGGTATTGCTGCAGCCGCTCGGGCGTATCCAACAACCACTGCAACTGCCGAGCGGGCTCGAACGGGCCTTTATGGGTGTGATAAAACACCTCGGCCGAACGCACTGGCAGCGGCTTGCCCATCAAGATATCCGCCTCGGGAAACACCTGGGCATCGTGATTCAGAAACGGCTGATGAAACGACATCAACCGCTGCGTACCCGCACGTTTGGCGATGTAGGCCAGCAACCCCGGCGACGGCAGCGATTTCTCCACCAGCCGCAAGTGCTTGCCACCACGGCCCACAGACTGCATCACCACATCGATATTGTGATCCAGGCGGTCCAGGTCAATCAGCATCACCGGACGCATCGGCCCATGCGCCTTGAGCTCATTATTCAGGCTGCGGAAATACTCGCTGTACGGGCCGCCGCGATCACTCGGGCGCAGCAGCCAGGCGCCGCCGGCCAGTGCAGCAGCGGTGCCCAGGACAAAATGCCGTCGGTTCATCAGGCCACTCCCAGGATGGATGACAGGTGCGCATTGAGAAATTTGCCGCCAGGGTCCAGCTCACGGCGCACCCGCGTGAATTCGTCCCAGCGCGGGTACAACGGCTGCAAGGTGCGCGCGTTGAGGGTGTGCAATTTGCCCCAGTGCGGGCGCCCGGCGTACTTCCAGAAAATCGGCTCCACGGCGGCAAAGAAGTTGTGATGGTCCATGGCGTAATGCTGGTGCACCGAGATCGAACAGCTGTCGCGGCCTTCGAACATGCTCAAGGGGATGTCATCGGCCTTGACGTAGCGGTACTCGATAGGAAACCAGGTGCGCAGGTCCTTGTCGGTGATCAGCTTGAGGATGTCGCGCAGGCAGGCCGGACCGTGTTCGGCAGGCACCGAGTACTCCATCTCGTTGAAACGCACAGTGCGCACGTTGGCGTAGACCTGAAACGACTCGGCCACGCGGTCTTCAAAGCGCGCAAAAAAACGCAGGCTGTTGAGCAAGGTACGACGGGTGTCGGGGAAATCACTGGCGTATTTGTCGAGCTTTTCGATAATCGACACAAACGCGTTGCCGCCCGCCTCGGCCGGGTCAATCGGCGGCGTTTCAGGCGCTTGGGTTTCGTTGAGGGCGATGGACAGCGCGTAGTCGGAATGGGTGACCACGAGCATTTCCCAGTGCTGGTTTTCACGCGTGTGCTTGTCGACGTCTTCGAGCAGCTCTTCGGTCTTGGCGATCCACTGGCGCTCCAGCAGGCGATACGGCGCGCGGTTTTGCGAACGAATCCGGGTGGCCACGCCCAAGGCCCCAAGAGAAACCCGCGCCGCGCTGAAGACCTCGGGGTGACGCTGGGCGTCGCAATCCAGCACCTCGCCCTGGGCCGTCACCAGTTGCAACCCGGTGACGCAGCCCGAATACGAGGTGAAGCGCACGCCGGTGCCATGGGTGGAGGTAGAAATCGCCCCGGCCAGGGTCTGGTAATCGATGTCCGCCATGTTCGGCAACGCTTGCCCCACCGCCTTGAGCGCCGGACCCATGCGTGACATCGGCGTGCCGGCGGCGAAGGTCGCTTGCAGGGTCGCGCGGTCGTGGGCCAGCAGCCCATTGAAGCCACTCAGCGAGACCAACGTGCCGTCAGTCGGCACCAGCGCGCTGAATGAATGTGCCGAGCCGACCGGCCGAACAGTGCCGGGCGCCTGACGGATCACCTGCACCAGTTCATCCAGGTCTTTGGGGGCCAGGCGCGCCAGCGGCAGGCACGTCTGCGCCCCCGACCAGTTGCGCCACGGAATCAGGCGTGGCGCGCGGGCCAATTGCGCCAGCACCGGGTTGCCGGCCAGCGCCAGGAACGCCCCGGCCGCAGCCGTTTGTTGCAAGAGTTGCCGCCGTGAGAGCGCCATCCACCACCCCGTTCTTATTGTTGGCGTTCAACACCGGCCATAAAGCTGATCAGCGCCACAAACTGCGCCTCGGAGCACTGCATGCACAGGCCCATCGGCGGCATGCCGTTGTAGCCGTTGATGCTGTGGTCGAGCAGCGTGTCGGTGCCTTGGGCAATGCGCGGGTTCCACGCAGCCTTGTCAGCGGTCAGCGGCGCGCCGGACGCAGGGTTTGCGTGGCACAGCTTGCAACTGGTGTCGTAGACCTGGGCCAACGCCGGGTCAGCCGGCATCGCAGTGGCCGCAGTGGCGCGTTCGGGGGGATGTTTGGGCGTGTCGTCACAGGCGGTGAGCAGGCCGAGGACGGCCAACAATAAGGCAATGCGGCGCATGGCCACCCTCTCTTCTTAGGCTGTGGAAGCTGCTTGCACACTAAGGCAGCGACGCCACGGCGTTGAGGGTTTTGGCGGACACAAAGGGGGCTTGGTGGGACAGTCGAATGCGGGGCGTTGGCCACCCCGCATCCTTGAGGTTCGCTTAGAACGCGATACCGACCTTGAAACCGTACTCGTCACGCTTGAGCTTGGTGTTGTCGGCGACATAGGAGTCGTCGTCCAGCTTGTATTCGGTACGGGTGTAGTACAGGCCCGCCATCACTGGCAGGTCGCCTTTCTGGTTCATCAGCAGGCTGACTTCAGCGTAAGGGTTGGTGCGGTCCTTGAGGTCCACGGTGTCGCTGCCCACGCCATCGACTTTGAGCTTGGCACGGCCGTCGATGGTACGACGGGCACCGGCTTCGACGCGCAGGGTCATGTCATCGAACTGGTGGTTGTAACCCAGGGCCGCCTTGGCGAACGGCGACTTGTTGGTGAGCTTGACGTCGTAGTCATTGGTGTCCGGCTCGTAGCGGGTCCAGGTATAGCCGCCACCCACAATCACGTCGACAAAGTTGCGCGCGTCGAGCGCGGCACGCCAGCCGAGGTCCAGGTCAGCCTGGCCTTCCTTGAGTTTGTTGTCGCTCTTCTCGCCGTACTTGGCTTCGATCCCGGCCTGGTAGATAAAGCCGGATTCAGCGGTGAGCTTGTTGCCGAAGTTGTAGAACAGGCCCGCTTCAGGCATGTGGTCCTTGTCGCTTTCGCTGCCGCCTTCAAGTTTGAAGTCGTTGTAGCTGCCCTGCAGACCGAAAACGGAAATCGGGCCTGTCGGTGCAGCGGCGAACACCACGGCAGGCGCAGCGACCAGCGCCAACAGCGAGGAGCCCTTGAGGAATTTTCCGAATAGCTTGGACATCTTTTTAAATCTCCTTGTCTGGTGAGCAAATTATTCAGGAATCGCTTTGAACCTCGGCTTTCGCGAAAGGTTCGAATTAATTTGCGTCGATTTGGAGAAAAAACGCTTCAGCGCAGGCTCTATCTCAAGCTTCTTTGGAAATTGCCATCACTAGGCCATTAAGGCTCTCGCGAAGAAGAGGATGCGCCGGCAGGCGAATACCCAAGGTTCCATGCAACACTGCCAGCAGCTCATCGACGCTCTCGATTGCGCGCTTTTCACTGGGCTGATCCAGGCAGTGGACCGCATAGTGGGCGTTGTTCAATGTGTAGCGTTTACCCGGCGCGAGCAGTGCAGCTTTCAATTGGCCAACAAACACCGAATCCGGGTGCGTCGACACGTACCAGTTGCCGATTTCATAGTCCCTGTCCGCCTGCACCTGCAGATCAAACACATACAAGCCACGCCACTCCTCGCCCACCTTGGCCCACAAGGTGTAATCGGCGCCATTGAACGTCAGCCGATAGGGTTCGTGGGCGGTGGCCTGGGTCGCCTCGGTGTCCAGTTGCAAGGGGCTGCTCGGCACCATGCCGCCGAAGCCGACGTCGGTGACATAGCGCACGCCCTCCAGGGTGACGAGGCTCAGGCGATGGGTGCGCCCGGTGCGCGCATCTACCGGCCCGCCCATCACGACCCAGCCGGTGAGACCGCGCGCCTCGAAACCCAAATCCTGCAAGAGCGCGAGAAACAAGTGGTTCAACTCAAAGCAATACCCGCCACGCCCATCGAGCAGCACCTTTTGCTCGATGCTCGGCAAGTCGATCGGCACTGGGCAGCGCAGCAACGTCGACAGGCTTTCAAAGGCAAAGGTGCACACATGGCGCAGCTGCAATTGCTGCAGGGTTTGCAGGGTCGGCGGCGGCGGCGTGTCGTAGCCCAGGCGTTGCAGGTAAAGCTGGCGATGAGTCAAACGGGGCATGGCGCGATCCTTGAGCGCGGGGCGAAGCGCTCACTATGCCGGGCCAATGCGCGACTTGTCATTTTGACTGAACCTTTTTGAACACTCACCTATCCATCTATAACAAGACAGGGAGGCAACATGAGTACCGCAAAAATCTACACCATTAATTACCAGCTTCACGGCCAACCGAAGTCCTTTGTGGTGCGCGCGGAAGTGATGAACAACGCCGAGGCGTGGCATTGGGCCGCGGTGGATGCCGACATCGCCCATGTCAGCCGCATCGGGCGTGTGGGTCACGAACAGGTGAAAAAAACCACCCGGCCCTGGGCGGAAAAGTTCGGTATTACCGACGTCACCTGGGTGCCACCCAAATAAGCACAAGCCCCGCAATGGCGGGGCTTGTCGTGTTTCTTCAAGTAGTTTTCAAGTCGCCCAGCGGATCATAGGGCGGCTTTTTTTTCGGCTGTTTTTCCTTGTCCAACGGCGCGATCGCAGGGCCGACTGGGTCGACTTGCGGGTCGGCCACATCGGGGGAATCCGGGTCAAAACCCAGTTCGTCCTTGCCACTGCCATGCTCGTCTGAACGCGGGCCTTGCGGGGGATTACTCACGGCGATCTCCTTGTTTTAAAGCGGGCGGGCTTTGTCATGAAGGTGTTCAAGGTCTTGCTCGACCTGTTCCACATCGTCGTCCTGACGCTCCGCCGGGTCGTTGGGGCGCAACGCATCGTTGTCGCGCTCCTCTTCACCGGGTGTGCGGTCAGGGTCAGGGGTGCCGGGCGGCGGCTGTTTGTATTCGGGCATGATGGTTTACCTCACGGGGGCTACACAGATCTAGAGAAACCGCGCGAAGCCATCGTTCAACTTGATTGCGCAAAGCATGCGAAGATGCCACCCCGCCCCTTCTTGAGACCAGACCCGGATGTTCGAGCTCAAACCCTGTGACCCTGCCACTTTCCGCCAGCAGACCCGCCGCAGCACCCTGATCATTGCCGTGCTGTTCGTGGCCTTGGCAATGCTGCTGTCGAGCCTGGCGGTCATGCTGTTCGGCGAGCCCGGCGGTGACAACTTGCGCTTCAACGTCGGCGGTGTGTTTGCCGGGGTGTTGATCACCGTCGCGTTGGTGCGCGGCCCGTTCTGGACCCAGCCCTGGCTCGCGCCGGCGGTGTATGGCTGGCAGCTCAAGCGCAGTTTGATGAGCGTGACCAACGTGATGCACAAGGTCACCGAAGGCGTGCAGGCCAACGACCCGGCGGCGATCAAGCTGTTGCGTTTTTACCACTTGGGGCTCACGCAGATGCATGCGCTGGACGCCAACTCCAGTGCCCAGGCGCAATTGGTCGGCGAGATCGACGCCCACCAGGCGAAGATGCAGGCACTGGGCATCGACACCGAGCAAACCCGCCTCGACCCCGCATGGCTGGACAGCCTTAAAAGCGCCTAAGCCAGCACGCCGATGCGCTGTTCATCCGGCCAGAACAGCGCGGCTTGCCCACACGGCTCGCCGGCCTTGTCGAGCAAGGTCCAGACCACCCCGGCGTAGATCATGAACGGCTGATGGTGCGCATCCACGCGCCAGCCGCTGTAGCCCTGGGCGATACCATGGGCGGTCACCTGCTCAAGCAATACCTGGCGTTCGGCGCGATCACGTTCCGAGGCGCTGAAGCGTGAAGGCATGCCGATAAACGTCTCGCGAGGGTATTTGAAGCACTGCAACGCGCACGCATTGGCGTAGGTAAAACGCGGATCGGCGGCGCCGTCGTGGGCCAGCAGACTATAGGGTGCGTGGGCGTGCAGCCAGCTCAGGCGCTGCTGCGCGTTGAGGTGTTCCGGCGCCGGCAGCCCCTGGCCGCTCCAGTGTTGATACGACTCATCCAGCACCCGCACGAAATCTTCTTGAAGGGACACCACACCACCTCACCTGGTCAGTTGGAAACCTGAGTGCGCCAGCAAAATACCGCGCTCACCGCGATGGCCGCGCCCGCCAGGCCGAACACCCACGGCGCTGACGCCACCGGCAGCAACAGGCCCGCCAGTAACGGCCCGAGGCCCGCGCCGACATCGCGCCACACCGCGTTCGACGCCAGTGCCGAGACGCGCATCGAGCCTGGGTTGCGCTCGGCCACCAGGGTGGTCACCAGCGGCAGTTGCAGCGCGCGCAGCACCAATACCGCCGCCGCGCCGACGATCACCCAATAACTGCCGAACGCAGTCAGGGCCAGGGCACTCAAGAATGAAAACAACAACAGCATCGACGTGGCGCCAAAGCGTTGCGCCGCACGGCCGCCCAGGGGGCTCAGGAGCATTTCCGAGGCGTACCGCAGGGCCATCAAACCGCCGGCGATCAGCACCGCATCGCCGCCGAGAATCTTCTGCGCCTGGATCGACAGGCCAAAAATAAACAGCCCGTCCAGCGCCACGCCTTCGATAAACGACCAGGTCGCCACACTGTCGGGCCACTTGAAGCGCCGCCCGGTGCTGTGCAAATCATGCCCGGCGGTGGGTAAGCCACGCGCCACCCACAAGCCCGCCAGGCAGCAGCCGGCAAGCATCACAAAGATCGGGCGTGGGCCTGCCCATAAGGTCAACCAGCCACCCAGCGGCAGTGCCAGCATCGGGCCGAGGGCGATCATCGCGCGTGAACGCCCCGCCCGGCGGGCTGCACCAGCGGGCTCGGACGTTGCCAATACTTGGGTCGACAGGTTCAACGCGGCAAAACAAAGGCCCCAGATCAGCCGCAAGCCCAGCAGCGCAGCGAACCCCGACAGCAGCGAGTTGCCCAGGGCGCACACCGTCGCCGCGCCGGCAGCAATCATGCACGTCAGCCGGTCACCGTTGCGCGCATAGAAATTGAGCACATGCCGATAGCCAAAAATCCGCACCAGGCGGTTGGCTGCCAACAACACCCCGGCCTGCGCCAGCGTGATGCCAAAGGCCTGGGATTCCATCGGCAACAGCAGGTACAGCAACACGTCGCTGGGCAGGCATAACGCGAGGGTCAGCGCGGCGCGTCGGGACGTGGTATCGGCAGTGCGGTGGGCCAGGCTGGACATAGAGCTGAAACATCCTGAAATATTCAGGCCACCACGTTAGCCTTCCCATGGCGGACTTTACAACGCCCCATCACGCCTTTTTCCCATAGGGCAGCAAACGCAGACCGCTGGCCACACTGCCCACCAACGCAAACACGCAACCCAGCCACAACGCGTATTGCGGGCCACTGCCCAGGGACAGGTGAAAACACAACGCCACCAATGACGCCCCCAGCGTTTGCCCCAGCAGCCGCGAGATCGCCACGATGCCGCTGGCCCCGCCGCTGCGGGCCAAGGGTGCGCTGGTCATGATCGCCTTGAGGTTGGGCGATTGAAAAAAGCCAAACCCGGCGCCGCACAGCGCCATGCGCCAGCCGATATCAAAGGCCGACGCGCCGCTGCCCAGGGTTGCCAGCGCCGCCATCCCCGCACTGAGCAGCAACAGGCCGATGCCGCACAACACGCCCAGCGACACGCGGTCTGCCAGGCGCCCTGCGACCAGGGCCATGACCGCAACAACGGCCGGCCACGGCGTCATCAGAAAACCGGTTTCCACCTGGCTATGACCAAGCACTGCCTGCAGCAGAAACGGCAATGACACAAAGGCCAGACCCTGGGCGCTGAACGCACAGATCGCAGTCAGGGAAGACAGCGCAAACACCGGGCGCTTGAACAGATCCAGAGCCAGCATCGGCGCCGGGTGCCCAGCCTGGCGGCGCAACAGTAACGCACCGCAGACCAGCGCCACGGCGATCAGGCCCAGGGTGAGTGCGCCCTGGGCGCCGTGCACCGCCGTACCCAGGCCAAGCACCAGCAAGGCGAACAACCCGGCACACAGCAGCGCGGCGAGGCGGTCGAACGCGTGACCGGTCATGGGCAATGTCGGCAATGAACGCAGGCCCAGCCCCAGGGCCAAAAGGCCCAGCGGCACGTTGATCAGGTACAGCCAGTGCCAGCTTGCCACCGACAGAATCGCCGACGCGGCAGTCGGCCCGAGTGTGAACGCCAGCCCCACCACCAGCGAGTTGTAGCCAAGGCCGCGCCCGAGCATTTTTGCCGGGTAGATATGCCGCAGCAACGCGGTATTCACGCTCATTACCGCCGCCGCGCCCAGGCCTTGCGCCACGCGCGCGGCCGTCAGGGTCAGCAACGACCCGGCCAGCCCGCAAAACAGCGACGAGACAATAAACAGCAGCAACCCACCGAGGTATACCCGACGGTGCCCCCACACATCACTCAACGAAGCGAATGGCAGCACCGTGGCGATAATCGCCAGTTGGTAGGCGTTGACCACCCAGATCACCGAGGCCGAGTCGGTGCCGATGCCTTCGGCCAATGTGGGCAGCGCGGTGTTGACGATGGCCGTGTCGAGGGTCGCCATGCCGATCCCCAAAGAAAGGGCGATTACGGCCGGCAAGCGTTTATTGGAGGGCAACCCATCGGCAACAGAAGACATGAACAATCCGGCGCTGGTAACAAAGGCCCCTAGAGTACGGGCAGACGCGGATTTTTTCAGTGGCCAATTGCCTCGCTGTCAGAGTTTTCATGTTTGCCACCGCCAACGTCGTGGCGAGCGGGCTTGCCACAAAAGCTCAGCCTCCACCACGCTGAGCCAGCCTCCCCACAGTAAGCCTGCTCGCCACAGCAAGCCCGCTCGCCACAGGTTATTCACTCGCCACGGCCCCCACAATCAACTCACTGCCCAGCCATGCGGCCAGGTATTCACCGGCCCGGACCACGCCCGCCTCCTCGCCCAGGCGCGCCACCAAAAATTCACACAACCTTGCAAAACGGCCGTCGCCCTGCACATGCAGCAAAGCGTCAAGCTCCAGCGCCTGCACCTGACGCAAGCGCGAGGTGAACTGGCGCCGCCAGACCAACAAGCCGCCCGCCTCCTCCAGCATCACCGCCTCGGGCGGTTCGGTTTCCTGCCACAGCGCAGACCATATGGCCTCGGCATTGGTGGTCAAGGCATGGCAACGCAGCGACGGGGTCAGCTGCAAAACCGCGCTGTCCCATTCCACTTCAGCCAACGCGTGCACGGGCACAGGCGACGCATCGGCGGCGACGAACGCTTCATTCAACGCCGACTCGATCCAGGCCAACTCATGCACATCGGGGTTGTGCGGGAACACCGTCTTCAGCGTCGCGTAGAAACCTTCGGGATACGCATCCAGCGTCCAGGCATGCGGGGGATGCTGGTCGATATGGGCAATGCTGGCCGCCAGAAAGGCCTCATCGCCCAGCCATCGACGCAGGTTCGGAAACGCCTGCTCCAGGCAGCCCACCAATTGTGCGCGGTAGTTGTTCTGGTACACCGCCAGGCCTGCGCGGTGATTGCCCAGCACCTGCGCGGCCTCGTCCGAGGCGCTCACCAGCCAGGTGCGAAACGCCTGCTGCCACTCGGCCAGGTTCATTGCTGCGCTGCCAAGGCACGGGCCGTGGACAGCTCCTGAAGCAACTCGGCCAGCGGTGGAAGCTCATCGTCGCGCTCGATCATCACCGCCACCGGCCCCAGTAACGCGATGGCGTGGGCATACAGTTCCCACACCCCGGCACACACCGGGCGGTCGTGGCTGTCGATCAACAACGCGCGGCCCTGGCTATGGCCGGCCAAATGCACCTGGCGCACGCGTTCGGCAGGCATGCCCGCGAGAAACGCCAGCGCATCGAAGCCATGATTGCTGGCACTGACAAACACATTGTTCACGTCCAATAACAGCTCACAGCCGGTACGCCGGGCCATGGCGGCAATAAAGTCCCATTCGCTCATGGACGCGCCATCAAACGCCAGGTAACTGGACGGGTTTTCAACCAGCAGCGTGCGGCCGAGTACTTCCTGGGCCTGATGAATATTGGCGCAGACCCGGTCCAGCGCCTCCTCGGTGTAGGGCACCGGCAATAAGTCGTGGGCATTGAAATTGCCCCTGCGCGACCAGCTCAAGTGGTCGGACACAAACAACGGCTCAATTTCATCGACCAGCGCCTTGAGGCGCTGCAGGTAGTGCGGGTCAAGCCCTTCAGCGCTGCCGATGGACATCGACACCCCGTGCAATGCCACCGGGTGCCGTGCGCGGATCTGGCGCAGGATGTGCCGGGGCTGGCCGCCCGCGACCATGAAATTCTCGGAGATCACTTCGACGAAATCCACGGGCACCGAGGTCTCCAGGAAATCGCAGTAGTGTTCCTTGCGCAGGCCCAGGCCATAGCCCGAAAAGGGCGGGTTGGATGTCAGCATGGCGGCTCTCCAGTAAAACTGCAGGCGCGGGTTTGCGCGAAAAACTTGAGCACGCTGTGCACTGTCTGCACGCCCGCGTCCTCGTTAACGCGCTTCGTGGGCAAGCCCGCGCCGGCAAGGGGTGATGGTTTATTTCGGTTCAGTCAGGGTGCCGCCGGCCTTGAGGCATTCGGATGGGGTCTTGACGATCACGCCCTCGCCCTTGCAGCTGTTGAGGCCCTTGCAGTCGTGCTTGGCGGTGGCGCACAGGCTTTCGCCCTTGCAGCTGTTGACGCCGTAGCAGCGGCCGGGTTTTTCCTGCTGGTCGGCGGCACTTGCGGCGCTGGCGAATGAAGCCGAGGCCATAGCGATCAGGGCGGCGGCAGCGGCGAGGCTCAAGCGGGATTTGAGTGCAGTGTTCATGGTGTTTTCCTGTGTGGGTGTGTGGGTTACTTGATGACAGACGCGGCGTCTTCGATGACCTTCGCCACAGCCTCAGGCTGGGCGATGTACACCGAGTGGCTGGCCTTGATTTCGGTGACCCTGGAGCCGGCCCGCTGGTACATCCAGCGTTGCAGCGCGGGGCTCAGTGCGCGGTCGTCGGTGGACACCACCGCATAGGTCGGCTTCTTGTGCCAGGCCGCAGCCCACACGGTGCCGCCGAACAGCGCGGTGGTGGCCGGCACTTGGGAGGCGGCCATGAAGTCGGTGCGGTTGGTGGTCAGGTCGGCGGCAAAATCGGCGTTGAACCGAGTGCGGTCGAAGAACAAGTGGCCATCGCGGCTTGGCTTGATGTCATCGCTGGGCGCGGGCATGGAGCCAATCAGCTGGGCCATGTTCTCGCCCACTTCCGGCTGGAACGCCGAGACGTAGACCAGCGACTTGACCTTGTCGCGATCGCCGGCAATCGAGATCACCGCACCACCGGAGCTGTGGCCCACCAGCACCACCGGCCCCACTTGCTGCTCGAGCACTTCGCGCGCTTCAGCCACGTCGGCGGCGAGGTTCTCGTGGCTTTGATGCACCACGGTGACCTTGTAGCCCTTGTGAATCAGGATGTCGTGCACCACACGCCAGCCGGACCCGTCGACAAACGAGCCGGGCACGATCACCACGCTTTTGCCGGTGCCGGGCTGCGCGGTGTCGGCCGCTTGGGCCAACAGCGGAACGGTCATTGCCATCGCAATGGCCAGGGAAGAAAGCATTCGCATCGGGACTCTCCATCAGGGTTGTAAAGATTTGCTCAACAGCAAGCGGTCCAGCGACCAGGCTCCGCCGCCATAGGCCAGCAGCGGCAGCAGCAGGCCCGCCCAGGTCAGGTGCACCGGCCAGGCGTCGGGGTACACAAACACCTCGATCACCAGGGTCATGCCCAGCAGCGCGGCCGCGGCCGGACGTGTCAGCAGGCCCAGCACCAGCAGCAGCGGGAACAGGTGTTCGGCGTAGGTGGCCAGGTGCGCAGCCCAGTCCGACGGAATCAACGGCAAGGCATATTCGGAACGGAACAGCGCGTAGGTCGACGGTTTGAGGTTCAGAAAACCCGTGACCTTGGTGCGCCCCGACAGGAAGAACACCGCGGCGATACCGAGCCGCGCCACCAGCAACAGCAGTGCCTGGGGCAGCAGGCGCTGGATCACGGCTGTTCCGTCAGGCTGCCGTAGCCCTTGGGGGTCTTGATCTGGGTGCAGGTGCCTTTGTCCACCAGCACCCAGGCGTTGCCCTGATAGTCGGCGGTGGCGGTGCCGGCGCACGAGGTGCCCTTGCCGGCGGCGCAGTCGTTGGCGCCGGCGAGGGACACGCCGAAGCACTTTTCCTGAGGTTTGGGCTCATCGGCATGAGCCACCGCCGCGAAGGCGCTGAGGGACAGGGCGAGGGTTGCCGCAAGGGCAGCGTAAGGACGCTTCATCGGTGTATCTCCTGGCTTGACTGAGTGTGACCAGGGCGCAAATGGCGGTGCGTGACCGCCAGCGCCGGCTGGTGAACAGAGTTAAAGCCAGGCGTGTATCCGCTCTGTGTCGCAAACACGACAGAACGTCATGCCGGTGTATCAAGGTGGTGCGCGGATACACAGCGATACACAGTGAATAACCCACCGCCAAATAGGCGCCGATTTATTCGGCATCCCGAACGACACAATTAGAAATATTCGCCTTTCCGAACGAAGCCTTTCAGGCGGCCTCGACGACCCTAAAAATCACCATAAATTTCATGCGGTTGTTGTCATCTTTGTTACATGCCAACTGGCATACATTCTGCTTTATCCCTGTTTCTGGTAATAAAATGTTTCAGCTTTGAGACAGTCTCATCAACTGAAACACAATCCGTGGCACGCCAATAAAAACGACAACGCCCCAAAGGAGGGCGACCTTTCCGACTTTTTGATCGACATCAACTTTCCAAGACTGCTGCTGCACATCTGTACCCAAAAGGGCGAATGGCCTGATCGCCAATAACAAGCCTGACTATAAAAAGGACGAATTGATGAGCTCGAGCAAGAACCACGCAGTGTCCTTCATGGACGCAGAACCCCTGGCCCCGGCGTGCGCCGAAAGCGCCCTTGGTTTTGGCCCCTTCCTGTTACTCGCACGCCAACACGTATTGCTGCGAAACGGTGAGCCCGTCACCTTGGGCAGCCGCGCCCTGTATTTGCTGATTGCCCTGGCCACCCGCGCCGGCGAACTGCTGGAGAAAGCCGAGCTGATCTCGTTCGCCTGGCCCAAGGTGGTGGTGGAGGAATGCAACCTGCGCGCGCAGATCGTCGCGCTGCGCCGGGCCTTGGGCGACGATGGCAACTTCAGCTATATCGTCACGGTACCGGGCCGCGGCTATCGCTTCGTGGCGCCGGTGACCGTGCAGGCGGCCGGCGAAGACAATCTGCCGGTGCCCCACGCGCGCGTCCATGAGCCCTCTGTCGCGCCGCCGTCCTGCGAAGTGATTGGCCGCGATGAGTTGGTCGACAGCCTTGCCGACCAGGTGCTGAACCAGCGGTTCTTGACCATCACCGGCCCTGGCGGCATCGGCAAGACCACCGTCGCCATGGCCGTGGCCCATCAGTTAGCCAACCAACTCAAGCTGGACACCTGCTTCGTTGACCTGGCGCCGGCCACCAGCGGGCAATGGGTCACCGGCATGCTTGCCAGCGCCCTGGGCATCCAGACCGTCAGCGACGAGCCGCTGCACAGCATCGCCGCCACCCTGGCCGACCGCCGCCTGTTGCTGGTACTGGACAACTGCGAACACGTGTTGCCGGCCACCGCCGATGCCGTGGAAACCCTCTTGCGCAGTGCCCCTCAATGCTACGTGCTGACCACCAGCCGCGAGCCGCTGCGCGCCGACGGCGAGCGCGTGCACGACCTGGCGCCGCTGCAAGTGCCCGACGAACACACGACACTCAGCGCCGTCGAAGCCCTGAAATGGTCCGGCGTGCGCCTGTTTGTGGAGCGCGTGCGCGCCCTTGACCCCGACTTTGTATTCAACGACGCCGACGTGGCGGCCGTCAGCGCCATCTGCCGCAAGCTCGACAGCAATGCGCTGGCCATCGAAATAGCCGCCGCGCGGGTACGCACCTTTGGCATCCAGGACCTGGTCGGCCTGCTGGACGGCAGCTTCCGCCTGCAAATGACCGGCCGGCGCACCGCCCTCGCCCGCCATCGCTCACTGAGCGCGACCCTGGACTGGACCTATTCGATGCTCAGCGGCGACGAGCAGGCGATGCTGCGCCAATTGGCGGTCTTCACCGGCTCCTTCACCCTTGATGCCGTCAAGGCCATGACTGCCAGCAGCGCCCTCGACCCGCGCAATGCCCTGCCCCTGCTCGAAAGCCTGATGGACAAGTCACTGCTGATCGCCGGCGAATCGCAGTTGCTCAAGCGTTATCGCCTGCTGGAAACCACCCGCGCCTACGCCCTGGAAAAGCTCGCCGAACAGGGCGAAACCAACGCCACCGCCGAACGCCATGCGCGCTATGCCCTTGGGGTGTTGCAGGAAGCCGGGCAGACCCTGGATGGCCTGTCACCGCAAACCTGGGTCGCGCTGTATGGCCCCGAGATCAACACGGTGCGGTCGGCACTCGACTGGGCCTACTCGACGACCGGCAACCTGCCGCTGGGGATTGAACTGACGTTGGGCGGTGTACCGTTATGGCTGCGCCTGTCGCTGGTCAGTGAGTGCCGCAGCTGGGTTGACCAGGGGCTGGCCAGCGACGCCAGCACCCCATTGCCGACGCGCCAACGCATGCTGCTGAACACCGCGCTGGCCAGCGCGCTGATGCTCACCGACGGCACCGGCGGCCCGTTGCGTGAAGCATGGCGCCAGGTGCGCGAGGACGGCCGCGAACTCGGCGATGCCGAGCACAAACTTCGCGCGCTGTGGGGGCTCTGGGGTGATCGCTGTGCGTGTAACCAGTACGCCGAAGCACTGGAGTTGGCCGAGCGCTACATTGCATTGAACAACAGCGGGAACCAGCAGCTGCTGGGCAAGCGCATGCGGGCGGTGGTGCTGTTTCACATGGGCGATCTGGCGGGCGCCCGACAAAACATCGACGAAGCCCTGGGTTCACCGTCGGCCCCGCGCTCGCACATCATCGACGCGCTGTTTGATCAGCGCATCGCCGCACGCTGCCTCAAGGCGAAGGTGCAATTTATGGAAGGCGACGTCGACCCGGCCCTGCGGCTGATCGGCACCTGCGTCGATGAAGCGGTCTCACTCGATCACCCGGCGACCCTCTGGTACACCTTGTGCCTGGGGGCGATCCCCCTGGCGCTGCTGGCGTCCAATCTGCCGAAAATGCGGTATTACCTGGGCCTGCTGCAGGACAGCACCACCCGCCAGGACTTGCATATCTGGCGGCAATTCCGCCTGTGTTTCGAGAGCATCCTGCTGATCCGCCAGGGCTCGCCGGAAGAAGGCGTGCCACAACTTGGCGAAGCCCTGCAGCACCTGCAGGGCCAGGGCGATGGTCAGCTCTACAGTCTGTTTCGTTGTGAATACGCTTTGGGGTTGGCGCGCCTGGGCCTGGAAAAACTTGCGCTGGAAGTGTTGGAGGAGACGCTGCAATTGGCTATCGGCCGCCATGAGCGCTGGTTTGTGCCGCAGATGCTGCGGATCAAGGCCCAACTGACACTGCGCCAGGGCAACTACGGGTCGGTGGACAAGGCCAAGGTGCTGCTGCGCCAGGCGTGGGTGGATGCGCAACTGGCCGGTGCGCACTTCTGGCGGGCGCAGATTGCCACGGACTTGGCGCGGTTGCAGGAGCCTAAGTTACGCATTGCTTCTTTGCCCAGGTTTCAGCATCGCTGAGGGCATATCCGGTATTTGGGTGATGGCGGGTATGGGTTCCGCCCTTACGGCGGGTCACTTTGGAAAAGCCCCAAAGTAACCAAAGGGCTCTTGCCCCACCACTCGGCACCTCGCTCACGCTTCGGTGTGCCCTCACGCAGGCTTGAATCCGTGGGCCGCCGTGACGGGCCATCCATGGCCCAACACGGCTAACCCGGCGTCCTGCCGGGTTACCCACGGATTCAAGCCTGCGTTCGGCCAGCGTGGTTTAACGGGGCGCCTAAGATCAAAGTCAAAAGCAGATCAAGATCAAAAGCAGAGCACGGCGGCCTGGTAGCCGACCTGAGTGGTTAGATCATAAGCGGACGCGAGGCGGCCTGACAGCCGACCTGATCTTGAAGGCTGAACTCAATCAAAGGTGGGAGCTGGCTTGCCTGCGAAGGCATCGACTGGTTGTGCCTGATAGACCGAGGTGTCTGCATCGCAGGCAAGCCAGCTCCCACAGAAAAGCAAAAGCAGTGCGGTGCTGGCGGTCTGTACTCGGTCAACTTGTGGGAGCGGGCTTGCTCGCGAAGGCGGTGGGTCAGTGACACATGAGTTAACTGACACACCGCCTTCGCGAGCAAGCCCGCTCCCACATTTGGATCGCAGTGCATCAGATAGAAGTGTGTTGCTGTGCTCTTGATCCGCTTTTGCTTCAACCACTCAGGTCGGCTACTAGGCCGCCGTGCTCTGCTTTTGATTTTGATCTGACAGGCCCCGTCAACCACGCTGGCCGAATGCAGGCTTGAATCCGTGGGTAACCCGGCAGGACGCCGGGTTAGCCGCGTTGGGCCATGGATGGCCCGTCGCGGCGGCCCACGGATTCAAGCCGGAGTGAGGGCACACCGAGCCTAAGCGAGGGGCCGAGTGGTGGGGCAAAGACCTTTTGGTTACTTTTGGGGCGTTTGCCAAAAGTGACCCGCTGTAAGAGCGGAACCGCCAGCCGCCGTGACCGCAGCAACGGATATGTACCCCCACCCCACCCACCACCCCCCCCTCATTTCACACCTGTGAAAGCTTGTGCGATCTCACCCCAAACCCCATTTTCACACCCCACCAACGCCTAATATCAAGCCCAAGTGCGCCCCCTCACATGGACTGAAAAATGATCAACCGCCCCGACACCACAACCTCCCCCCGCGCCGGCGAACCCAAAGCCCCCGAGCGTATCTTCAATGCCCTGCTCAACCAGGCCAAAACCCTGGCAGCCGCCGGGCCGGGCGATAAAACCTTCAAACCCAAGGTACTCGCCGCACACACCGACACCCCTCTGAAACCCGCCAGCCAGATCAAACCTGACGACTACAAGGAAGTCACCGCCCTGCCCGCCAAGCTCGATATCGACACGCTCAAGGTCGTGTCCGAAGACAAAGACACCGGGGTGATCTATTTCGAACAAGACGGCAACAGATTCAAGATCACCCGCGAAGCCGCCGAACAAGTCCAGGAAGGCTTCGACACCCTCAAGGGCCTGCACTTCGGCCACGCGATAGCCCCCGTCAACCAGGGCGGGCCAGACGCAGGCACCCCACTGTATGACCTGCTGCACACCCTCGCCGACACCCAAGGCACCCCCGCCGGCAAAGCAATCCGTGAAGCCCTGAGCAACCCCGACCAGCAACTGCTGCGTGAAGACGACCCCGGCGTGCGGCTGGCCGCTATCAAATCGGTGGGCCAAGCCAAAGACGGCGTGGTCAAGGTCGCCCTGGAAAACGGCCAGACCCTGGTGATTTCCGAGACACTCACCCCTCAAGCCTTCGCCAGCTACAACAGCGCAGGCGTGACCAAAGAGGCCCTCGCCGACGGCAAGGCCAAGGGGTATGAAGAAGTCACCAGCCTGCCCGGCGACCTGGATTTCAGCCAGCTCAACGTGGTATCCGAAGACCCGAAATCCGCGGTGATCCTGTTCGAACATCAAGGCAAAAAATACATGATCAGCCAGTCCGAGGCCGCCCTGCCGCAGCCCGGCGCCGACCTCAACAACCCCAACCCCAACGCCGGCAGCTCGTTCTATCAGTTCCTGCATGCGGTGCACGCCAGTGAAGGTTCCCAGGCCTTCGACTACATCAAGAATGCCCAGTCCCTGCCCGGCCAGGCACTGCTGCGCAAAGATGAGACCAGCCTCACACTGGGCGACATCAGCAAAGTCGACGCGCCGCTGGACGGCATCCTCGTGGTCAACCAGGCCGACGGCAAACTGCTGGTGGTGTCCAAAGACATCACTCCCGAGGCCTTCGCCGCCTACACCACCAAAGGCCAGACCCTGGCCGGTATCGAGAAGGCCAAGGGCGACGGCTACAGCCTGGCCGGGCCGGACGATTACCTGGCCTCTACCGAAGACATCATGAGCGTCGGCGGCGTCGGTGATTACGGCCCCGGCCTGATCGCCTTCACCCAGCACAAGCCCGGCGGCAGCGAAGAGAAAATCGTCGTCAGCGAAGACAGCAACCCGCAGATGTTCGAGCAGATTTCCAGCTACCGCACCGATATCGCCCAGCAAACCACCGACGTCGACGCCTTGCGCGCCAGCAACGGCCTGCCGCCGCTCAAGGACGTCTCCGTCGACAGCCTCACCACCACCGAAAAAGACGAAAGCGGCAACCCGCTGTCGGTGCAGGACCTGTCGATGAAAACCCTGGTAGACAGCTACCGTGCCGGGGTCAAGGACGGCAGCATCGGCAAGGACGACCCGCGCGCCAAGTTCCTGCGCGCCGTGGAAGCCAAGAGCATGGCCGATAACGGCATGTCGATCATTCCCGAACATGGCTTCGGCAACCAGGGCATTGCCACCACGCCTATCGACGTGACCTCGCGGGATGTACGCGACAACATTTTCGACACGCAGTCCATCGACAAGACCATCAGCGAACTGCTCGGCGACTCGACCATCCAGGCCGACATCAAGGCCAATCACGACGCAGCATTGGGCAAAGTCGACGGCGGCCAGGCCAAGGTCGATGAGGTTCACCAGAAGTTGCTCGACAGCACCTCCTCGGAAAACTTCACCCAGTACATCAAAGCCCTGCAGGACGGCGGCAAGACCGAACTGGCCACCCAGGAAATCCAGACCGCCTACACCGCGCTGGCCGACATGGACCCGGCCAAGGCCGACAATTTCCTGCAAAACCTGCAGATCGACGGCTACACCGACGCCGTTGAAAAGCTGATGGACGACCCGAGCAAAATCAGCGACGACAACACCGCCCTGGCCACCACGGACAACACCCTGGCGATCTTGTCGATGCTCAAGGGCGGCGCCGACGGCCTGCCGCGCCAGGCGTTGGGGGTGTATTCCAAGTTTGTCGATCAACTGCTCAAGGACAAAGGCGCTGCCGCCGACTTCGGCAAGGCCATGATTTCGTTGGGCGACACCTGGCAGAAAAACGGCGTGATCAGCTTCAGCGATATCGACCACGCGGTAAGCAAAGAGATCATGCCCGGCCTCAGCGACGAGAACCGCAGCGCCTTTGTGAAGAACCTGAGCTTCCTCAAGGACAACGGCGTACTGGGTTCGGTCGGCGGCGCCATCGGCATGGGCCGTATCGTCTACCAACTGGCGGGCCAGGGCGGCAAGCTGGCCGACACACCGATGAAACGCCTGGGAATCGCCAACGATTTTCTCGGCTTCCTCGGCACCGGCTCCCACTTCGCCACGCTTGGCCTCAAGGTGTACGACAAGCTGCGTGGCACCAACGCCTACAAACTGATGGGCTTTGACCGCTCCCTGCCCGACCTGTGGGCCAAGCCCGGTGAGGGTTACCATGCGCTGCCCAAAGACGCCGAGGCGGTGCAGAAGAAGTACTTCGAGATCGTCGACCAGGCCATGGACGACGGCAAGGACGTGGGCAAGGCGCTCAACAGCGGCGGCTGGAGCGACGAGGGCGCGAAGAAGGTTCAGGAAGGCATAGAAAAAGGCATCGCCAGCCGTGGCGGAGTGGCCGGTGCCGGCTTTGGCGCCAAGTTCGCCAGCAGCGCGATCAAGGTCATCGGCATGGCCACCGACGTCGCGGGTGGCGTGATCAGTGTGGTCCAGGCCGCATTCACCCTGCGTGACGGCGTGCGCGAAAAAGACCCGGTCAAAATCGCCTCCGGTTCCTTGTCGATGGCCGGCGGTGTCAGCAGCCTGGTGGCCGCAGGCGGGGGGGTATTGACGACCCTTGGCGTCACCGGGCGGATCATTCCGTTTCTCGGGCCGGTGGGTTTCCTGATCTCTGGCGCTCTGTCGTTTGTCGGCGCGATCCTCAGCACCATCCAGTCGCACAAGCTGCACAAGATCTCGATGCAGAACTGGGACCAGATCCAGGACTTCAAGCAGGACGGATTACTCAAGCCCAACGGCGATGAAGCCTATGTGTGGCTGCAGACTTACCTGTCCGACTGGGGCCAGCGCGACGCGCCGCAGGACCAGAGCATTTTTGACTTTCGCAAGGAAGAATGGGATGCGCGTTCAAGCATTCGGGGCGGCGATCACCGGCGTGACCACCCGGACTACATCGGCGATGGCAACAACCGTAATTCGGAGGACTACAAGTATTCACTGAAGCCGTCGGAGTGGACCAACGACAACCACGACATTATCTGGCGCGTGGGCGACGGGTACGGCGGTGAGTATCACGATGTAGACAAGCCCTGAGGCGTGTTGGATAAGGCCCCCATCGGATGGGGGCCCGTTCGCGGGGTGCATTCAGTTGGTGTCGAAACCCAACTGGCGGTACAACGTTTTCATGTCGTAATAATCGGTGCATTCGACAATCTTGTTGGCTTCAATCCTGATCACACAGGTGCCGTCGATATTGATCTTGCGGTGAGTCGCCGGATAGCCGAACAGCTCGCCCTCATGGGTGCCCGTCATATGCCACTGGATCGTCCCGCCGCGCTCGCCAAGGCTGATCAAGTCGCGGACAACCTCGAAGTCGGGCAATGCCTTTCTGATCAGGTCGAAAAAGTCGCCCAGCGCCGGGCGCCCTCGCATGATTTGCCCTGCGGCCTTGTCTTCATAGACGGTCGCCTCGGAAAAGATCGCGAGAAACCGGTCTTTGTCGGCGGTAGACCAACTGTCGGCCCACTCTTGGATCAATGCACGGTGTTGATCTGTCATGGTGAATCTCCTGGGAAAATTGGAACAATGCAGCGCCACCCGATTGGTTGACGCCTGCGTCCATCGCCCGTGACAGATACACCTTCAGCTCCTGCTGAGCAGATACTCCCTCCGTACCAAAGCGCCAGACAAGCGTAGTACGCGCGGCGATTAAATCAACCGTGCCGCGACCAGCCAGTCCGCTACTGCCTGGAACGAAGCATCCGGCACCGGATCACCGGGCACGGTCTTGCGCGCGATGTCAGCGGCCAAGCCCTTGTCCGGCGCATGCGGAATCCCCAGGTCATAAGCCTCCTGCAACATCAGCAGCGCCTCCTCCGGTGACGCCCGGCACACGATCACCGGCACTGGCGTCTCACCGCGCACATAGCGCACGCCAATCACCCAGCCATCGGTGGTGCCGATCATCATCGACGCCCTGCCCAACCCCAGCTTGGTCGCCAACGCCTGCATTTCATTGCGCTGGCGGCGCCGCTCGCTCTTGATCAGCGGGTCGCCGTCGATGTCCTTGCGTTCGCGCTTGGTTTCGCTGCGGGTCATTTTCATGTCGCGGCCGAACAGCCAGCGCTGCATGATCACGTCCACCGCACCGACCAGAATGAACGCGCACAACACGGTGAACACCAGCGGCTTGAGCACCAGGAAAAACGTCGACTCCATGCACTCCGCGCCACAGCGTGAAGACTCCATCAGCGCCTGCAACGCATGCTTGCCGATCACATAAAACGCGATCGCCAGCACATGCACCTTGATCAGCCCCTTCATGAACTCCACCAGGTTGCGCAGGGCAAAAATCTTCTTCAAGCCCTCGGCCGGGTTGATGCGTTTGAACTCGGGTTTGATCGGGTCCACCGAGAACACAAAGCCGCGCATGGTGATGATATTGGTCAGGATCACCACGCCGGTGGTCACCGCCATCACCGGCAAGGTAATGCTGATGACCAGTTGCTCGGCATGGTCGAGCACTCGCGGCCACACCGTGGCGAACGGCTCAATGTAGATGTGCGCGGTGAGGTCGATCAGCGCCGTGACCTGGGCCTTGGCGCGCGGCGCCAGGATCGAGATGCACAGCGTGCAAAACAGGATGACCATGCCCGACACCAGGTCCTGGCTCTTGGCGACCTGGCCTTTCTGGCGTGCGTCCCTGAGCTTCTTGTCCGTGGCCGGCTGGGATTTTTCTTCGCTGGTATCGGCCATGGGCTACTCCATGCCGGCGAGGGTTTTGAGCAACTCGACAGTGCCGCGAAATTCCGCCAATTGATCGAGCATCAACGGAATCAAAAAGCCGATGTAGATCACCATCAGGATCGAGAAAAACAGGTTTTTCACCGGCAGCGACAAGTCGAACATATGCAGGTTCGGCGCCATCCGCGACAGGTAGGCAAGCATCAGGTCGGTGATCAGCAATGAGATCAGCAAGGGCGAAACCATCAGCACGCCGACGCGCATGATCTGGTCGAGAATCGACAGCACCGCCAGCAACGCCGAGCTGGCAAACACCGGCGTGAATGAAGTCACCGGCCATAACTGGTAGCTGTGGTAATAGCCGTCGACCATCAGGATAAAGCCGCCGGACATGAAGAACAGCGTGATCAACATCACCGTAAGCAAGGTCGCCATCACGCTGGATTCACCGGATGACAACGGGTCCACCAACTGCGCTATGGTCGAGCCACGTTGCAGGTCGATCAACTCCCCCGCCACTTCCGCGGCCCAGAACGGAATACCGAACAACAGGCCGATGAGGATGCCGATCAGGAACTCCTTGATCAGCAGCCCGGCGATAAACACGCTGCCGTGCTCGGGCATTCGGGTCAGCGCGTCGAACACCGGAAAGAACATCGGGATCGAAATGGCCACCGCCACACAGCCGCGAATCATGCCGGTAAGGCCCAGGCGGTTGAACGCCGGGGTGATCACCACCACCCCCATGGCGCGGCAGGCGGCAAGCGAGGCGGCGCTGATCACCGGGTAGGCGACCTCCAGAAACTGCGCGGTAAGGCTGGCATCCATGGGCAGTCAGCGCGTCCACAGCGGGAAGTTATCCAGCACCTGGCTGCCCAGCTCCGCAACTTGGCCTGCGAGTACCGGGCCAAGAAACACGATGGTCAACAGCACCGCCACCAGCTTCACCACCTGCGGCAAGGTCTGGTCCTGAATCTGCGTCAGCGCCTGGAACAGCCCCACGCTCAAGCCCACGATAATCGCCACGCCCAACGCCGGCGCGGAGAGCATCAGCACGGTCATCAGTGCCTGTTTCATCAATGACAGGAAAACGTCCTGGCCCATGGGTCGTGCCTCAGCCGTAACTCAGAATCAAACCGTGCATCAAGCGCGACCAGCCACTCAGTGACACGAATAAAAAGATCTTCAGCGGGATCGAAATCAGGTTCGGCGAGACCATCGACATGCCCATCGCCATCAACACGTTGGACACCAGCAGGTCCACCACCAGGAACGGGATGTAGAGCAGAAAGCCGATCTCGAAGGCGCGGGTCAGCTCCGAGCTGACAAACGCCGGAATCAGCACCACCAGGTCATCGTCACGCAGGTCGGCGCGGGCTTCCGGCGACCAGATGGTCTCGGTGGCCTGCACAAAAAAACCGCGCTCGGACTCATTCGCAAAACGCTTCAAATGCGCCTGCAGCGGCGGGCGCAGCGCATCGCCCAGGTCCTTGAGTTGCTCGACATGCTCGATATTGAGGTCGCGTCCCTCGACCTGGCGGTACATGTCGCCAATCAACGGCGTTGTCACGTACACCGACAGAATCAGCGCGATGCCGTACAGCACCAGGTTAGGCGGTGTCTGCTGCACCCCAAGGGCGTTGCGGATCAGGAACAGCACCACCGAAATCTTCATGAACCCGGTGAGCGTGACCACTGCCAACGGGATCAGCCCGATCGTCGCAACGACCAGGATGATCTCGATCAGGTTCGGCTGATAACCGGTCATGGGGTGGCAAAACTCAGCAGGCGCACGCCCAGGCCGTCGCCGATTTTTACCAGTTGGCCCTGGCCGACGCGACGCCCGTTGACCATCAGGTCAACGCTGTCCACGCCGGGCGTGTTGAGCTGCAACAGGCTGCCCGCACCCAGCTCCCGCAATTGCGCCAGGGTCAGTTCCAGGCTGCCGACCTGGCACACCAGTTTGAGCGGCAAGTCATCCAGGGCCGCGGCGGCATCAACATCAGTCATCGTGTTCTCCATGTGCAAAAGGGGGGCTTGTAGTTCTTCCTGCAACTGCAATGCTTCACCCTGGTATTGGCAGCGGGCCTGCAAGCGCCCGTCCAGGTCGAGCAACAAGCCCGAGCCCTGCTCCAGCATCAGCACATCGCCGGGCCGCAGACTGCGCAATTCGCCCAGGGTCAGCCACTGCCGCCCGGCCACCACCGCCAGGGTCTGGCGCAGGGCGGGCAGCGGGTCGGGTTCGATCTGGCCGTATTGCGCCAGCAGCTGCGCCACCAGCACGGCAGCGCTTTCGCTCAGGTCCAGTTGCGCGCTCATGGCCGGCTGGTTGCCAAAGGTCAATTCGAGCGCCAGGTGCACGGCATACGCGCGCTGATCGTCAGTGGCCTCGACTAACTGCACCGGGTGGCCGAGCACGGGTTCCAGGGTCTCGATCAGGTCGAGCACCGCCAGTTCCAGCAGCAACGAGCGTGGCAACGATGGCAGCAATTGCGCATCGAACTGCAACGCCAGCGGCACCAGTACTTGCTCCAGCGCGGCCGACGACAGCCGCAGGCGCACCGGGGCGCGACCGAGCAACAAAAACACATCGCGCGAATTGCCCAGGCCTTGCGCTTGGGCGGCCCAACTCACGCGCAACGCTTGCCCGGCGCAACGGCCCTGCCAGGCGCGACGGCGACGGTGCAGCTGGTTATGCAGCGCCAACAGCGCCGGGTCGTACTGCGTCAGCCAGGGTGCCAACGGGTCGGCAAGGGCGGTGATCATGTGCCGGTGCCTTCTTCGCGCAATTCACCGACGCGGCGCTCATCACTTTCACGCCCTTCCAGCAGGCTTTGCCAGGCTTCGGACTGGCGTTGACGGCTCAGGCGTTCCTGACGAAACAGGTCACGCTCGCGCTCCTGGCTTTGCAGGGTGGTGGACACGTGGTGCACGTCGTTCTCGAGCACCTGCTGGTCATCCGACAGGCCGCGCAAACGTTCCTGAGCCGCCTGCCAGCTGGCCACCGACAGCCCCTCGGTCAGGGATGCATAAACCTGGCGGGCTTCCTCGGCAATCGCTTCACGGTGCAGGCGCAGTTGCTCCTTGGCGTCGTTCAACACGTCGTGAGTCTGCGCGCAGCGTTGCTGTTGGGCGGCCAATTGGTTGGCGGCACGTTGTTCACGCAGCACCCGCAGGGTTTGCAGGGTGCGCAGTTGGTCGGTTTTCATTGGGGTTGCTCCTTTCTGATGCCAGCACAGCAATCTGTAAATCCATGAAAATCAAAGGTGGGCGCTGGCTTGCCTGCGATGGCGGTGGGTCAGCTTGCCCTTGTGTTGCTGATATACCGCTATCGCAGGCAAGCCAGCTCCCACAGGGTTTTGCATGGGCCTGAGGTTCACTGTTGTTCATTGATCTCATGCCAACACCTGGCGCATGCGGATCAGGGTCTGGTCCAGGCTGCTGGGTTCGCCGGCGTTCTGGCGCAGGAACGCTTCAATGGCCGCATGGCGGTTGATGGCTTCGTCGGCCAGCGGGTCGCTGCCGGCGGAGTACTCGCCGACGCGGATGAGCATTTCGATTTCGCCGTAGCGCGCCATCAGCTCACGTATGCGCATGGCCAGGCGTTTGTGTTCTTCACCGGCGACCTGCTCCATCAACCGGCTGCGGCTGCGTAACACGTCAACTGCCGGGAAGTAGTTGCGCTGGGCCAATTCCGCGCTGAGGGCGATATGCCCGTCGAGGATTGAACGGGCTTCTTCGGCCACCGGGTCACTGGCCGCATCCCCTTCCGTCAACACGGTGTACAGCGCGGTGATGCTGCCGGTGGGGCCAGGGCCGGCGCGTTCGAGCAGGCGCGGCAAGGCCGAGAAAAACGACGGCGGATAACCGCGACGGGTTGGCGGTTCGCCCACGGCCAGGCCGATTTCGCGTTGGGCGCGGGCAAAACGCGTCAGGCTGTCCATCAGCAGCAATACATTGCGGCCCTGGTCGCGGTGGTACTCGGCCAGCGTGGTGGCGACAAACGCCGCACGCACGCGCTCGGCCGCCGGGCGGTCCGAAGTCGCAACCACTGCCACGGTACGCGCGCGCGCCTGGGCGTCGAGTTGCACGTCGAGCAGTTCGCGCACTTCCCTGCCCCGCTCGCCGATCAGGCCGATCACAATCACATCGGCTTCGCTGTTGCGGACAATGCTGGCGAGCAACGACGACTTGCCCACGCCCGGCTCACCAAAAATGCCCATGCGTTGGCCCTGGGCCAGGGTCAGCAGGCCGTCGATGGAGCGAATGCCCAGCGCCATCGAACGCACGATCAGTTGCCGCGAAAACGGTGCGGGCGGCTCGGCATGCAGGGGGTAACGCTGCAAGGCCAGGGTCGGCGGGACGCCGTCGCCGTCGAGAAAATCGCCCATGGGGCTGATCACCCGGCCCAGTTGCGCATCGCCCACGGCGACGCCCAGGGTTTCGCCGGTCGCCGTGATTTGCGTGCGCGTCGACAGGCCTTCCATGGAGCCGATCGGCGACAGAATCGCCTCGTCGCCATCAAAGCCGATCACCTCGGCGCTCAAGCTGCGGCCGCTGCCGGGGTCGCGCAGTTGACACAGTTCACCGATGCTCGCACCGGCCACACTGGCGCGCAGCAGGACACCGCGAATGCTCAATACCGTGCCGTGCATCGGCCGTGGACGGGCTTGCGCCAACCGTTCAGTCAGGCGCGGCAGCAGCTGTTGCAGGTTCATGCCACACCTTCTTCGGCAAAGGGCAGCAAGCTGCGCCGCAGGGTTTGCAACTGCGCCTCCAGGCCCAGTTCGACGGACCCGGCTGGGCTGTTGAGGCGCGCCTGACCGGCGCTCAACTGCTCATCGGCGTCCACGGCAATGGCCAGGCCTTCGTGCTTGAGGCGTTGGCGCAAGGCCTCGACTTCGGTCGGCGGCACCCACAGGGTCAGTGCCTGGTCCTGACGAAATGCACTCAGGGCCTGGCGGGTGCAACGCACCACTCGGTCGGCGCTGTCCAGCTCACCCAACACCTCGCGCACGATGCCCAGGGCCAGGTGGGCCAGCGACGCTTCCAGGCTGCTCAAGTAGTGCTGCACCTGGGATTGGGTTTGCACCAGCAACTGCGCGACTTGCTCGGCGCCTGCCTGGCGCGCGCTTTCAAAGCCCTCGGCGCGGGCGGCGTGCAGCCACTGGTCGCTGTCGGCCTTGATCTGTTCGGCCTGGTCCTTGGCGGCTTGCAGAAAAGCAAATCCATCGGTCCACAGCGCTGCTTCTTCGGCGCGCAGGATGCGCGCGGTAGGCCGGCTCGGTAATTCACTCATGGGCGTTGTCCTCGGCCGCAAGGCTCGCAGCAGCGGCCTGGACGATTTCCAGGTCGCGGGGCAAGCGTGCGCTGTGGCCCTGGGGGAAGGCGAAACGCAGGCGCAGCCAGCCCTGCAAGTCGGCGTGCTGGGCCTGCAGCCAGGCGGCAACACAGCCTTGGCCGTCGCGGTCGATGGCCTCGATCAGCTCCGATGGCTCGCGCAGCAGGTCCGCGGCGCCGCCAAGTTGGCGCTGCGCCAGCGCCTGGCTGAATACCTCGGCACCGAGTCCCTCGCGCAATTCGTTGACCACCTCACGGCGGATCTCGCGGCTCAGGGTCGAGGCATGCCAGATGGCACCGCACAACCGCGGCAGGCGTGAAAACTGCGCAGGTGACAACAGCAACACCGCCAGGTCGGCGGCGGACGGCGTCACCAGGTGCGCAATCGGCGCCAGCTGATAATGGTTGACCAACAACTGCTCCAGGCGCTGACGAAAACGCGCCTGGCCTTGCATGGCCTGCAGCACTTCATCGGGCAACTCATCGGCGAAACAGGCGCCCAGGCTCGGCCCGCGCACAAACTGCAGCGGCTCGGCGATCAGCCCCTGCCAGCGTTCAACCAGGCTCATTCACCCTCCTTAAGCACATACATCGCCTGGGACTGACGCCGCGCCCAGTGTTGGCGAGCCAATACCCCAAGCGCGCCGAGGGCAATCAGCAGCAAGCCGCCAAACATCACGCGTGCCTGCGCCAGGTTGTCTTCCAGCAGCCACAGCCCCATGAAGCGCGCCAACCGCGGTTGCGCCGGGTTCTGGCTGATGGCGACGGCAGCCTTGATCGCCGTGACCGAGACGCCGTCGTAGCTGAGGCCGGAAATGCCGTTGGCGACCAGGGTCTTGATCTGCGGGATCAGCGTATTGATGTCGGTGCCCGGGTCGTAACGCACCAGCACCGAGGCCGACGACGGTGAAATCACGCGCTTGAGCAGGTCGTTGTCGGGAAGCACCACGTGCACGCGGGCGGCGACGATGCCGTCGATCTGCGACACCGAGTGCGACAGTTCTTCGCTCAGCGCATAGATCATCTGCGCGCGCTCCTGCACCGGCGACGACACCAGGCCATTGCCCTTGAACACCTCGCCCATGTTGGAAAAACTCTGTTGCGGCAGGCCGGCGTTGTCGAGCAGCGTCATGGCTTCGGCAAAGCGCTCCTCGTCCACCACCACTTTGAGCTGGCCGTTGTCCTGGGTCTTGCGCTCCGCCGGGATGCCACCGCGCAGCAGCACCGCGACCATGGCGTTGGCATCGCGCTCGCTGAGGTTGGTATAGAGGTCGGTGTTGCACGCCTGCAAGAGGCTGGCGAGCAGGCCGATCAGCAGCAGGCGCAGCGCGCGGTTTGGGCTTGGCATGGCGTTATTGACCCTTGAGCAACGTGTTGGCGGACCCGGAAATCTGCGTCGCACCGCGCACCACCATCTGGGTTTCGATGGAGTAATCGAACATCTTGCCCAGGGAGTGCACGATCTGGTCGACCTGCTGCTCGCCGACTTTTTTGCCCGGCTCGCCCTGCGGCGAAGCACTCGCCGTGCGGATTTCCACCGAGGCCGGCGGCGGCGCCGACGGGTTATTGGTGAGCACGTCGGCGCGTTCGGAAAACGCGCGCGTACGGTCGATGAAACTGTTCATGCGCTCCATCAGGCCCGAGCCGATCTGGTGCGGGCTGGCGCCTTCGGGCATGCCCTTGGCGGTATTGGCCATGTGCTCGAACAGGTTCTGCGAGGCCCCGGCGGGCCCCGCACCGGCGGACGGCGGCAAGGCCGTGGCGCCGGCGGCGAGACTGATAGTCATAGGGGCTCCCTACTCTTCGTCGTCATCGGACATGGCGTCGTTCAGCAGTTCCTGCATCTTCGGCATGATGATGAACTGACCGCCGATGGTGACGGCCTGGGTGATCAACGCATCGTTGAATTCGGCGTCGCTGGTCTCCGACGGTTTGTCGGCGGCCTTGGCGTTATCCACCGCGGCGTTGAACTTGGCTTCAGGGCTGGCGCCACCGGGGGCGAGGTTGCTGTCTACGGCCGTTACGGACATGGTGCTGCTCCTTTACTGGGTTGGGGTTTCGGTACTGACTTGCGCGCCACGGAACACTCGCACCCCGCGCTCGCGCGCCACCGGGGCGGCCACGACCGTGGGTTGCAGGTGGTCGACATGCTGTTGCACCAGCGCAAGGTACGGCGGCGGGCCGGAAACAAACACTTCATCGCCCTCGGGACCGTTGCGCATGGAGAGTTGCTGGCCAAACACGTCGAGGGTGTTCAGGTAGGCCTGCAACTGGTCCAGGTTCAGGGCGCTGGCCTTGAACAGCTTGGTGCTGATTTCATCGCTGGCATTGAGGTACAACAGGTTGCCGTCGAAGTACCAGGTCAGGCCGTTGGTGCTGCACAAGGTCTGCAGGAACTCACCGGCGGTGGCTGCGCGGATGGTGCTGCGCGCCTTGCCGCGTACCTTGTCGGAAAGCACCAGCGGCACGTCGAGGTTGTGGCCGAATTCTTCCAACGCGCTGCGAACGTCCTGATCGACCAGCACGTAGGCGTAGGGCTGCGAGAACCACGCGGGCTCCTCGGCCGCGTTGGCAAAACCCGCACCGAACAGGCATAGGAGCGCCATCAAAAATATGCTTACATGGCCTGCGCCTTCGCCCGACGAGTTGTGACGATGACCCACAAATTTCTGCTCGCCAGCACCTTGCTGCTGGCTGCCTGCTCCAGCAAACCTGCGACCGATACCGACAAATCCCTGCAACTGGCCAACGACCTGAGCAAGCGCGGCGACTACAGCAGCGCGGCTGCGTTGTACGAGCGCGCCACCCAGCAACCGGGTGCCGGCATTGAGCTGTGGCTCAAGCTCGGCCAGGCCCGGCTCGACGCCAAGGACGCGCTGGGCGCCGAACGCGCCTTCCAGCAGGCGCTGGGGTTTGATGCCCACAACGCCGACGCCCTGCTCGGCCTTGGCACTGCGCAGTTGCAATTGGGCAAGACCCAGCGCGCCGTGACGGCGTTGGGGCAGGCTGCCCAGATCAATCACCTGCCGGTGGCCTACACCCGCCTGGGCATCGCCCAAGTGCTGAATGGCCAGGCCAGTGCCGCACAAACCGCCTTCGCCAAAAGCCTGAGCCTGCAGCCCGACGACCTCGACAGCCGCTGCAACCTGGCCCTGGCTTATGCGCTTGGCGGGCAGCCGCAACAGGCGCTGGATACCATTGCGCCCGTCACCCAATCGCCGCGCGCATTGCCACGGCATCAGCGCAATGAGTTGTTGGTGATGGTGTTGGCCGGTTACGAGCAGCGGGTTGCAAGCCTGCCCCTCGACGACATTCCCGCCGCGGAACGCGCGCAATTGGTGATGGAGGCCAAGCGAATTAAGGCGATCAGTGATCCGGTGGTGCAGGCCAAAGAGTTGGGGTTGGTGGACCCGCGTTGAGACACGACCGGGCCGCTGTTGATCTGCTTTTGATTGTGATCTCAGGCGCACCGTTAAACCACGCTGGCCGAACGCAGGTTTTGGCGCACTGGGCCAAGCATGGCCCAGTGCGGCGGCACAGGCTCCAAAGCCTGCGGGAGGGCACACTGAGCCTGGGCGAGGTTCCGAGTGTTGGTTCTGGTCCTTCAAACAGTCACCCGCTGTAAGAGCGCAACCATAAGTGGCCGTTACCGCAGCCATGGCTATGTATTCCGACCCAAGACCTATGCCGCCTGTCACATAGCTTTCGCGAGCAAGCCCGCTCCCACATTTGGATTGCAGGGTGTCAGGGAGGTTTGGGTTGGTCGGGCGGGCGTCATCGCAGGCAAGCCCGCTCCCACATTTGGATTGCAGGGTGTCAGGGAGGTTTGGGTTGGTCGGGCGGGCGTCATCGCAGGCAAGCCAGCTCCCACATTTGGATTGCGGGGTGCCAGGGAGGTTTGGGTGGGTTGGGCGGGCGTCATCCCAGGCAAGCCAGCTCCCACATTTGGATTGCGGGGTGCCAGGGAGGTTTGGGTGGGTTGGGCGGGCGTCATCGCAGGCAAGCCAGCTCCCACATTTGGATTGCAGGGTGTCAGGGAGGTTTGGGTGGGTCGGGCGGGCGTCATCGCAGGCAAGCCAGCTCCCACATTTGGATTGCAGGGTGTCAGGGAGGTTTGGGTGGGTCGGGCGGGCGGCATCGCAGGCAAGCCGGCTCCCACATTTGGATTGCAGGGTGTCAGGGAGGTTTGGGTGGGTTGGGCGGGCGTCATCGCAGGCAAGCCGGCTCCCACATTTGGATTGCAGGGTGTCAGGGAGGTTTGGGTTGGTTGGGCGGGCGTCATCGCAGGCAAGCCAGCTCCCACATTTGGATTGCAGGGTGCCAGGGAGGTTTGGGTGGGTTGGGCGGGCGTCATCGCAGGCAAGCCAGCTTTCACGTGGGATAGGTGTGCACCTGGTCATTGTTGGCCTCCGGTGGCGCCGGCTTTGGCTTCTTGTTGGTCCTTGCGGCGTTGCAGCTGCTCGCGGTCGAAGCCTTCGATGTAGACCTGGGCGGCGCGGCCGACCGGGGCGGCCATGGCCGGGCCGGTGGTGCGGCCTTGGGTCAGGTCCTGCCTGCGCTCGACCATCTGCATCAAATTCAAATTGTTCGCGCAGCCCAACGGCAGCGTCGGTTTGAAATCTTCGTCCAGTCCGATTGCGTCCTTGGCCGCCGGTTGCTGGCACTGGCTCGGCAAGCCATCAGCGCGAAACTCCGGCGCGTAATACACCGGCGCCAAGTGGGTCTGGCAGCCCATCAGCGCCAGGGGCAAGAGCATCAACACACGCAAAGCAGTCATCGCAGGCCCCCTCATCAATTCATGTAAAAACCGAACGCGCCGCCGCTGCGCGGTCCGCTGGCTGCGGCCGTCGCCGGTTGTGCGTCCAGCGGCGTGGCGAGTGTGCGACTGCGCACCGGCTCCACCAGGTATGGGGTAATCAGGATCACCAGTTCGGTTTCATTGCGCTGGAAACGCTTGGAGCGAAACAGGTTGCCCAGGATCGGCAAGTCGCCAAGCAGCGGCAGCTTCTCGATGTCCTGGCTGCTTTCACGTTGAAACAGGCCGGCAATCGCAAAGGTCTGCCCGCTGCCGACTTCCACCCGCGTGTCGGCGCGGCGCACGCTGAAGGACGGCACATGGAAGTTGCCGAAATCCACGGTGCCGCCGCTGACCACGCTGCTGACTTCCGGGCGTACTTGCAGGGCGATGCGACCGTTGGGCAACAGCGTCGGGTTGAACAGCAGTGACACGCCGAACGACTTGTATTCGATGCCCACCAGGTCACGGTTGACCGGCACCGGGATCGCCACTTCGCCACCGGCGAGGAAGCTGGCGGTCTGGCCGGTCATGGCGGTGATATTCGGCTCGGCCAATATCTGCAAAATGCCGTTGGCCTGCAGCGCGTCGAGCATGCCGTCGATGTTCACATTGCCCGAGCCGGTGCCTGCCGTTGCCAGGCCACCGGCCGTTGCGGCTGCCAGACCGCCGCCGGTGATCAGGCCGAAGGAGAAGGTGCCGTTGCTGAACATCGCGTTCCAGTTCACGCCGTAGTGCAGCAATTCGGAGCGCGAGACTTCGGCAAACCGTACGCGCAGGTTCACCTGGGCCGCGCCTGCGTATTCGGTGGTGTTGATTGCGCTCTGGAAGCCCTGGCCCTGAGGGTTGAGCAGCGCGTTAAGGTCCGTCGCTTCGGCCACCGAACCGACGGTGCCCTTGGCGATCAGGCGGTTGCCGGCCCCGCTGATTTGGGCGCCATTGCCGGGGTGCAATGCCTGCATCGGCGTGGTCACCGCGGCGGTACCGCTGCTGACCGACAAGGTCAGGCTGGCCAGTTGTTTGCCGTCATTGCCAAGGGCAATCAGGCTGGTATTGCCTGGCGCCTTGCCGAAAATATAAATCGTGCCCGGCGACACCACTTGCAGGTCGGCCACATTCGGCTCGGCGACCAGGACCGAATCCACCGGCGCCACAAAATGCAGAATGCGCCCTTCTCCGGACGCCAGGTTGATCGAACCCGAGGCCCCGTTGGCAATGTCCTGAGCCTGACTTGCAGCGGTGACCAGAGCCAGCAACAACATACAAAAACGCATCATGAGGCAGACGCCAGGGAGGTGACGGAAGCCGCGGCAGGCGCGCGGCGGTTGGAAATATCGGTGAAGCTGATGGTCACCAGCGCTTGCAGGTTGTACTCGGTGGCCAGCTCGCGGAACGACAGCACCGCCAGCTCCAGTTCACCGCGCAACACCAGACGGCGCAGGCTGCGCCGCAGCTCCGGGTGCACCAACAATACCGCGCTGTTGACCTCGCGAGTGTTTTCACAGGCCTGGCGCAGTTGCGCGAGCAAGGCGCGGCTGACGTCTTCGGGGATCAATTCGCGCTGCGGCTCCTGACGACGCAGGGACGCGCGCAGTTGGTCTTCCAGGCCCGGCGCCAGCACCAGTGCACCGATGACGCGGTTACGGTCGGCGTACTGATGGCTGATCTGCCGCGCCAACGCCGCGCGCAAATGTTCGGCCAGCCGCCCGGCATCGGTCTCGCGGGCGCCCCACTCCACCATGGCTTCGAGCAAGGCGCGCTGATTGCGGATCGACACGCCTTCGCCGACCAACAGGCGCAAGGTCTCGGCAACACGCTGCAAGGGGACCAGGCGCAAGGCTTCCTTGACCAGTTCGCCATACGTGGCTTCGGTGCGTTCGAGCAGCAGCCGGGTTTCCTGGATGCCGAGGAAGTCGGCGGCATAGCGGCGCAGGCTGCGTTCCAGCACGCCGCGCAAGACTTCGTCGGGCAGCAGGAAACCGATGCCGGCGTTGCGCAGGGTCTCTTCGTGCTGGCGCTCGACCCAGTGGGCATTGCGGCCGTTGAGCGGTGAGTCGGCTTGCACGGTGGCGATGTCCAGCAGTTGCACGTGCACCGGGTCGTCCTGCACAAGCAGGCAATTGATCGGCAGTTCGCCTTCGCTCACCGGCACGCCTTCCAGCGACACGCGGAAACTGCCCGGTGTGGCCTTGGCCTCCATGTAGATGCCCGGCACCGGCACATCCACGCCCAGGTCAGTACGGATGTCATGACACAGCGCTTCGACACGTTGGCGCAGCAACTGGCGCGGCGCGCTCTGGGACAGGCCGCTGCCAAGGGTGAGCAGCACGCGAGTATCGGGCAGCAGGTTGTCATCCAATTCTGCCTGCGCCTCGACCTCCGGCTCCGGGGGTTCGGCCAAGGCTTCGAGCTCGCCCTGGGGCTGGCGGGTGTGCCGGCGGTACATCACGAACGCTGCGCCGCCAAAGGCCGCGGACAAGCCGAGGAATACCCAGGTCGGAAAACCGGGCAACAGGCTGACGCCGATCATGATCAATGCCGTCAGGCCCAGTGCCCGGTAGCTGGCGCCCAGCTGCTTGATGATCTCGCTGCCCAGGTCGCCGGCTTCACCGTCGCTGTTGACCCGCGTGACCACCGTGCCCGCCGCCACCGAAATCAGCAGCGCCGGGATCTGTGCGATCAGGCCGTCGCCCACGGTCAGCAGCGAGTAGGTGTGCACCGCCACACCGAACGGCATGTCGCGCTCGATCATGCCGATCAGCATGCCGCCGAGCAGGTTGACCGCCAGAATCACCAGGCCGGCGATGGCGTCGCCTTTGACGAATTTCATCGCGCCGTCCATCGCGCCGAACATCTGGCTTTCGCGCTCCAGGCGCGAACGCCGGCGGCGCGCTTCGGCCTGGTCGATGTCGCCATTGCGCAGGTCGTTGTCGATGCTCATCTGCTTGCCGGGCATCGCGTCCAGGGTGAAGCGCGCAGCCACTTCGGCCACGCGTTCGGCGCCTTTGGTGATCACCACGAACTGCGCCACGGTGATGATCAAAAACACCACCATGCCGACCACGACTTGGCCGGCGATCACAAAATCACCGAAGGCCTTGACGATATGGCCGGCGTCGCCGTGCAGCAGGATCAAGCGGGTGGTGGTGATCGACAAGGACAAGCGAAACAGGGTGCTGAGCAGAATCAGCGGCGGCAGCGCGGAGAATTCCACGGAATGGCCGATGTAGAACGCAACGATCAGGATCAGGATGCTCAGGGCAATGTTGAGGCCGATCAGCATGTCCACCAGGTAGGTGGGCAGCGGGATGATCATCATCACAATTGCCATGAGCATGAACGCGACGATGATCACGTCGGTGCGCTGCGCCGCCATGCGCGCCAGGTTGTTCAGGCGGTTGAGGGCACTCATGCGCCGGCCCTGCGCGCAGCCAGGTAGCGTTTGAAGCACTGGCGCGCTTCGTCCTTGCGCTCGCCGTACCACAGCGCGCGGGCGCGCAGCAGCAACAGGCTGGCGGACTCGCCTTCCAGTGCCACCAACCGGTCGAGGGCACCCAGGGCGCGGGTGGCGTCGCCGCTGTCGGTGAACGCGAGCACCAGCGAGCGCAGCAGCACGCCGTCTTCGGGCGCGACGCTCACGGCGATCAGCAGCATCACCAGCGCACGCTGGGACTGGCCGTTGCGCCGGTACAGCTCGCCAATGCCTTTGAGCAATTGCACGGCGTCGTCGTTATCGCGGGCCATCAGGCATGTACCTCCGAGCGTTGCTGTTCGAGGGTGCGGCGCATCTCGATCTCTTCGCTGATCAGGTCATGGGCCAGTTCCTTGATGTCCGTCTCGGCATCGAGGGACGGCAGGATGTGTTCCATCACGTGTTCCAGCAGCTCCAGGGAGCGGGCGCTGCCGAACAGCAGGGAGTCAACGCCCGCGGCGCTGGTGAGTTCTTCGAGGTCACTGCGCAGCGAGCGGCGGGCTTGGGTCTTGCGGGTTTTGAGCACCGCTTCGAACGCAGTGGCCTGGCGTGAGTTGACCGGGCGAACGGCTTCGACGGGGGCGCTGCGTACGTCGCTGGGGATGAGCGGGCGGGGTTCGACTTTCATGCGTGGGCCTGCGAGCAGCGTTTATGGCTGGATAGGTGCTCCGACCCAGGACTTCCAGCGCCTGACAGATAGCTTTCGCGGGCAAGCCCGCTCCCACAGTTGGGCGTGGGGGTGTCAGGTTGAACTGGGTTGGCCGGGAGAACGCCATCGCGAGCAAGCCCGCTCCCACAGTTGGGCGTGGGGGTGTCAGGTTGAACTGGGTTGGCCGGGAGAACGCCATCGCGAGCAAGCCCGCTCCCACAGTTGGGCGTGGGGGTGTCAGGTTGAACTGGGTTGGCCGGGAGAACGCCATCGCGGGCAAGCCCGCTCCCACATTTGAATGGCGTGGCGGCGGGTTGAATTGGGTTGGCGGGGGGGACGCCATCGCAGGCAAGCCACGTCCCACGGGTGGGTTGGGTGCGTTCCATGGGGCGACTCATAAGGTGAAGGTGAAGCGCTCTTCGCCGCGGGCGAGGATCACTTGGTTGTTCTCGATGCGCTCCAGCACCCAGTTGTCCGCCAGGGGCGCGCCGGGGTACAGGCGCTTGCCGCTGTCGTTGATCACGTAGGGGTTGGTGCCGAACCACACGGCCTGGAAGCGCACACGCGGGCGTGCGGCGTCGGCGCGTACGCTGACGCGAGGGTTGAGGACGATCTGTTGGCCGTAACGTTCATCGAAGGCTTGTTGCAGGGCCAGCCACTGAGGTTTTTGCGACTGTTCGAAGCTGCCGACGGCACTGAGCTGGCCGTTGGCGTCAGTGACCTTTATAGCTTCCAGATGGGCAGCCTGGAGTTGCTGCTCCAGCCAGGTTTTGGCGTGTTCACGCGACGGTTTTTTCAGCGCAGGCACCTGCGCCGCGACCGCGGTGTGAATGAGCGGCGTGTCGTTGCGCACCGCCAGCGCACCCGCACACAAAAACAGCAGGACGATCGCGACAATCCAGGGCGTGAATGTGCGTGTGGCGTCCGAAGGTTTTTCTGCCCCCTCAGGCGAGGCCAGGCTTACTCCCGCCGTGCCGATACGCAGCTGCAAAGGCAGTCGCGCACGATGGCCGCTGCCTTGGGGAATACGCACATTGTTGCCAAGCACAACATCGCCGCCCAAGGCTTCGACTGCCACCTGGCCACCCTCAAACCGCAGGCGCAGGTGCAGGCCGGCGATGCCGGGATCGCTGAGTACCAGGTCGGCCGCGAGGTCCGCGCCGAGGATGTAGACAGGCTGGTCGAGCACCAGGGAACTGCCCTGATGCAAACCGCTGGTCACAGTCAGGGTCGGTGCGCCAATACCAGCGACCGGACCCAAGGAAATCAAGGCTGTCATGTTCGGGTTTGCCCCCTTGAGCATGTGCAACGGGGTCAACAATCAGAAGGTGAAAACACTCAGCAGGTAAACGGGCAGCGCCGGCGCCGCCCGTTTTGGCGAATCAGTTCTGCGGACGCTGTTTGGTGGCGTCGAGCTCCGCTTTTTTCGCGGTGCTGATTTCAGTGATCTTGGCCGACTTCTCGATAGCCATGTTGAAGGTCGCTTCCATCTTCGCGATAGCGTCGTCGGCGCCGCCGGCTTTTACTGGTGGGACATCAGCCATGTTCATCTCCTTGCATCGATAGGGAAGTTATTCAGTTGCGCAACAGCAAGCTGAAAGTATGCAAACCGGTGAATGCCCAAAACGTCAGACAGTGAGCCTTCGAACCGTCGTTGGTTTGCATGGGACCCATACTACTCACGATCAAAACGCCTTCGCTGTGAAAGCTTGTGAAACGTTTCGCTGACAGGGTGTGAAAGGTTTGGCTCAACCTGGCAGTGAGAAAAACTCATGCATCTTGGGCCGTGGAACTTTTTTCAAAAAATACACACACGCAAAAAGCCCAGTGTTTGCGGGCCTTTCGCAGCATAATTTGGACAGTTTTCGAACTTCCAGCCCGTGGTTGAGTGTTCGATCCGGGACGTTATCAGCGCTATTTTCGCGACGACTTCACATTTTTCGCTAATAGCCTTTTGCCCAACTTTGCGGATATTTCCATTTGTAACAAAAGCGACTTGATCATCGCGTTTGATAGCTCGGCGCGAGTGGCCTTAATGCCCGCGAGCAACTAATTGCCTGCGCCGAATTAGTACAGCTGCACTAATAGCCGAAATCGTTAGTGCGCAGGTCCTGATATATGAAAGAACTTCCAGGTGATCATTTATGCCAGCGATCCCAAGTAGTCGTGACCCTGTTGACACCCCGGGCACAGACGGCTCGCAGAAAAAATTCGAAACCGCGTTGTTCACGGCCGTCAACCAGCCGACGTTCGATCCGTCGAAGATCCGCGGCCCTTCGATTCCCCTGCCCTATCAGAATGTGCAGGCGCCGGTGAACAACAGCATCACCTATACGCCACTGGGCAGTGACAAGCCGGTAACCCTCAAGCAAATCGACAACCCCCGGCTCTACGAGAAACTGGTCGACCAATACAATGCACAACAGGCCGACGCCAGCGTCGAAAAAAACCTCGCCGACAGCAAGGCCGCCGGGTACACCGAAGCCGACGCCAGTACCGTGGCGCCGGGGCTGGGCAACTACAAGGCGATTGGCAGCACGACGGAATTGGGCCCGGGCCTGATCCGATACGAAACCACGTCCGGTGACAAGATCGTGGTCAGCCAGAAACAAACCCCGACGTTGTTTGCCCAGGTCAGCGGCGACTCGAGCAAAATGTTCGCCATCAACGCCAGCCAGGCCGAAGGCTATCGCTTGGCCGGAACCAACGAAACCATGGACCCGGCGGCCAACATCGGCGCACCCGAGGAAGTCGGGCCGGGCCTGATTCGCTATAACACCGCTTCCGGCGACAAAGTCATTGTGTCCCAGGACATCACCCCCGCCCTGTACGACCAAGTGGCCAAGCTGTATGCCGGCACCACTGGCGCGGCCGGCGCCTCGGACACCTCGTGGATCGACACCTCGTCGTTCGGCGTCTCCGGCGCCAAGGACTGGGACACGATTACCGGTAACACCAGCGGTACGCCAACCAAGGAAGAACTCGACCTGAACCGCCCGCGCGCCGCTGCGCAATTGCTCTCGCAAAACTGGGATGCCTGGGGCCTGCATGGTGCGCCGATTGACTTCGCCAACCCGCCCACGAGCCTGCCGCCCGAAGCCCAGGCGGTGCTCAAATACGTGGCCAGCAGCCCGAACCTGATGGCCGCGCTGGACAGCGGCGGTCGCGGTAAAGCCGACAACGTGATCACCCATTCCGACGTCGACCACTTTATCGACAACGCCAACAAGGACCTTGGCGCGGCGTCGAAATCCTTCGCCAGTTTCATGGGCAGCAAGCCCGGCGAACTGGCCACCGCCAACGCCAAGTCCGCCGCCATCGTGATGGCCAACGAGAGCCTGGTCGCAAGTTCGGGCACTGCGATGCGCCCAGGCGATAACCAGCGCAGCAACGACGGCATGATTCGCCCCGACAACCTGGAGGCGCTGGGCAGTGATTCGGCCTTGAGCAACGAACTAACGGGTGCTGCGGCCATGTGGTCCAGGCCCGGCATGTTCCACGCGCTGGAAACCGGTGGCGACAACCCGGCGACCGGCAAGTCGGACAACATCGGTACGCGCGACAACATCGGCGCGTGGCTGGAAAAACAGGCGCCGAAAACCGACAGCGACACGCTGACCTTCCTCGACGGTGCCGCCACCCGCGATGCCGTGGCCGGTGTCGACACCTCCAAGCTGACCGCCGACATTCTGGCCAACCCGCAGAACTACAGTGGCGCACAAAAGGCTGCGGTGCTGGTGCAACTGACCGATGCGCAGACGCGCCTGCTGGTCAGCGACTACGTGCCCCATGCCGGTTTGATGGACAAGTACACCTCGCCGAACTGGGGCCTGAACCCCAACGAGGACAAGATCAAGGCGCAGTTGCAGAGCGGCATCGAGACCCTGTCGGCGGACCCGGATGTGCAGAGCTTTCTGCAGAACAACCGCGGCCCGGCACTCAGCGACATCGTCAGCAGCGACCCGACCATGAAGGTCGCCCTGCAGAACTACTTCGCCGATGGCATCGAGTCGGGCAAGAACCTCAACGACAACCTCAATGCCAAGGATCAGAACGGCAAGCAGATCGACATGGGCATGGGCCTGCAAAACGCCGCCAACGATGCAACCATCGCCAACCTGGCACTGGGCGGCAACGGCCATGTCGACTTGAGCAAAGTCGCCGCCAACGCCGGGCAAAGTGACGCGATCCAGAGCTACTACAAGAACGAACTGGTCACCGGCAAAGCTTTCACCGACGCCGTGGCCGGTGGCATGGACCCGACCGTGGCGGCCAGCAGTTTTGCGGCCAGCGCCGCGTCGGCCCAGGCCTTCCTCGGGGACAAGGCCACAGCAGACGACGCCGCGACCTTGCAGGTTAATTTCAACGAAAACCTCAGCGATGCCCTGCTCGGCGGCGCGACCACCGACACCCTCAATGTGACGCTGGGCGATGGCAAAGGCAATTTTGACGAGGCCAAAGTCACCGCCGCGATCAACGATGCCCAGCAGAAAAACCCCGAGATGTTTGTCACCGCCGATGGCGGCAAGATCGACCCGGCACAAGTGGTGTCGATGCTGCGCTCGGTGTGGGACATCGGTCGCCAGGGCAACAAGATTGCCGACGCCTTGCCCAAGGCCATCGAAGGCATGAAGTTCGGGGATGTGAGCCCGGCGTTCAAGCAAGGCCTGCTGCACATCGGCAGCGCGGTGTTGATGAGCGGCGTGCTGATGGCGCGTTCGGCCAACGGCAGCAATACGCCGGTGGCGGACGCCAACCGCGTGTCGGCGGGGCTGCAATTCGCCGGTCTGTTGCTGGAAGGCGGCACCAAGTACGCCAAGGAAGCCGGTTACGGGGTGACCTGGGTCAACCGTCCGGACGGCGGCACCATCGGCGACTTCCCGGGCAAGGTGCCGGTGGGCAAAGGCCCGTTGTCAGCCGAACAGATCGCCAATATCGGCGCGGCGGGCAAGATCATCGGTTCGGCCGGTGGGATCATCGGCGGCGTGATCGGGATTATCGGCGGTGTCGATTCCCTGAAGAAAGGTGACTACCTCACCGGCAGTTTCTCGGTGGCCACCGGCGTACTCGGCACGGGCGCGGCCGTCGCCGGCCTGGTGGAAGCCGGCGCCGGCTTGTATGGCGCCACTGAGATCGGCGCAGTGGCCGGCACCATCAGCGGCATCCTCGGCGGGGCCACGGCGATCCTCGGCGGGATCGGCAGCGCGTTTCTGCCGTTCGCCCTGGCCGATGCCCACGGCAAGGCGCAAGACGCGTTCTACGGTCAACTGGCGCCGGTGCTGCAGCAATACGGTTTGACCGGCGGCCCGACCATGGACGGCGATTACCCCGCCGACCCGATCCCCGCCATCAACACCTGACCTCCCCCGACAGCCTGGCGCAAACGCAGCTGCGCCGGGCTGTTTCCCACGCCTAAAGGTTCAATGACATGACGTATTCAACTCGCCGCCACCTCACCGATGACGCCACCCTCGAGATCCACTTCGGCCCCTTCCAACTGCTGCCCCAACGTCATCGGCTGCTCAAGCACGGGCAACCCGTGGCCCTGGGCAGCCGCGCCCTGACCTTGCTGATCGCCCTCGCCTCCCGGCCCGGTGAACTGCTGGAAAAAGACCGCTTGCTGGCCATCGCCTGGCCGAAAACGGTGGTGGAAGAATGCAACCTGCGCACGCAGATCAAGACACTGCGCCGCGCCCTCGGCGACGAAGAGTCGTTCTACATCGCCACGGTGCCGGGCCAGGGTTATCGGTTTGTTGCGCCCACTTGGGTCGAACGTACGCCCGTCACGCAACTGAAAGCGCCGGTGGTTCTCAGCCCGTATGGTTGCCGCCACTGCCGAGGCGCGGGGATGGTGCCGCTGTATGCCCAACTGGGTATGCACAACAGCTGACCGACAGGTGCCGCGAGCGGCGTTATTCTGGCAAGCGTCTTTGTTGTGGCAAGCCCACTTGTTGTGGCAAGAGGGCTTGCTGTGGCGAGCGGGCTTGTTGTGGCGAGCGGGCTTGCCCCGCGTTGGGGCGCGAAGCGGCCCCTGCTACAAACACCCAGGTTTTTCAGGCAAACCGCCTAGCCGGTTTTGGGGCCGCTGCGCAGCCCAACGCGGGGCAAGCCCGCTCGCCACAACAAGCCCCCTTGCCACAACAAACCCGCTCACCACAACAACCCTGCTCACCACGACGATCCAGTTGCCACAGCAAGCCCGTTTGCCACAGCAACATCGCTTCCCACAACAAGCCCGCGCCCAGCGGTTTATAGGTGCGGCGTATAGCTGATCGCACTCAGGTCCAGGTGCCCGTCCTTCAGCGGCGGGCACCAGTAGTACCCACCCGTCAACGGTGTGCTGATGCGGTACAGCCCGTCCACTATCCCGTCTTCCAGCCCGCTCATGCGCCGCAGTTGGGCTTCAAATGCATCAAAGGAATGCCCGAAGGCGAGGAACATCAACCCTGCCTGACCGTTCTCGGCCCAAGGCATCGAGCGGCGCACCACGAAGGCTTCCGGCGTGAAACTTTCCTGCGCGGTGCGTTTGGTGTGCGCGGACTCGGGTGCGTCGTCCAGCTCTTCGTTATCGCCATGGCGGCGGCCGATGATGTGGTCGCGCTCCTGCGCAGGCAAAGCGGCAAAACCGTCGAGGTCGTGCTGCCACTGCTGGATCGCGGCAAAGCTGGCGCCGCTGTCGGTCATCGCGGCTTCGACCGCAGCGTCGTCGTGGGGGTTTTCAGTGCCGTCTTCATAGTCAGTCAAATCGAAGCCGGTCTTGTAGCGAAAACCTTCGGTCATCTGCACCAGGCGAAAGGCCGGCGCCATGGCTTTTTCAACACTGCGGCTGCGCAACAGCAGCTCACCGCGATCCACGCCATGCAGCCATACCCACAGCGCCTGCTGGGTGGAGGGGTTATGCGCGCCCGGGCCGCTGACGGCAGGGAACGCGCGCAAGCCCTCAATGGTTGCGCCCAGTGCAGTCACCAGCGGCTCACCCAAACCCACCACCGCGGACGAATCGGTCAACTGCACCAGCGCGTCCAATGCGCCGGGTACGGCTGCCAGGCAATCCACGGCAAAAAACAGATGGCGTGCCTGCAAGGGCACCGGTGCGGCAAGAATGCCCGGCTGGTACTGACTCATGTGAACTCCTTCAAGAAAGCCGCGTAGTTTAACCGCCGCACGCCTGCTTTTGCTCAGGCTTTTCCAGGTCACGCGGGTCCAGACCCAATTGCGCCTTCAACTGCGTCCAGCCCGTGGGCGTGACCCGTACCGCGCGAGAATCTTTCGAGCGGCGCAACCATCCGGCTTCGCACAACGCGCTGAGCAACTGCACGCCCAGCGGCCCGGCCAAATGATGGGGGCGCTCTGATGTTGATCGCCGCGCGCGTGCTGCAGGCGTCGGCGCGGCATTGCTGGTGCCCGCCTCCCTGGCACTGATCAATCAGGCCTACCTCGACAACCCTGCCGGGCGCGTGGCGGCTATCGGCGTATGGGCCGGGTGCGGCGGCATCGCCATAGCCGCCGGGCCGTTGGTGGGGAGCGTGCTGATCCTGATGCTGGGGTGGCGGAGTCTCTTCCTCGTCAATCTGCCACTGGGACTGCTCGCCGTCGCACTGAGTGCGCGCCTTGCCGCCAGTGCCAGACAACCGCGGGCAGCGGGCGGGCTGCGCCTTACGGTGCAACTGTTCGGCAGCCGCGTGTTCAGCCTGTGCGCGGCGGTTTCCCTGGTATCTGCATTGCTGCTGTACGGCCTGATGTTTTTACTCGGCCTGTATTTCCAGCGAACGTTGGGCTTCTCGCCACTGTGGACCGGCGTCGCATTTTTGCCGCTGACGGTGCTGGTGAGCATTGGCAGCCTGATGGCCGGCCAATTGGTGCGCGCGTTCGGCAGTCGCTGGCTGATCGGCGGCGCCCTGGTGCTGTACGTGGCCGGCTTCGGCCAGTTGCTGATGAGCGGCACATGCCCCGACTACGCCCTGCTCGTGGTGCCCCTGCCGATCATCGGCCTGGCGGCGGGGCTGATCACTCCCGCCGCCACCGCCGCGCTGATGAACGCGGTGCACCCGGTACAGGCCGGAATTGCCGCCGGCACCCTCAACACCGCGCGACAAATCGGCGCAGCGCTGGGCGTGGCGTTGGCAGGGACGCTGCTGTAATGCGTCTGGCGCTTGCCACACAGCCCTTGGATGGGTGACTCTCTAGTCATGTTTTGCAACTATTCCAGGGGTAGCGACATGACCACCAGTAACCTGCTCGACCAGCTGTTTCCGACCTCCGCCGCCGATATTCCCGAGCAATTTCGCCTGGCGGCGCCCATTGAACAGCGTGATTACCTGGTCGACGGCCAGTTGCAGGTGTGGAACGGCCCATTGGCCCAGGTACTGAGCCCAGTGCAACTGGGCGATGAGCGCGTGCATATCGGCAGCACGCCCCTGCTGGACGCCGACACCGCCCTGACTGCCCTCGACGCCGCCGTGCGCGCCTATGACCGAGGCCAGGGCGAATGGCCGACGATGCGCGTGGCCGAGCGCATCCAGCATGTGGAAGCTTTCTTGCGACGCATGCGCGAACAGCGTGATGCGGTGGTCAAGCTGCTGATGTGGGAGATCGGCAAGAACCTCAAGGACTCGCAGAAAGAGTTCGACCGCACCTGCGACTACATCACCGACACCATCAATGCCCTCAAGGAACTCGACCGCCGCAGCAGCCGCTTCGAGCTGGAACAGGACACGCTGGGGCAAATCCGCCGCGTGGCGCTGGGCGTGGCGCTGTGCATGGGGCCTTACAACTACCCGCTGAACGAGACTTTCACCACGCTGATCCCGGCGCTGATCATGGGCAACACCGTGGTGTTCAAGCCGGCCAAGCTTGGCGTGCTGTTGATTCGCCCACTGCTGGAGGCGTTCCGTGACAGCTTTCCGGCCGGCGTGATCAACGTGATCTATGGCAGTGGCCGTGAAACCGTCAGTGCGCTGATGGCCAGCGGCAAGATCGATATCTTCGCGTTCATCGGCACCAACAAGGCCGCCAGCGACTTGAAAAAGCTGCACCCCAAACCACACCGCCTGCGCGCGGCCTTGGGCCTGGATGCAAAAAACCCTGGCATCGTGCTGCCCGAGGTGGACCTGGACAATGCGGTCAACGAAGCCGTCACCGGCTCGCTGTCGTTTAATGGTCAACGCTGCACTGCGCTGAAAATCCTGTTTGTGCACGAAGATGTCGTCGAGCGCTTTATCGAGAAATTCAACACCAAGCTGGCCACGTTGAAACCCGGCATGCCCTGGGAAGACGGCGTCTCGCTGACGCCGCTGCCGGAAGTCGGCAAGGTCGATTACCTCAACGCGCTGGTGGCCGATGCGGCGCAGCATGGCGCCAAGGTGGTGAATGCCAATGGCGCAACCAGCCGCGGTTCGTTCTTCTACCCGGCGGTGCTGTACCCGGTGAACCCGCAGATGCGCGTGTACCACGAGGAGCAGTTCGGGCCAGTGGTGCCGATTGTGCCTTACCGTGATCTGGGCACAGTGATCGACTACGTGCTGGACTCGGACTTCGGTCAACAACTGAGTATCTTCGGCACCAACGCCGTGGAGGTCGGGCGCCTGGTAGATGTGTTTGCCAACCAGGTTGGCCGTATCAACATCAATGCCCAGTGCCAGCGCGGCCCGGACACGTTCCCCTTCAACGGCCGCAAGAACTCGGCCGAAGGCACGCTGTCGGTACATGACGCATTGCGCGTGTTCTCGATCCGCACGCTGGTGGCGACCAAGTTCCAGGAAAGCAACAAGGCGCTGGTCAGCGATATCCTGCGCAACCGTGACTCAAGCTTCTTGACGACCGACTACATTTTCTAAGGATGGCGCAGTTCAACAGGTGGGAGCGGGCTTGCTCGCGAAAGCGCAGTGTCAGTCAACACATCTTCGACTGACACTGCGCACTTGCGAGCAAGCCCGTTCCCACCACTTAGACCGCGTTCGCACTGACTACTAAGGCCACGTCAATACCGATGAACCTGCATTTGCCCGCGTTCGCACGGCGCCTGTTGCGCCCCTTGCTGGACCCCTACCGCCGCTATCGCCATGCCAAACTGATCCACGCCGTGCGCGTGTCCATCGGTTTGCTGGCGACCATCCTGCTCACCACCGGCATCAACCTGCCGCACGGCGAGTGGGCCTCGGTGACCATGCTGATCGTGATCGGCGGTTTGCAGCACCACGGCAATATCGGCAAAAAAGCTGTGGAGCGCGCCTACGGCACCTTGATCGGCGCCAGCGTCGGCTTGTTGCTGGTGGTGCAACAGGCCTATTTCGGTCAGCCATTGCTCACGTATCTGTTGATGTCGGTGGTGTGCGGGTTCTTTTCCTATCACGCCATCGGCAAGGGCGGTTACATCGCGCTGTTGTCGGCGATCACGGTGTTTATCGTCGCAGGGCACGGGGATAATCCGATATCCGATGGCTTGTGGCGCACCGTCGACATTCTGATCGGCATTGTCTTGGCGCTGGCGTTCTCCTTCGCCCTGCCGCTGTACGCGGTGTACTCATGGCGCTACAACCTGGCCAGCGCGTTGCGTGACTGCGCGCAAATCTATAGCCGAATCATCAGCGGCCAGTCGGTCACCGATGATGAACACTTGAAGCTGCTCAACCGCTTGAATGCGGCCATGCTGCAGTTGCGCTCATTGATGCCGTCAGTGTCCAAGGAAGTGCGCATCTCCATGACCGAACTGGATGCGATCCAACGGCACCTGCGCATGTGCATCAGCACCCTGGAGATTCTCGGCAATACCCGGCCCGATCCACGCGATGCACAGGCGATGGCACGGATGCAGGTGATGTTGAAGGCGGAGCACCGGCAGATTCGGGTGCAGTGGGTGGGCATGGCACGGGCATTGAAGCTGGGGTTTACCGAGCGGCTGGAACGGCCTGCCACGCACACAACGGATGACGACGCACTGGAAGCGCCGGTACAGAGTGCGCTGGACGGGTATCGGTTATTGACGTTGCAACTGGCGGCGAATGTGGATGCCATGCGCCAGCGGCTGGCCAAGACGGCGAGTCACTGGAAGATTTGACGGGCATGCAAAAGGGACAGCGCACGGTTAAGCAGCGCTGTCCCGCCCCACGCTCAAACATGACTGCTGATCAGGTCAGACGGGTGATTCGCAGCGAGTTGACGATGAAGTCATTGCCACCCTCCGCACCACTGCCGCCCCCTTTGGCCTGGTAGTTATAAAGTACAACTTCCGCACCGCCCATACTGCCGACAAACTCGGCATCCAGGACATACCATTGCTGCCGGGGTATAGAGACTGGGCCTTTGAGGGTCTGCCCTGCCACATATATAGCCAAGAGCGGATCGTTATAACCCGACTGATTATAGATAGTTGCATCCACCCGATAACGGTGAGCGCTGTTGAAATTACGCACCGCATTGAACAATACACCCGCGTTCGAGGCTGGCCAGAGTGCGGTGACGACTTGAAAACCGGTGCCCGACATATAACCGCCCGCCGCACCTGCACCGGCACTCCAGGGCCCATAGCTTCCACCCGGAAAGTTGGATACAGCGTCCGTCCACGAATCGTTGATGATGTAGCTCGCGGTTGGAAACACTACGGCTCGCCATTTGTCCGTGCCGCCATCGTAGGCCACTCGAGTCTCAATCTGAAACCGGGAGTTCCTCGGCAGCGCTGTCAAAACGTTACGCAGTACTGCCTGGTTCACCAGGCCATTTATCGCGTCGTTAGTCTTGATCACATAATCCGTCAGCACCTCCTGCGATCGCCCCTCTCCCATCAACGTAATCCATACACGCTGCCCTGCTTTACTTAACGGCCATTGGCTCAACGTCAACTGAGCATTGCCCGCAAAGTTGTTCAAGTCGATGACCGTTCCGTTGGCCTGATAATTAATTGTGGGCGTTGGCAACAGGGATGGCGCAATAGCCCCGACGGTAACGGTTTGAACGGTTGACTGAGCCGTTCTTCCACCTCGTTGAATCGAATACTTCAACTGCACCCGGCTATTGACACTGTGATGCAGCACCTGAGCCGCCGTCAGGTCGAACACTACCGCGCCACTCGCATGACCACTCAGGGTGGTTTGATACTGACTTCCATCCTGATAAATCCAACTCAGTGTGATGCTGTCCGTGGCAAGCATGCCAGGGTATTTAACCGTCACACCGGTGTTGTATTGAATAGCCAGCGGATCAACTGTCGTCACTTGCGCAGTGGTTGAAGCGCCGTTGAGTGTTGGGTAGGGCAATACATCGGGAGTCGGTGTACCTACCACCCTGACCACACTGGTGCCCGAATGCCCCAGTGGCGAACCAGTGCCGGTTTGCCACTCGAACCTTAAGCTGACCGTGGCATCCGTCAGCGAGCTGAGCACGTCGTTGCCGATAGGAATGCTCTCCCCCCGCAGGTTTCTGTCGGTAACCGCAGGCAAACGAAGGGTGCGGGTTGACTCTCCATACTCGGTAACCTGGGTAATCACCAATATGAGCACAACGCGGTTGCTCGGGCTCGGCGTCGGCGTCTTGCGCGGCAACGCAACCAGCGCGGCAAAGCGTGCCGCGCTGAACTGATCCAGATCGACGACAGAGGCTTCGACCTCGTTTACCGTGAAAATCGGCGGGTCAAGCAGGCTGGGGTCCAGTTCGCTGTTGAGGAGGTATGGCCGGGAATAGGCGTATTTCTCACCGGAGGTGTTGTTCACTACGTCGCGCACCATGAACTGCACACTCACCGGGCCGTACAGGTTGCCCGCCTGGATAACCGACGGGCTGATAAAAACCCGGATCGGCCCCGGCCCGGCAGCCTCGTCCGGGCTGACAACATGGTCGATCGTCGTGGCGCCGTAGGCGACGGTGACGGTGTCGTTCTTGCGGATGTTTTCGTACCTGGTAATCAGGCACCACAGCCCGCTTGTGATGTTGGTCGGATTAAGGATTGCACCCGCCGCAAACCCTTCAACCGACAGGATCAAGCCTCTGTGAAATTGTTCGGACGCCCAGAACGTCAGGCCACCGGGCCGCTTGGTTTTCACCAAGTAGGTTTCAGGCATCGAGCGCACCAACTGCCCGCTGGCAGCGCGCGTGACCTGGCCGTACACCGGGAACTCGCCTTCCGGAATCTTGGTCTTGGGGATGGACAGGTTGTAGCGATCACTCACCTTGGTGACGACGGCCGAGGCCACCGCAATGCTCGAGTCCCGCCAGTAGATCGCGTAAAGATCGTTGACGGTGGCGGCATACCAGTTCTCAAAGGTGAAGAGCGCATTGGGGTCGGTTTCGCGCTGGCCCAGGCCCCACTTCGCGGTTTCCGGGTACAGGGCCTGAGCCAACGGAACAGACGGATAGACCGAATAGGGCGGCGGTGAGAGTTCTTCAGTGGGGGTGGTCATGGCTATCACCTTGCTGGTTGGGACGCACGCAAATGGCGTCACGGGCAAGGTCAATGAAGCGCTTGGGACCGTCATTGAATCTACTGTCAGAACTGACAGTAGCGATAAATGGTAGAGCGCGTTGCACCGCGTCAGCCAGCGGCCAGGCTGGCGAGCCATTGCAAGCGGCAACGTAAAAGGGACAGCCTGCGCTGACGCAGTGCTGTCCCCTGCACTTCTTGTGCGTTTTGCCTGAGGTACCGAAGGGCCTAAATCGGGACGAAACTCACACTGTCCGAGCCGTTATTGACGACCAGGACTACGCCGGCGGCGGGTGAGAAGGCTATGTTTGCAGCGTTGCTGAACCCGGTGAGGCGTTTAGTAATCTGGTTGGTGTTGGTGTTGATGATGTACACCGAATCGCGATTGGACCCAATCCCACCAGGGCCCACGCCTCCCACCCAGAGCTCGGGCGCATTCGGGTTACGCGTGATGCCCCACGCCCAATTGATGCCCGTGATTTTCTGGATGATGAGGTTACTCATCAGGTCAACAACCAGGACGCCATCCACGTCACTGACGTAGGCGTAGCGCGCCGGACTGCCTGCACTGAAGGCTATTTGTACGGGCCGATTGGTACCACTGATTCTCGCCACGAGCGCATTGCGGGTACCGGCGCTGATGATATCCAGCACCGAGGCTGAAGCGACGAGCACCTGTGTTTGTTCCGGGTTGACCGCCACGCCGAACGGGTTCACCCCAACGGCGACCCGACCGAGAACGGCGCCCGAGGCGGTATCATGGACGGACACAAAGGAATTTCGAGTGCAGGCAACAAACAATCGCGAGCCATCCGCCGTAATGGCGAGTCCCGAAAGGTCGTTGCCGCCCGCGATCGGAACCGTCGAAAGAATCCTGTACGTAGAGGTGTCGATGACGGTGTAACTTGAGCCGTCAAAATTGCCCACATACAGACGCCGGTTGTCTGGACTGAGCACCGACAGGAACGCCGAGTTCACGTTGAAGAGGGTGTAAATGACTTTACGCGCCCTCACATCAATGACTGAAACCGAATGGCTAAACTGACAGGTTACAAAGGCCCGCAGCCCATCGCTGGTGATACTGATCCCGTGGGGGGCCATCCCGACATCAACCGTCTCGGTCAACCCGCCGCCCTGGGCTTGAAACGTCAGTTCCTGAATAGCCGAGGATTGTGTCTTGGTCCCCGTCGTCACCTCATAAGACAGCTTGATGAGCTGGCCTGGGCTTTGCGCGATGATTTGCGCGCTGATGGAAAACAGCACCAGGCCGCTGCTCACCCCGGCCTGCACGGGAATACTGGCAACAGTGCCATCGGCAAAGGTCCATTTGAGCCTGATGATCTGCGCCTCGGTCATGCCCTGGTACGCCACGGCCACAACGGCGCCACTCAGATAGTTGCTGGCGAGGACGACCTGAGGCCCTGTTTTGTTATCGAAGGCAGGTGCCAGGAGCCTCAACGCCGACGTGCCGACCACTTGGACCACACTGGTGCCCGAGCGATTGAGCACCACTCCCCCAGCGGTTTGCCACTCAAAGCTCAGGCTGATCTTGGCATCTGTCAGCGAGCTGAATACGCCGTTGCCGATGGGAATGCTCTCGCCCCGCAGGTTTCTGTCGGTCACCGCTGGCAAACGAAGCGTTCGGGTTGACTCGCCGTACTCGGTTACCTGGGTAATCACCAGTATCAGCACAACCCGGTTGCTGGGGCTCGGCGTCGGCGTCTTGCGTGGCAAGGTGACCAGCGCCGCAAAATGTGCCGCGCTGGACAGATCAAGATCGACGATAGAGGCCTCAACCTCGTTCACCGTGAAGATCGGCGGATCCAGCAGGTTGGGGTCCAGTTCGCTGTTGAGAATGTAAGGCCGGGAATAGGCGTACTTCTCCCCGGAGGTGTTGTTCACCACATCGCGCACCATAAATGCCACGCCCACCGGACCGTGCAGGTTGCCCGCCTGGATAATCGTCGGGCTGATAAAAACCCGGATCGGCCCCGGCCTAGCCGCCTCGTCGGGGCTGACAACATGGTCAATGGTCGTGGCGCCGTAGGCGACGGTGATGTTGTCGTTCTTGCGGATGTTTTCGTACTTGGTAATCAGGCACCACAACCCACCGGTAATGTTGGTCGGATTAAGGATCGCACCCGCCGGGAATCCCTCGATGGACAGGATCAAGCCTCTGTGAAATTGCTCCGCAGCCCAGAACGTGAGGCCACCGGGACGCTTGCTCTTGACCAGGTAGGTTTCAGGAAGCGAGCGCACCAATTGACCGCTGGCCGCGCGTGTGACCTGCCCGAACACCGGGAATTCGCCTTCCGGGATCTTGGTCTTGGGGATCGTCAGGTTGTAGCGATCAGCCACCTTGGTCACGACAGCCGAAGCCACCGCCATACTCGAATCGCGCCAGTAGAGCGCATAAAGATCGTTGACGGTGGCCGCGTACCAGTTCTCGAAGGTAAAGAGCGCGTAGGGGTCGGTTTCACGCTGGCCCAGGCCCCACGTCGCGGTTTCCGGGTAAAGCGCCTCAGCCAATCGGACAGCAGGGTAGACCGAATAAGGGGGTGGAGAGAGTTCTTCAGTGGGAGTGGTCATGGCCATACCTTGCTGGTTTAGCGCGCTGAAACGGCGCGACGGGCAAGGTGAATGAGGCGCTTGGGGCTCTAATCGAATCTACTGTCAGAACTGACAGTGGCGACGAATGGTAGGCTTGCAGGAAAAATCCGACAGACACACGCGGGATCGAACATCTGTTGTTACCCACCCATTTTCTTACATATTTTTCACGATTTATTCACATCCCCAGACGTAGGGTGAAGCCTCATCCGTTACAAACGTTGCACATCAAGCCCGCCGCCCCAGCGGGCTTTTTTTTGCGTTGGATAAAGGCTTATCGCGCTGCCTTGGTGGCGGGCGCTGCCGCTTGTTCACGAATGGCACGCTGGGTATCCAGCACCTTGGCCAACGCGGTTTCAGCTTCAGCGCTTTGCTGCGGCACACGAATCGCGGCCGACACCAGCGTGATCAACTTGGCCATTACCTCGGCGTCCGTGGCCGGGCGGCCCAGGCTCATGGAGTTCATCAGCAGGCGCAGTTCGGTGCCCGCCATCACCCCGGAAATCGCCTTGAGCGCAAATTGCAGGCGCACGCCCAACTCATTGCGGGGCAGGTCCGGCAAGGCCAGTGCGAACGCTTCGAAAAAACGCTGGAACACCGGCTGATAATGAACCTTGAGGTATTCCTGGATAAACGGCGATGTGTCGCTGTAAACCCGACCCAGGAAACGAATGAATGAGCGCCCTTCCCCGCTGGCGGGGTCACTGCGCTCCAGGCCCATGGCCGGGGCGAACAATACGCCAAGCAAGGTATCGCAATCGAGGGGCCCGTCGGATTCGGCTTCGCAGCGCGCAAGCAGTTCCAGGCGCTGCTCGTTGAGCGGCTCCAGGCGCTGCATCAGCAGGGTTTTCATCAGGGAATCCTTGTCCCCGAAGTGGTAGTTCACGGCGGCCAGGTTCACCTGGGCGCGCTCGGTAATCTGCCGGAGCAGAACGGCATCGTAGCCGTACTTGATGAAGAGAGCCTCTGTCGCATCCAGCAGTCGAGTCTTGGTAACGTTTGGAGCGCTGAGTTTCTTCGCGACCATAGGAGTTCCACGGGGGAAATATTGTTTTAAAAAATAATTTGATTTTTTATACCGGGGCAGCCCTTCGAAAGCAAGTACTGACACTGCGCTGTCCATCTAAAAGCCTGTATAACCGGGACTTCCGCGACTCGCCGAGGGCATCGCAAGTCGCTCGAACGCGTGCGCGATAAATTCGTTTCAAAGGGTAAAACCGCTCTACATCCATGGCTGGCGAAGCGCATGGAACGCGGTTACTATTCAAACAATATTTTAAAAACAAGAAATAAAACCAGTCCGTGACGCGTACCAGGCAGCTCCCGAACTTGTTACAAGGATTTACCGGGCGCAAGCGGCACCGTCGAGACTGCAGGCGTAGTCATGATGACAGATACCCCCGCGCACCCAGGCTTGATTTCCCTGCAAGGCATCGGCAAACGCTATCAGCTTGCCGGCCAGGAACTGACCATCCTCAATGATGTGTGCCTGTCCATCGCCAGCGGCGACAGTTGCGGCATTCTCGGCGCCTCCGGCTCCGGCAAAAGTACCCTGCTCAATATCCTCGGCCTGCTGGATTTGCCCAACTGCGGCCAATACCGCTTTGCCGGCCACGATATTTTCAGCGCCAGCCCCGATGAGCTGGCGGCGATCCGCAACCAGCAGATCGGTTTCGTGTTCCAGAGCTTTAACCTGCTGCCGCGCCTCAGTGCCCTGGACAACGTCGCCCTGCCCTTGAGTTACCGTGGCGTGTCGCGCCACGAGTCGGTGGAACAGGCATTGCGCATGCTGGAACAGGTCGGCCTGGCCGAGCGCGCCCACCACCGCCCCGCCGACCTCTCCGGCGGCCAGCGTCAACGCGTGGCGATTGCGCGTGCGCTGGTTGGCAAACCCTCGGTGATTCTTGCCGACGAACCCACCGGCAACCTCGACAGCACCACGGCCCAGGAGATCATGGATCTGCTTCTGGGCCTCAACCGCGAACAGCAAGTGACGCTGATCATCGTCACCCATGACCCGCATATCGCCGAGCGCCTGGAGCGCAAGATCCTGGTACGCAATGGCGTGGTGCATGAGGCCGGGCGCCTATGAGCTTGCGGGTCGAGCAGAGCCTGAGCCAACTGCTGCACGAAGCGTTTGTGAGCCTGCGCACCCTGGGCAAGCGCTCGGTCCTGGCGCTGCTGGGCATCGTCATCGGCAGCTCATCGGTGGTGGCCTTGATCAATATCGGCCATAACGCGGCGGTGGATGCCGCGATGATCTTCAAGGACATGGGCACCGACACCCTGGTTGCCCAGTTTCCGCCCAAAGGCAACAGCAGCGCGCCGATGCGCGCCAGCCTCGACCTTGAGGCCGTGCGCGACACCGTGCCCGGCATTGCCCATATCGGCGCCCTCAGCGTGTTCGGTGGGCCGATCGTGTTCCACGGCCGCACGGCTAACGCCAACCTGGTCGGCACCACAGCCGATATCAAGGACGCCATGCGCCTGGTGGTGCGCGACGGGCGCTTTCTTTCGCCCTTCGACGCCAGTGAAACCTACGCCGTGATCGGCGACCAGCTCGCTCAGGCTCTGGGTATGCCGGGTGATCCGCTGAAACCGGGCGACCGCATACGCATCAACGACTACCTGTTCCTGGTAGTGGGCATCCTGCACAACCAGGCCCGCGCCATGCTCATGCCGGTGCAGGCCAACGAATCGCTGTTCATCCCCGCCGAAGGCATGCGCCGCATCTACCCGACCCCGCAAATCGGCAACGTGATTATCCGCGCCACGCCGGGCCAGGACATGGAGCGCATCGCCCGCGACGCCTCCAGCGCCTTGAAACGCCAACTCACCGGCCACGATGTCGACATCCAGGTGCCCCAGCAAATGATCGATGGCATGACCCGGCAAAGCCGCACGTTCGCCTATTTGTTGCTGGCGCTGGGTGCGATCTCGCTGGTAGGCGGCGGCGTCGGTGTGATGAACGTGATGCTGATGAATGTCTCGGAGCGCCGCCGTGAGATTGGTATTCGCATGGCCCTGGGCGCGCGTCAGCGTGACATCCGCAACCTGTTCCTGCTCGAAGCCGTGACCCTGACGGCCGTCGGCGCACTGTGCGGCGCCGTGCTGGGCATGAGCGCCGCCTGGCTCTATGCCTGGCTGTCGGGCTGGGCGTTTGCCCTGGCCGCGGCCGCCCTGCCCCTTGGGGTGGGCAGTACGTTGCTGGTGGGCTTGTTCTTTGGCATCTACCCAGCGGTGTCCGCCTCGCGGCTGCAGCCGGTGGAGGCCTTGCGTGATGAATAAATGGCCGCTGTTACTGGTGATGGCAAGCCTGCAGGCGATGGCTGGCGACGTGGTGATCAACCCGTCCGCGCCCAGCAGCACCCGCACAGGCTACGAGCGCGGCGTGTCGTTGAATGCCCAAGTCACCACCCTGACCCTGGGTGATGCGGTGTACCTGGGCTTGCGCAACAACCCGGCAATCCGCAGCGCGTACCTGCAACGGGTGGCGCAGAAGTTCGACCTGCGCGTGGCCGAAGATGTGTTCAACCCCAAGCTCACGCTCAACAGTTATTACCGCCAAAGTCGCGGCACCGCCGATAACTCACGCAACGCCAACCTGGCCCCGAACGCCACCTTGCTCGGCGAATACGGCACGCGGCTGAGCATGGCCTGGACCCAACAACTGAACAACGCCGATCGCGCCGGCCGCTATCGCAGTGACGGCCTCGACCTGGCGCTCATCCAGCCGCTGGCGCGCGGCGCCGGTTGGGACGCCACCACCGCGCCGCTGCGCCTGTCGCGCCTGTCGGAACAGGCCAACCGGCTCAACCTCAAGGCTACCGTGGCGCAGACCATCAGCCAGATCATCGCCACGTACCGCGAACTGCTGCGTGCCCAGGAGCAGTTGAGCATCGTCCAGGATGCGCTCAAACGCTCCAACACGTTGCTGGAGGTGAACAAGGCATTGATCAGCGCAGGCCGCATGGCCGAGTTCGAAATCGTGCAGACCGAAGCTGACATCGCCACCCAACAACTCGGCGTCGAAGAAGCGCAGAACCAGCTCGATACAAGCCGCCTGGCCCTGCTGCGCCTGTTGGCGCTGGACCTGTCGACGCCCATCCGCGCCAGCGAGGCGCTGGAGGCCAGGCCGATGACAATCGACAAGCGCCAGGCCTTCAACCTGGCGCAGACCCAGCAGCCGGAATACCTCGCCGCCCTGCTGGGCAGCCAACAGGCCGACCTCAACCTGGTGATCGCCAAGGATTCCGGGCGCTGGCAGGTCGACCTGGTGGCCGGGGCCAACCAGATCCGCGATGCCTACAGCAACAACGACAACGGCAATGGCAACGGCAACAACCGCACGTGGAACAGCTACGCTGGCGTGCAGGTGCAAATCCCTATCGGTGACATCAGCACGCGACAGGCCGAGGTGCGCGCGCGGGTCAACGTCGAGGACCAGCAGATCCGTATCACCGATGCGCGTCAGGAGCTGGAACGCAATGTCAACGACGTGGTGCGCGACCTCGGCACACGCTGGCGCCAATATGAAATCTCCCAGCGCGCTGTCGAGCTGTCGCGGCGCAAGATCGAAATCGAGCGGGAAAAACTCAGTGCCGGGCGCTCCACCAACTTTCAGGTGTTGAGTTTCGAGACCGACCTGCGCAACGCCGAGAACGCCCAGCTCAATGCGCTGATCGCTTATTTGAACGCCCAGACCCAGCTCGACCTGACGCTGGGCATGACGCTGGAAAGTTGGGAAATCGCCCTCAATGACTACTGATAAAAAACGCCTGCTCGGCGCTGTATTGGCCGTGCTGCTGACCGGCACAGGTATTGCCGTGCTCAGCCATCGCAGTGACGCCGGGCAAACCCGGACGGCCGAGCAATGGCTGGCGGTAAAACCCGACGCACTCGTGCACCAGATCGGCCTGGTGGGCAAGATCGAACCCGAGTCCACCGTCACCCTGACAGCGCCGTTCGACGGCAACGTGCTGGACAACCTGGTCGAGCAAGGCCAGCGCGTCGACGCCGGCCAGGTGCTGTTGCGCATGGACCCGGCCACCCTCGAGGTGCAGCTGCGCGACGCATTGTCGGCCCAGCTCAAGGCCCGGCGCACCGTGCAAGAGATGCAAGACTGGGACAGCAGCCCCGCCGTCAGCCGTGCGCGCCGCAGCCTGCGCACCGCCGAAATGACCGCCGGCAACACCCAGCGCAAACTCACCGAAAGCGAAAACCTGTTCAAGCGCGGCATCATTCCGCGCAACGAACTGGACGACCTCAAACAGCAGACTCAGCAGCAGCAACTGGACCTCGCCTCCGCCCGCAGTGAACTGCAGCAGGCGCAGGGCCAGGGCCAGGGCGAATACAAGCAGATCGCCGACATGGAACTGACCAACGCCACGGTCAAGTACGACGCCCTGCACAAACTGCTCGATGGCAAGGAGGTCAAGGCGCCGTTCTCCGGCATCGTGGTGCCCGCCCCCGGCAGCACTACGTCGACGCCAGGCGGTGGCAACAGTAACGCGCCGGTGCAGGCCGGCAGCAAAGTCAGCCAGGGCCAGGTGCTGTTCGGCCTGGCGAACATCGAACGGCTGAAAATCGTGGCCAAGGTGTCGGAGCTGGACATCAACCAGCTGCACCAGGGCCAGGCGGTGGAAGTGATGGGCGATGGCTTCGACGGGGAGCGGCTGATCGGCTCGGTGAGTGTGGTCAGCGGCTTGGCGATTGCCAGCGACAGCCAGGGCAGCGCGCAATTTCCAGTGACCTTGTCGATTCCCAAGCTGACGCCGCAGCAACTGCAGCGCGTGCGGCTGGGGATGAGTGCGCGATTGACCATTGTCACCTACAACAATGAGCAGGCGATTGTGGTGCCGAGCCAGGCGATCAACCGCGCTGACATGACCGTGGAGTACCGCGCGACGATGGACCAACCGGTGGAGCGGGTGAAGGTCACCACCGGGCAGTCGACCGCGCAGGGGGTGGAAGTGTTTGGCCTCAAGCCTGGTTTCGTGAAGATTGGAAGTTGAAACGCCGATCAACTGTGAGAGTGGGCTTGTCGGATCGCCGCACCGCTGCGATGGCATCAACGGCTTATGCCTGATGCACCGAGTTGCCTGCATCGCAGGCAAGCCCGTTCCCACAAAAAGGCAGAGCACCGCGGTGTGGTAGAAGCACTCGGTTGAACTGTGGGAGCGGGCTTGCTCGCGAAGGCGGTGGGTCAGCCCGCTCTTGTGCAACTGACACACCGCCTTCGCGAACAAGCCCGCTCCCACATTAGATATTTGTCAGCTTCAACGCCAACGCCTTGGCCTGAATCGCCACGTCGGTCACCGCCGTGCTTTCCCACCACATCCCGCGCAACGGCGGGCCCATGGCGAACAGGCGCCGGCTGACAGTGCCCTCAGCATCCACCACAGCGCCCGACACATCCGCCGCAATCCCCAACGCCAAAGGCCCGGGCTGGATCAACCCACGCTTGAGCAACTGCTGGGGCAACGGCCGGGCCACTCGGCGCCAGTCGTACTCAATGCCACTGGAATTGATCAACGCCGCCCCCGGCACGTGCGTCACCTCCTGCTCGCCGCGACGACGCAAGCGGACAGTCACGCCGCCGTCCGAGGCCACCACGCCCTTGAACGACGCTGCGTGAACCCGCAACCGCCCTTCGTCCTGCAACCGTGCCACCAATTGCGCGCTCAACGGCGGCGAACGGTGATGATGACTTTCCCACCACGGCCGTACATGGCGCACGAACTGGCGTTTTTCGACGTCGCTGGCCTGGCTCCACAAACGGGCAACATGCGCACGCACGGTGTCCAGCGGCGCCTGCCAATCGATGCCTTGCTGCAGCGCGCTGCGGCATTGGCGGCGCACTTCGCGCAGCAGTTGCCTGGGGCTGCGCAGGCGATGGTCCTCGGCGAGAAAATCCACCCAGCCCGGCGGCTGCCGCCGTACATGCGGCAGCAGCCCGTGGCGCGAAAAAATCTCGATCGGGCCTCGATGGCCTGCCTGCTCCAGCGACACCACGGCATCCACCATGGTCAGCCCGGAGCCGATGATCAGTACCGTCGATTGCGGGTCGATCAGGGTCATCGCCTGCACATCCCACGGGTCCACGGCTGCCGCGTTCAAGCCGCTGGAGTCGGTCTGCGGCGTACGCGCTGCGGGAAACATGCCGGTGGCCAATACCGCGAAAGCGCCGCACAGTTGCTGGCCGTTATCGAGTGTCAGCACTGTGGACCTTTCATCCACGTGCAGGTCGATGACCTCGCCACGCACATGCTCCACCGTCGCAGCCGACAACGCCTTGGCTTCGGCCAGCCGCTGCTGCGCGTACAGCCCGAAGATCCCGCGCGGCGGAAACAGCTCACTGATCGGCACGGCTTGCTGGTGCGCCTGCGGCCACCCACCGGCGCCGATGTAGTCGGTGAGCCATTGGGTCAGGTCGTCGGCGTTGTCCGGGTCGACGCTCATGCGCGCGGCGTTGCCGTTCAAGGTGTGGCCCAGTTCGACCGCGCTGTACGCCTCGCCACGGCCCAGCTCGGCGCGTGGTTCGATCACCAGGATGCGGCGCTGCCCGGGCAGGCGCAGCAATTGCACGGCCAACATCGTGCCGCTCAGGCCGCCGCCGATGATCAAGACATCAGCGTTGCGGATGGATTCAGTCATGCACATTCGCCCTTACTGTTTACCCAGATAAATATCATGCAAATCGCCGCGCGCCCGCAGTTCAGCGGCGCTGCCGCCCAAGACCATCCGCCCAGTATCCAGCACGTAGCCCTGGGACGCATAGGTGAGCGCGACGTTGATGTTCTGCTCGGCGATCAAAAAGCTCACCTGCTGCTCACGGTTGAGCTGGGCGATGATCGCGAAGATTTCCTGCACGATCATCGGCGCCAGGCCCATCGACGGCTCATCGAGCAGCACCAGGGCGGGCCGCGTCATCAACGCGCGGCCGATGGCGACCATCTGCTGCTCGCCGCCGGAAGTCAGCCCGGCACGGGTGTGACGCTTGGTCTTGAGGCGTGGAAACCAGGCATAGATGCGTTCCAGGTCATGCTCCATGGCCTTGCGGCTCAAGCGCCGCACAAAGCCGCCGCTGCGCAGATTGTCTTCGACCGTCAGTTGGCCGAACACGTGCCGGCCCTCCAACACGTGGACCATGCCTTCACGCACGCGCTGGCTGGGGTCGATGCCGGCAAGGTCGCGGCCGGCGTATTCGATCACGCCCCGGCTGACCTCGGCCCGTTCGGCACGCACCAGCCCCGAGATCGCCTTGAGCGTGGTGCTTTTGCCCGCGCCATTGGCGCCGAGCAAGGCAACGATGGCGCCCTTGGGCACGCTCAAGGACACCCCGGCCACCGCCAGGATTGCGCCGTCATAGATCACTTCGATGTCATCGACCGTCAACAGCGCTTGGCTGGCGGACTCGGCGGCGGGTTGGCTCATGAGTTATTCATCCCCAGTGCAGGTGCGCGGCGTCAGGCCTTTTTCCTTGGCGAAGGCGGCGGATTTTTCATCGATCAACGGGCGCAGCAACGCGCGGTCGGCGGCGATCCAGTCGCTGATCAGCGTCCAGTTAGCGCCGTCCCATTGCTGCACACGCGCCGAGCCGCCGCCTTCATGGTCGCGGCACGACAGCTTGAGGTTCTGCATCAGGCCCAGGTAGCCCATGTCCTTCAAGCGCGCGTCGTCGATGTTCAAGTGTTCCAGGCCCCAACGGCCTTCTTCACCGTTGAGGGGGCGCTTGCCGAATTTGGCCTGGCCGGTACGGATCGCTTCCACGGCCACGGCGGCGTTCACCAGGCCGGAGTTGTAGTAGACGCTGCCGAAGTTTTTCAAGTCCTTGAGGTCACTGTGGCCCTTGTCGAGGATGTATTTCTGGAGGCGTTTGTGGATCTCGAAATCGGCACCGGCCGGGTATGGCGTCAGCGCCAGATAGCCTTTGGCGGACGCGCCGGCAGGCAGCACGTCTTCGCTGGAGCTGGCCCAGATATCGCCGATGATATGGTCGACCGGGAAGCCAAAACGCGCGGCGGTTTTCACCGCTACGGGCGTCGAGACGCCCCAGGTGCGCAGGAACACCCAGTCCGGATTCGCCTGGCGTACCTGGCGCCACTGCGCCGACTGTTCATTGCCCGGGTCGGCCACCGGAATCTGGATATTTTCAAAGCCGTATTTCTCTGCCAGCAACTTCAGCGGGCCAAGGGTTTCGCGCCCATAGGCCGAATCGTGATAGACCGTGGCGATTTTCTTGCCCTTGAGTTTGTCGAAACCGCCTTCGCGCTGGGCGATGTAGTTCACCAGGGTTGAGGCCTCGCTGTAGAAGGTCAGCATCACCGGGAAGTTGTACGGGAACACCGTGCCGTCGGTGGCTTCGGTGCGGCCGTAACCGAGGGTGATCAGCGGGATCTTGTCCACCTCGGCACGCTCACTCAGCGCGTACGCGGCCGGGGCGCCATTGGGTTGATAGACCGCGACCGGCGCGCCATCCAGGCCATTCTTGAAGCGCTCGTAGCACTCAATGCCCTTCTCCGCCGTCCACTCGGTTTCGCATTCCTGCCACACCAGTTTCACGCCGTTGATACCGCCTTCGACCTCGTTGATATAACGCAGGTAGTCGATCATCCCGGCCCACACCTGCACGCCGCTGGAGGCGTACGCGCCCACACGGTAGGTGGCCAGGGGAATGAATTGCTGGTCGGGCGAGGCCGTCGCCTGGGGCACGGCGCCCGCCAACGCGGCCAGCGCCAGGGCGGCGCCGACCAGGGAACGTTTCAAGGTTGCACGCATGTTGGATTCTCTTGAGGGAATGTTAGAAGCGCAGCGGCCACTGCCGCAGACGGTCACGCAGGTTGTGCAACAGACGAATCAACCCCTCGGGTTCCTTGATCAGGAACACGATGATCAACACGCCAAAGATGATCTTCTGCAGGTTCTGCAATTGCCCCGCATCCACCGAGCCGCCGAACAAGGCTTGCCCGGCATGGCTGAGGAAAATCGGCAGCAGGCTGATAAACGCCGCGCCGACGAAGTTGCCGGCAATGCTGCCCATGCCGCCGATAATGATGATGAACAGGATCTGGAACGAGCGGTTGATATCAAAGCTGCTGGCGCTGGCCGTGCCCAGGTAAGCGAACGCCCACAGCGCACCGGCAATGCCCAGGTAGAACGAACTGACGGCGAACGCCAGGCGCTTGTAGCGCACCACCGGGATACCGACCACGGCGGCGGCGGTGTCCATGTCGCGGATCGCCATCCAGTTGCGGCCGACCTGGCTGCGCACCAGGTTGACGGCGGTCCAGGTCAGCAGCAACACCGTGACCAGCGTCAGCAGGTAACGACCCAGCGGCGTGTTCAGGTCATGGCCGAACAGCGCCAGTTTCGGCGCAGAAATGGTGCCGGAGGAGCCGTAGTTGTAGAACCAGGGAAATTTGACGAACAGCCACTCCAGGAAAAACTGCGCGGCCAAGGTGGTGACCATCAGGTAAAAACCCTTGATCCGCGAACTCGGCAGGCCGAACAACAGCCCCACCAACGCGCTGATCACCCCACCGCCGAGCAGCGCCACCGGCAACCCCAGCGCCGGCAGACGCAGCAAAAACCCGTAGGTGGCGAACGCGCCGACAGCCATGAAACCGGCCGCGCCCACCGAGGTTTGCCCGGTGTAGCCGGTCAGCAGGTTCAAGCCCAGCCCGGCCAGCGACAGCACCAGAAACGGGACGAGGATCGCATTGAGCCAATAGTCATTGCCCCACAGCGGCACGACGATAAAGGCCAGCGCCAACTGGCCGATCAGGCCCCAGGGCACGCGCCGCTGGATCAACACCAGCGGTGCGGTTTGTTGAACGACAGGAATCGACATGGGTTCAGACTCGCTCGATGGCGCGCTCGCCGAACAGGCCGGCGGGGCGGATATACAGGAAGGCCAGGGCCAGTACGTAGGCGAACCACGGCGTGATACCGCCGCCGATCAGTGGGCCGATGTACACCTCGGCCAGGTTTTCCGCTGCGCCGACAATCAGCCCGCCGACAATCGCCCCGCCAATCGAGGTGAAGCCGCCGATGATCAATACCGGCAAGGCCTTGAGCACCACCAGCGATAACGAAAACTGCACACCCTGGCGCGCGCCCCACAACAGCCCCGCCACCAGCCCGACCACGCCGGCCACGGCCCAGACGATCTGCCAGATGCGGTTGAGGTTGATGCCGATGGACAGCGCCGCCGTGGTGTCATCCGCCACCGCGCGCAACGACACGCCGATGCGGGTCGTGTTGAACAGCAGCGCCAGTACCGTCACCAGCACCACGGCGGCCGCGGCGGCGATAAGGTCGAACTGACTGAGCATCAGTGGCCCGACAAACAGCGGCACGTCGTCGATGCCCAAATCCAGCGCGCGCACCTGCGAACCCATCAAGCCCTGGGCCAGGCCTTCGATAATGAACGACAGGCCCAACGTGGCCATGAACAGGGTGATCTGCGAACGGTTCACCAACGGGCGCAACACCAGTCGCTCGATCAGCAAGGCGCCGACGATCATCACGATCACCGTCAGCAACACGGCCAGGGCAAACGGCACGCCCTGGTCATGCAGGCTGACAAAGGTCAGCGCGGCAAACAGCAGCATCGAGCCTTGGGCGAAGTTGAATACGCCGCTGGCCTTGTAGATCAGCACGAAGCCGATGGCGACCAGCGAGTACAGGGTGCCGGCGAGCAAGCCGCCGAGCAGGGTTTCGAAAAAGAACGTCATCAGTGTGCGACTCCCAGGTAGGCGCTGATCACCTCGGGGTTGGCCTGTACCTCGGCGGGCGTGCCGTCGCCGACCTTGCGCCCGTAGTCGAGCACCACCACATGGTCGGACAGGCCCATGACCACGCCCATGTCGTGCTCGATCAACACCACGGTGGTGCCCAGGTCGCGGTTCACGTCGGCGACGAAGCGCGCCATTTCCTGTTTTTCTTCGGCGTTCATCCCGGCCATGGGTTCGTCGAGCAGCAACAGGCTCGGGCCTGCGATTAACGCGCGGCCCAACTCCACGCGTTTTTGCAGGCCGTAGGACAGGTTGCCCACCAGCACATCGCGGTGGGCTTGCAACTCAAGGAATTCAAGGATGCCCTGGGCACGCAGGCGAAAGGCCTCGGCCTCACGCCGGGCGCGCGGCAAGCCCAAGGCCTGTTCGATAAAGGTGCTGCGCATATGCCGCGACAGGCCGGTGAGGATGTTGTCGAGCACGCTCATCTTTTTGAACAGCGCGTTGTTCTGGAAGGTACGGCCAATGCCTCGACGCGCCGCGCCCAATGGGTCGATGCGGTGGAAGTGTTGTTGCTCGAAGACGATCTCGCCGGCGTCAAAGCGGTACACACCGTTAAGCACATTGAGCAACGAACTCTTGCCGGCGCCATTTGGCCCGATCAGCGCGCAAATCTCGCCGCGCTGCACGTCAAACGACAAGGCATTGATCGCCTTGACGCCCTTGAATGACAACGAAATGTCGCGCACCTGGAGAATGGCCTGGCTCATGCGATGTCCCGTTTGAATTCGGCCAGCCATGTCGGCTCGGCCTTGGATTTGAGCGGTTGCCAGATGTAGGACAGACGCTGAAAGCCCAGCAGCCTGCGCACACGGTTTTTCAGCAACCGGCGCAGGCCACTTTGCGGGTGGGCGATGGCCCAGTCGCACAGGCGTCGGCGCCAGGTACCGTGGGGCGCCAGGCGGCTTTCGATGTCGTCGGCCAGGTGGCGCAAACGCTCAGGTGATAACAGCAGGCCGGTCGGCGCGACTTCACTGCGATCGCGGCGGGCCGAGGCGAGGTTTTCCGGAAACGCCAGGCCATGGCCGCTGTTGAGCCACTGCTCCAGCACCACGGCCAACCCGCCCTGCCAGTGAGTGCCCTCCTCGCTCCACAACGCGCTTTCGCCGGTGGGTTGCCACCAGCGCTGCAAGTGCTGCGCCGGGTCCAGCGGGCCGAGCAACTGGGCGAAATCCAGTCGGTTGGCAGACGCCCAGTGCCGCACTTGCCGGCGGTCCTGCACATACGAATGGGTCGGGCGAATACGCCACAGCTGTTGGTACAGGACTTCGGGCTCGAGGTCATCGGCCAGGGTCACCACCTGCCCGCCGACCGATTGCGCAGCCAACGCCAACAACAGCAGGTTCGGCTCGAACGCGCCGCTGAGCGCCAGCCGCGACTGCTCGCCAAAGCCTTGCTGGCGCAACCCATCGGCCAGGCGCTCGACATCGCGCAAGGCGTCAATCCACCGCCAGGCATACCACTGGCCCTGGCGCTTGTGGCGCAGGGCTGTCTGCAACGGCGTGATTTGCGCCCAGTGGTGCAGGTGTTCCAAAGGCTCGCACAGGTTGCCGAGCAGTTCGGCGGGCCATTCCAGGGCCAGCGGACGTTTGAGTTCGTGCACGCTCATAGGGGTGATGCTCCTATTAAAGGGGTGTGCGTGCGGTGGTCCGCTGGCTGGGATTGATCCAACAATCGAGGTCACATGTGGGAGCGGGCTTGCTCGCGAAAAGCGCTGGTTCAGTCAACATGTATGTTGAATGTCAGTCCGCATTCGCGAGCAAGCCCGCTCCCACCTTGGTTTTGTATGAGCCCGATAAGTCGCGGTAAGCGGCGCCCGGATGATTCGCCCCCAGCCGCGCGCCGTCGCCGAACAGCTTCTCGCGCAAGGTGCCCTGGGCGTATTCGGTCTTGTACACGCCGCGCTTTTGCAGCTCCGGCACCAACAGGTCCACAGCGTCGATAAAGGTTTCGTGGGTCAGCGCATAGGCCAGATTGAAACCGTCCACGTCAGTCTCCTCGACCCATTCCTGCAGCAGGTCGGCCACGGTTTCAGGGCCACCGACAAACAACGGGCCAAAGCCGCCGATGCCAACCCAGTCGGCCAGTTCGTTGGGCGTCCAGACTTTGTTCGGATCTGCGGTGGAGAAGGCCTCCACCGCCGACTGGATAGCGTTGGTGTGCACGTGCTTGAGCGGTTCATCGGGTTTGAACTGGCTGAAGTCGATACCGGTCCAGCCAGAAATCAATGCCATTGCGCCTTCGTAGCTGACGTAGGATTTGTACTCGTCAAACTTGGCCTTGGCCTTGGCGTCGGTCTCGCCGACGATCACCGTCTGCAAGTTGAATATCAGGATTTTCTTCGGGTCGCGCCCGGCTTCTGCGGCGCGGCGGCGGATATCGGCCACGGTCTTTTTCAGCAACACCTTGGACGGCGCCGCGACAAACACACACTCGGCCTGCTCGGCGGCGAACTGCTTGCCACGGCTGGACGCACCGGCCTGGTACAGCACCGGCGTGCGCTGCGGCGACGGCTCGCACAGATGAATACCGGGCACCTGGAAGTGTTTGCCGACGTGGCGGATTTCGTGGATTTTGCTCGGGTCGCTGAAAATCCGGCGCTCGCGATCACGCAGGACCGCGCCCTCTTCCCAGCTGCCTTCCCAGAGCTTGTAGCAAACCTCCAGGTATTCCTCGGCGTAGTCATAGCGCGCGTCGTGTTCGGTCTGGGCTTTCTGGCCAAGGTTCTTGGCGCCGCTTTCCAGGTACGAGGTGACGATGTTCCAGCCCACGCGGCCCTTGGTCAGGTGATCGAGGGTGGATAGCCTTCGGGCAAACGGGTACGGGTGCTCGAACGACAACGAGGCGGTCAGGCCGAAACCCAGATGCTCGGTGACCAGTGCCATCGGCGCGATCAACGACAGCGGGTCATTGACGGGCACCTGCGCCGCCTGGCGAATCGCCGCATCACCGTTGCCGTTGTACACGTCGTAAATACCCAGCACGTCGGCGATAAACAGCCCGTCGAATTTGCCGCGCTCGAGGATTTTGGCCAGGTCGGTCCAGTATTCCAGGTCTTTGTACTGCCACGAACGGTCACGCGGGTGCGCCCACAGGCCGGGCGACTGGTGGCCGACGCAGTTCATGTCGAAGGCATTCAAGCGGATTTCACGGGACATCAAAGCGCTCCGTTGAGGTGGTAGTTGCCGACGATCTGGTATTTCGTGCGTAACGGATCATCAAGGCTGGGCGGCAGCGCGGTGCGCTGGCCGGTGAGTTCGAACTCGGCATTGCTGGCGAAAATCAGCGCTTCAGCGGCGGCGATCTGCGCTTCGGTGAGGGCCACCGGGCTTGGGTCGGTGGCGGCGCGCTCAAGCAAGGCGGCGGCCACATCGACGCGGATCTGCCAATCGCCGAAGCGGCTGATCACGTAGGGGTCATCGCTTCGCTCAACCGTACGGCGGGTGCTTTCCAGCAATTGGCGCGCGTAATTCAGTGCGGTCATGGGTCAGGTTCCTCAGTTCCAGGCGTGGCGGGCGGGCTTCACGCCGTTGAGCACGAAGTTGCCGATCAGGTGATATTTCCAGCGGGCCGGGTCGTGCAGGGTGTGGGTGCGCGCATTGCGCCAGAAGCGGTCGAGGTTGTGCCTGGCGGTCACCGAACGAGTGCCGGCGAGCTCGAAGAGTTTGCTGCTGGCGAGCAAGGCGGTTTCGGCCGACAGCACTTTGGCCTGGGCGACGACCAGCGAGGCGTGGGCCACGGTGTCTTCGTTCGGCTCGGCCAGGGCCAGGTCGACCGCTTTGCCGGCTTTGGCGAGAATGGCTTCGGTGCCGTGCACGCGCCATTGCAGGTCACCGATGGCGGCGATGGTGAAGGGGTCTTGCCAACCATGCTCTTGTTGGCTGTCAATCCAGGGGCGTGCCTGGCGGGCGTGGATTTTGGCGTGTTCAAGCGCGCCAAGCGCGATGCCGGTGTCGACGGCGGCCTGGATGATCTGCGAGATCGGGCCATTGGCGGTGGGTTGGTCAAAGGCCAGGTGAGCCGGGATCACTGCGGTGCGCGGCACGGTCACACCGTCGAGTGTCACCGCGCCGCTGGCGGTGGTGCGCTGGCCAAAGCCGTCCCAGCTGTCAATGACCGTGAGGCCCGGCGCATCGCGCTCAACGAACGCGATAAAGGCCTGGCCGTTTTCATTGTTGCCGACGGTGGGCACGATATGCGCGAACAGCGCGCCGGTGCAGTAGAACTTCTCGCCGTTGATGTGTGCGGTGTCGTGCTCAAAACGAATCTGGGTATCAAACGTGCCGGCGTTTTTGCTTTTGGCTTCGGAGAAGGCATTGCCGAACCGATAGCCCGCCAGGACCTTGCCGAAGTAGTGGCGCTTTTGTTCCTCTGTGGCGGTTTGCAGCAGAATGTCCACCACGCCCAAATGGTTCTGCGGGATTTGCCCCAGCGATGGGTCGGCGGCGGAGATCAACTTGATCACCTCGGCCACCGTCACATAAGACACCTCGGCGCCGCCATAGGCTTCAGGAATGGTGATGCCCCACAAACCGCTGGCAGAAAACTCGTCAAGTTCGGCCACAGGCAAGCGCCGCTCGCGGTCGCGCGCGCTGGCGTCGACGGCAAAGCGTGCGGCCAGGCGCGTGGCGACCTCGATGGCTTCGGCGTCCGAGCGGATGATATGGGCAGGTTGTTGAGGGTGGGCTGACATGGCCGACTCCAGGCTCCGGTGAGATGACCTGGGTGATTGCAGGAGTCGTGCCTGAATGTAATCGCCAATAAAATCAGGGTGTTGCGGCTAAAATCTTGAAAGGCCTGCGTGTGCAGGCGAGCAAAGTGTCCATCCACTGTTGCCAGGCAGACAGTTAGATCACCACGTTGCGCACAAAGCGCACCGCCACCTCACCATCATTGCGATAGCCGTGGGCCTGGCGGCTGGCGAACATGAAGAACTCACCGGTGGCCACGTGTTTTTCTTCGTCATCGAGGATCAGGGTCAGGCGGCCTTCGAACACAAACAGCTGCACGCTCCAGCCTTCCGGGTCGGGTTCCGGGCTGTAACGGTCGCCCGGTTCCAGGCGCATCTCCCACAACTCCACCTCGCGCCGAGCAGTGGCCTTGGCCAGCAATACGGCTTTACTGCCGGGAATGTCGCCGGCCCACGCCAGCTCGTTGATGCGGCTGTGATCGCTGGCATCCGGCGCCTGGATCAAGTCGCTGAAGGCCACATCCAGGGCTTCGGCGACGCGGTCCAGGGTGGACAGGCTGACATTCTTCTCGCCCGCCTCGATGGCCACCAGCATGCGCCGGCTGACGCCGGACTTTTCCGATAGCGCGGTCTGGCTCATGTCGGCAGCATGCCGCAGACGACGGACGTTCTGGCTGACGTGTTGCAGGACCGACGCCCGATGTGGATTTTCTTTGTGCACTATATTGCTCAATAGGTAGGTGTGCGCAGTATACTGCCCAGCGTGCGGCGCATTGTGCGGTCCGTGCCTTTCCCTTGCAAGACCGAGCCGCCATGACCGCCCCGAACCCCTCCTCACGCTTCAACCGTTTCAGCAAAGCCGAATGCATTCTCGTGGTGATCACCATGATCTGGGGCGGCACCTTTTTGCTCGTGCAACATGCGATGACGGTCAGCGGGCCGATGTTTTTCGTGGGTCTGCGGTTTGCCGCAGCGGCCATCGTGGTGGGGTTCTTTTCGTTGCGCACCCTGCGCGGCCTGACCTTGTTCGAGTTGAAAGCCGGCGCCTTCATCGGCACTTCGATCATGTTCGGCTACGGCATGCAGACCATCGGGCTGCAGACTATTCCGAGCAGTCAGTCGGCGTTCATCACGGCGCTGTATGTGCCGTTCGTGCCGCTGCTGCAGTGGTTGGTGCTGGGTCGCCGCCCAGGGCTGATGCCGGCCATCGGCATCATGCTGGCATTTACCGGCTTGATGTTGCTCACCGGCCCGGCAGGCGCGTCGCTGAACTTCAGCCCCGGCGAAATCGCCACGCTGATCTGTGCAGTGGCGGTGGCCGCCGAAATTATTCTGATCAGCGCGTTTGCCGGGCAGGTGGATGTACGCCGGGTGACCGTGGTGCAACTGGCCACGGCGTCGTTATTGTCGTTTCTGATGGTGGTACCGATGGGGGAACCCTTGCCAGGGTTTTCCTGGTTACTGGTATTCAGTGCCGTAGGCCTTGGCTTGACCAGCGCGGTGATCCAGGTCGCGATGAACTGGGCGCAGCAGAGTGTCTCGCCGACACGCGCCACCTTGATCTACGCCGGTGAACCGGTGTGGGCCGGCGTGATCGGGCGAATGGCCGGTGAGCGCTTCCCGCCGATCGCGATGGTGGGGGCGGCGTTGATTGTGGCGGCAGTGATTGTGAGTGAGCTGAAGACTAAAGGGCAGAAGGCCATCGACCTGCAGGATGAAAGGGAACAGGAACAGCAGGGCTAGGGTCTGATCGCTTGCACTGGCTGTCAGATCGCCATCGCGTGCGAGCCCGGCGCCCACAGGGGGCCGTGGTGACGGCTGCAACGGAGCCAGCCGAAACAATGCTAAACGGGTGTTTTCAGCCTACCTTGTAGGATCCTGCCACATCTTGGCGTTTGGTGATCGAGAAAGCGGCACGTATGATGCATCCCAAACTCCCGCAGATTAGAAGCCTATGTCCCTGATAGTTCTACTGCTTCTGCCTTTTATTGGCAGCTGTCTGGCGGCCTTGCTGCCGCACAATGCACGTAACACCGAATCCCTGCTGGCTGGCCTCGTGGCCCTGGTCGGCACCATTCAAGTCGCCCTGCTCTACCCTCAGATCGCCCACGGTGGCGTGATCCGCGAAGAATTCATGTGGTTGCCCAGCCTTGGGTTGAACTTCGTGCTGCGCATGGATGGGTTCGCCTGGCTGTTCTCGATGCTGGTGCTGGGCATCGGCTCGCTGGTGTCGCTGTATGCGCGCTACTACATGTCGCCGGACGACCCGGTGCCGCGTTTCTTCGCGTTTTTCCTGGCCTTCATGGGCGCCATGCTCGGGCTGGTGATTTCCGGCAACCTGATCCAGATCGTGTTCTTCTGGGAACTGACCAGCCTGTTCTCGTTCCTGCTGATCGGCTATTGGCACCACCGCGCCGATGCCAGGCGCGGTGCCTATATGGCGCTGATGGTCACCGGCGCGGGCGGCCTGTGCCTGTTGGCCGGCGTGATGCTGCTGGGGCATATCGTCGGCAGCTATGACCTGGACCAGGTGCTGGCGGCGGGCGATCAGATTCGCGCGCACTCGCTGTACCCGGTCATGCTCGCCTTGGTGCTGATCGGCGCCCTGAGCAAAAGTGCACAGTTCCCTTTCCACTTCTGGCTGCCCCACGCGATGGCGGCACCGACGCCGGTTTCGGCCTACCTGCACTCGGCGACGATGGTGAAGGCCGGCGTGTTCCTGCTGGCCCGCCTGTGGCCGTCGCTGTCCGGCAGCGAAGAATGGTTCTGGATCGTCGGCGGTGCCGGCGCCATCACCCTCCTCCTCGGCGCTTACTGCGCCATGTTTCAAAACGATCTCAAGGGCCTACTGGCCTACTCCACCATCAGCCACCTCGGGCTGATCACCCTGCTGCTGGGCCTCAACAGCCCGCTGGCCGCCGTCGCTGCGGTGTTCCATATCCTCAACCACGCCACGTTCAAGGCCTCGCTGTTCATGGCCGCGGGCATCATTGACCACGAAAGCGGCACCCGCGATATTCGCAAGCTCAGCGGTCTGGTGCGCCTGATCCCGTTTACCGCGACCCTGGCGATGGTAGCCAGCGCGTCGATGGCCGGGGTGCCGTTGCTCAATGGCTTCCTGTCCAAAGAGATGTTCTTCGCTGAAACGGTATTTATCTCGGCGACCGCCTGGGTGGAAATTGCCCTGCCGATGATTGCAACCATCGCCGGCACCTTCAGCGTCGCCTATGCGCTGCGCTTTACCGTCGATGTGTTCTTCGGCCCGCCCGCAACCGACCTGCCGCACACGCCCCACGAACCGCCGCGCTGGATGCGCGCGCCGGTAGAACTGCTGGTGTTCACCTGTCTGCTGGTGGGCATCTTCCCGGCCCAGGTGGTCGGCTCGATCCTCGCCGCTGCCGCACTGCCGGTGGTCGGTGGCGTACTGCCCGAGTACAGCCTGGCGATCTGGCACGGCTGGAACGCGCCGATGATCATGAGCCTGGTGGCGATGTCCGGCGGCGTGGTGCTCTACCTGCTGCTGCGCAAACAGCTCAAGCGGGGCCGCTTCAAGTACCCGCCGGTCATCAGCTACTTCAACGGCAAGCGCATGTTCGAACGCAGCCTGGTGGTGATGATGCGCGGCGTGCGCCGGATCGAAAAACGCATCAGCACCAAACGCCTGCAGACCCAGCTGTTCCTGCTGGTGATGGCAGCGGTGATTGCAGGTTTGATCCCGATGCTCAACAGCGGCCTCAGTTGGGGCGACCGGCCGAAAATCCCGGGCTCCATTGTGTTTGTGACCCTGTGGCTGCTGGCGATTGCCTGCGCCCTCGGCGCCGCCTGGCAAGCCAAGTATCACCGGCTGGCGGCCCTGACCATGGTCAGCGTGTGCGGCTTGATGACCTGCATCACCTTCGTATGGTTCTCGGCGCCGGACCTGGCGTTGACGCAGTTGGTCGTCGAAGTGGTGACCACCGTGCTTATCCTACTGGGCCTGCGCTGGCTGCCACGGCGGATCGAAGAAGTGTCGCCACTGCCCAGCTCGTTGCGCAAGGCGCGCATTCGCCGCCTGCGTGACTTCCTGCTGTCCACCGTGGTGGGCGGCGGCATGGCGCTGCTGTCCTACGCGATGCTGACCCGCCAGACCCCTAACGACATCTCCTCGTTCTACCTCAGCCGCGCCCTGCCCGAAGGCGGCGGCAGCAACGTCGTGAACGTGATGCTGGTCGACTTCCGTGGCTTCGACACCTTCGGCGAAATTACCGTACTCGGCGCCGTGGCGCTGACGGTGTATGCCCTGCTGCGGCGCTTCCGCCCGTCCAAAGAAAGCATGCAACTGCCCGCGCAACAGCGCCAGTTGGCGCCGGACGTGGCCACCGACCTGGTCAACCCGCGCCAGGCCAGCGACACTGCGCTGGGCTTCATGATGGTGCCGGCGGTGCTGGTGCGCCTGCTGCTGCCAATTGCGCTGGTGGTGTCGTTCTACCTGTTCATGCGCGGTCATAACCAGCCGGGCGGCGGCTTTGTCGCAGGCCTGGTGATGTCGGTAGCGTTCATCCTGCAATACATGGTTGCCGGTACGCAGTGGGTTGAGGCGCAGATGAGCCTGCGGCCAATGCGCTGGATGGGTTTTGGCCTGCTTTCGGCCACCCTGACCGGGCTCGGCGCACTGTTTGCCGGTTACCCGTTCCTCACCACCCATACCTGGCATTTCAGCGTGCCCGTGCTCGGCGATATCCATATCGCCAGCGCGCTGTTCTTCGACGTCGGCGTGTACGCCATGGTCGTCGGTTCCACGCTGCTGATGCTCACCGCCCTCGGCCACCAGTCCGTGCGGGCCCACAAACCGAGCAACCAGGCGAAAAAAGTGGTTGCCGCAACGCAAGGAGCCGCCTGATGGAAGAAGTCATCGCAATTGCCATTGGGGTCCTGGCGGCCTCCGGCGTCTGGCTGATCCTGCGGCCACGGACGTTCCAGGTGGTGATGGGCCTGTGCCTGCTGTCGTACGGGGTCAACCTGTTCATTTTCAGCATGGGCAGCCTGTTTATCGGCAAGGAGCCGATCATCAAGGACGGCGTGCCGCAAGACTTGCTCCACTACACCGATCCCCTGCCCCAGGCGCTGGTACTGACGGCCATCGTGATCAGCTTCGCCATGACCGCGCTGTTCCTGGTGGTGCTGTTGGCCTCCCGCGGGCTGACCGGCACTGACCATGTAGACGGTCGGGAGCCCAAGGAATGACGTGGATCAATCAACTGATCGTCGCGCCGATCCTGCTGCCGTTGCTGACCGCCGCGCTGATGCTGATGCTCGGCGAAAAACGCCGTCCGCTGAAGGCAAAAATCAACCTGTTCTCCAGCGTCGTCGGCCTGGGCATCGCCGTCCTGCTGCTGTACTGGACACAACAAGGCGGCCCCGGCTCGATCGGCGTGTACCTGCCGGGCAACTGGCAGGTACCGTTCGGCATCGTGCTGGTGGTGGACCAACTGTCGGCGATGATGCTGGTGCTCACCGGGATTATCGGCGTGAGTGCGCTGCTGTTCGCCATGGCCCGTTGGGACCGTGCCGGTACCAGCTTCCACGCGCTGTTCCAGATCCAGATGATGGGCCTGTACGGCGCCTTCCTGACAGCGGACCTGTTCAACCTGTTCGTGTTCTTCGAAGTGCTGCTGGCGGCGTCCTACGGCTTGATGCTGCACGGCTCGGGCCGTGCGCGAGTGTCGTCGGGGCTGCATTACATCGCGATCAACCTGCTGGCCTCGTCGCTGTTCCTGATTGGCGCGGCGATGATCTATGGCGTCACCGGCACGCTGAACTTTGCTGACCTGGCGCTGAAAATCCCATTGGTGCCAGAGGCCGATCGCGGCCTGTTGCATGCCGGTGCGGCGATTCTGGCAACAGCATTCCTGGCCAAAGCCGGCATGTGGCCGCTGAACTTCTGGCTGGCGCCCGCCTACTCCTCGGCCAGCGCGCCGGTGGCCGCGATGTTTGCGATCATGACCAAGGTGGGCGTGTACACCGTGCTGCGCCTGTGGACGTTGCTGTTTTCGGGGCAAGCCGGTGCTTCGGCACTGTTCGGCGGCGACTGGCTGGTGTACGGCGGCATGGCAACGATCATTTGCGCCGCATTGGCGATGGTCGCGGCGCAGCGGCTCGAACGCATGGCCAGCTTGAGCATTTTGGTGTCGGCAGGGATTCTGTTGTCGGCCGTGGGCTTTGCTCAGCCAAGCCTGACGGCCGGAGCGCTGTTCTATCTGGTCAGCTCGACGCTGGCATTGAGCGCGCTGTTCCTGCTGGCCGAACTGATCGAGCGTTCGCGCTCGGCCAATGACCTGCCGCTGGACGAGGAAATCGACGCGCTGCCCAAGGCCATGGAATCGTTGCATCCACGGCCCGGCGTGAACCTCGACGATGAACAGAAAGCCGTGGTCGGCCAGGTGATTCCATGGACGATGGCCTTCCTCGGCTTGAGCTTTGTCGCCTGCGCATTGCTGATTATCGGCATGCCACCTCTGTCTGGCTTCATCGGCAAGCTCAGCCTGTTGAGCGCGCTGGTTAACCCGCTGGGGCTGGGAAATGCCGTGGATGAACCCATACGCCCCGCCGCCTGGGGCTTGGTGACCTTGCTGATCCTGTCGGGCCTGGCGTCGCTGATCGCCTTCGCCCGCCTGGGCATCCAGCGCTTCTGGACGCCGGAAGAACGCCCCTCGCCGTTGCTGCGCCGCTACGAGTGCCTGCCGATCTTTTTCCTGCTCGGCCTGAGCATTCTCCTAACGTTCAAGGCCGAGCCGTTGATGCGCTACACCCAGGCCACTGCCGAAAGCCTGAACAACCCGGAACACTACGTGATGGCCGTCTTGGCGACGCGACCGGTGCCAAGCCCTGAAGCCAAGACCGCCGCCCTGGAGGTGCAGCCATGAGCCGTCTGTTCCCTGCCCCCTGGTTATCGCTGGCGTTGTGGCTGTTATGGCTGGTGCTGAACCTGTCCGTCAGCCCCGGCAACCTGCTGCTCGGCGCGTTGCTGGGCTTTCTTGCCCCGCTGCTGATGGCGCCGCTGCGCCCGTTGCCGATCCGCATCCGCCGCCCTGGGGTGATCCTGCGCCTGTTCCTGGTGGTGGGCCGCGACGTGATCATCTCTAATCTGCAAGTGGCCTGGGGTGTGCTGATCTGCGGCTCGCGTGCGCCGCGGTCGCGCTTTATCAAAATCCCGCTGGACCTGCGCGACGCCAACGGCCTGGCCGTGCTGTCGATGATCACCAGCGTCACACCCGGCACGGTCTGGTCGGAACTGGCGCTGGACCGCAGCATTCTGCTGTTGCACGTGTTCGACCTTGAGGATGAAGCGCCCTTTATCGAGCACTTCAAAACCACCTACGAGCGGCCCCTGATGGAGATCTTCGAATGAGCGCCCTGCTCTCCAACGCGATCCTGATCAGCCTGTTCCTGTTCTCGCTGGCCATGGTGCTGACACTGGCACGCCTGTTCAAAGGCCCGTCGGCACAGGACCGGGTTCTGGCACTGGACTATCTGTACATCCTGGCGATGCTGATGATGCTGGTGCTCGGCATCCGTTACGCCAGTGACACCTATTTTGAAGCGGCGCTGCTGATTGCGCTGTTTGGCTTTGTCGGGTCGTTTGCCCTGGCGAAATTCCTGCTGCGTGGCGAGGTGATTGAATGATGCCGTTATGGGTTGAAGCCTGCGTGGCGGTATTGCTGGTGCTGAGCAGCGTATTCGCACTGATCGGCGCGATCGGTCTGCTGCGCATGAAGGACTTTTTCCAGCGCATGCACCCGCCGGCGCTGGCCTCCACGTTGGGTGCGTGGTGTGTGGCGTTGGCGTCGATCATCTACTTTTCGGTGCTCAAGTCCGCACCGGTGCTGCACGGCTGGTTGATTCCGATTCTGCTGTCGATCACGGTGCCGGTGACCACGCTGCTGCTGGCTCGCACTGCACTGTTCCGCAAGCGCATGGCCGGGGACGATGTGCCCGCCGAGGTCAGCAGCCGCCGCTGATTTCTCAGGCGAACACAGTAAAACATGTGGGAGCGGGCTTGCCCGCGAATGCGGTACATCAGTCACACATGTATTGACTGACACTGCGCATTCGCGAGCAAGCCCGCTCCCACATTGATTTTGCGCTAGGCGAAGGATCGGATTCTGGCCGCCAGCTCTGCCAACTCAGCATCATCCGCCCGCACATGATCGTGGGACGAGATATAGCCCTCATACGCCTCGAAGAACTTATCCACCTTCGAGCTCAACGGCTTGAAGGTACTGTCCGAGCCCGTCCCATGCATGGGAAACAACTTCGCATGCAAATGATCCACCCCATACCCTTCCAGCATCATCCCCGTTCGGGCCACATCGGGAAACGCACGGTCGATCTGAAGCGCGGTTTTCTTGGCTGCAACGGCAAGCCCGGCGAGCACCTCATCCGACTGCGCAAACGCATAACTGCCGTAGTGCTGCTTGGGGATTACCACGCTGAAACCCGGCGTGTTAGGGAAGATCGACAGGAACGCCATGTGGTGTTCGTCTTCCCACAGAAGGTGGGCCGGGGACGTTTTGCGGACAATGCTGCAGAAAATACACTCCATTTAAATCACCGCCAGTTTCATCATGGGTTTGGTCGTGGCGAACATCTAAAGCCATGATTGGGCAAGCGTCAAAACAAAAGAGAATTTTCCGAAAGCTCTTACGAAATTGAGATCAGAAACGCTACGTTTATAGTGAATTGAATACAGCCGCTGCATTTTTCAAGGAGTCTTACCCCTCATGGTCATCAAATGCTCTGTCTTTATCGCCGCCAGCGTCGACGGCTTCATTGCCCGGCCAGACGGTGGCATCGAGTGGCTGCACCGGCCGGAGTACGAAACAACGCCGTTGAACGGCGTCACCTACGAAAGCTTTATCGCCACGATCGATGCGCTGGTGATGGGCCGCAAAACCCTGGAAAAAGTCTTGTCCTTTTCGGAGTGGCCCTATGAGGGCACGCCCGTCATCGCCCTTTCGCATCAGGCGTTGCAGCTACCCGCGCATGTGCAGGGCAAGGTTGAGGTGATGGCGGCGGACGTCACCACCCTCGTGCAACAGTTAGCCAACCGCGGCATGAAACACCTGTATATCGATGGTGGCCAAACCATCCAGGCGTTTCTTGAAGCAGGCCTGATCGATGAACTGATCATTACCCGTATTCCGGTGCTGTTGGGTCAAGGGCTTCCCTTGTTCAGCCAGTTTGGCAGTGAGCGCGAACTGCGCCATGTCGGCACGGATGTGTCGGAGAATGGGTTTGTTCAGAGTCGGTATCAGGTGGCTTAATTTTCTGGGACAGGCTGGAGGTCCAGATGGATAGAAACATCATTGTTATCGGCGGAGAATCCGACGCTGAGCTGACACGCATGACGCCTATCGACAAACACATCGTCGCGTCATCAGGCAAAGCGCGTCCGAATGTTCTTTATATCTCCACAGCCAATGGCGATGACCGAACTAAAATTTCCAACTTCATCGTCAAGTATCAAAGCGCAGGCTGCACCGTCACCACGCTGACGTTTTTCATTGCGCCCTTCCCCAGCACTGACCGAGTTTCATCGCTGATTGAACAGGCCGACATCATTTATGTGGCGGGCGGAAATACGCGAGCCATGCTGGCTACGTGGCGCGAGTTTGGCGTGACCGGGCTTCTGAAAGCGGCATGGGAAAACGGCACCGTGCTCTGTGGTGTCAGTGCCGGGGCCATTTGTTGGTTTGATCATGGGCACTCCGACTCGGGCGGAGCGTTCGCTCTCATCGACGGTCTGGGTCTACTTCCGGGCGCTCTGTGCCCCCATTTCAGCTCAGAGGCAGGAAGGAAAGCATCGTTTGTTGAGCTAGTGTGTCTTCAGGGTATACAGCCTGCCTACGCGGTAGATGATGGCGTTGCTCTGCATTTCAAAAATGACCAATACCACAGACTGATCCGCAGCGAAGCACAGAATTGCGCTTATAAGGTCAGTGCCTCACCGCTGTATGTGACTTCGCTACCGGAGTAATCCAAATGTGGGAGCTGAACTCCCACATTTGGATTGGGGACACCACCGAACCTGCAATGTGCCTGCACCCGCTATCACAGAAACTTCCGACAGCATTTTAGGGTTGTCGCTCGGAAGATGACTGCCTAATCTTCGGGGGTCGCTGCAAATTCAGCGACTGGGTTTCGCAGCCCGGTTAAACTCTAGACGCACAGCGTCCACCTCAAGATAGCGGGCGCTTTTTTATGCCTGATGTTATGGCGGCTGTGCGCGGGATACCTTCGGGTATGCCGGGTGCCTAGAGTCCCGGTCTGCGAACCTGCGTACAGCTGCCACCCAAATATCGTTTCGCAGCGATGGGTGGTGACTCCAATACTCTAGGAGCCTCGCCATGATTAAAGACAGTCCAAACCCACCACTGGATTCAGCCGCGTTTCACACGGCTGCTCATCGAGCCATTAACCATTATCTGAATACTTCTGAGAAACCAGAGCCAGCATCTGAGGGCCATGGTGTGTTTACCGTGCGCGAAGGATTAGACGTCGAGACGCTGCTGGTCAACGCAACGGAGGATCTTGCATCGGTTCAGACGCTGGCAAGCCATTTGGCTTTTGAGATCGACGGCAATCCTCGCAGTGTGGCACTAGGCATTTGCAGGATGCTGGAGGGGATACAGTTGCTGGTGGAAAAAGCATTGAGCTTCAACGAGAACCCAACTCAGAGAAAATCTGAGAACGAAGAATGTGTAAAGCGGACCCGGTAAAAATGTGGAAGCTGGCTTGTCGGATCGCCGCACGGCTGCGATAGCATCGCCTGGGCATAGCTGCTGTACCGAGGTGTCTGCATCGCGAGCAAGCCCGCTCCCACACTGGATCGAGTGAGCCGTTAAAACGATGTGCAAAAAAAACGCCCCGAACCAGTCGGGGCGTTTTTCATTCAGCGATTACCAATCAAGCCTGATCAGCCAACCGCCACGTCGTCCCGCCCTTCCCGTCTTCCAACACCACACCCATCGCGGTCAGTTGGTCACGGATACGGTCGGATTCCGCCCAGTCTTTATTAGCCCGCGCAGCCAGACGCGCCTGAATCAGCGCATCCACTTGCGCCGCATCCACACGCCCTTCGGCGCCGGCTTGCAGGAAGTCATCGGCTTCCATCTGCAGCACACCCAGCACGCTGGCCAGCTCTTTCAAGCGCGCAGCCAGCCCGGCCGCTGCCTCCAGATCAGTCTCGCGCAAGCGGTTGATCTCACGCACCATCTCGAACAGCACCGCGCAGGCTTCCGGCGTGCCGAAGTCGTCGTTCATCACTTCGGTAAACCGTGCAACGAACGCTTCACCTCCGGCAGGTGCCACGGCTGGCAGGCCTTTCAACGCGTGGTAGAAACGCTCCAGGGCGCCTTTGGCGTCCTTGAGGTTGTCTTCCGAGTAGTTAATGGCGCTGCGGTAGTGGCTGGACACCAGCAGGTAACGCACCACTTCCGGGTGGTACTTTTCCAGCACGTCGCGGATGGTGAAGAAGTTGTTCAAGGACTTGGACATCTTCTCGCCATTGATGCGGATCATGCCGCAGTGCATCCAGGCGTTGGCGTACGTCTTGCCGGTGGCGGCTTCGCTTTGGGCGATTTCGTTTTCGTGGTGCGGGAACTCAAGGTCGCTACCGCCGCCATGAATGTCGAAAGTCTCGCCCAGGCAGCAGGTGGACATCACCGAGCACTCGATGTGCCAGCCCGGACGCCCGGCGCCCCATGGCGACTCCCAGCTCGGCTCGCCGGGCTTGGTGCCTTTCCACAGCACGAAGTCGAGCGGGTCTTGCTTGGCTTCGTCGACTTCGATGCGTGCGCCGATGCGCAGGTCTTCGATTTTCTTGCGCGACAGCTTGCCGTAGCCCATGAACTTGGCCACGCGGTAGTACACGTCGCCATTGCCGGGGGCGTAGGCATAACCCTTGTCGATCAGGGTCTGGATCATCGCGTGCATGCCCGGAATGTGATCCGTGGCGCGCGGTTCCATGTCCGGCTTGAGGATGTTGAGGCGCGCCTCGTCCTCGTGCATGGCAGCAATCATGCGTTCGGTCAGCGCGTCAAACGACTCGCCGTTTTCGTTGGCACGGTTGATGATCTTGTCGTCGATGTCGGTGATGTTGCGCACATAGGTCAAGTCATAGCCGCTGAAACGCAACCAGCGGGTCACCAGGTCGAAGGCAACCATGCTGCGGCCGTGGCCGATGTGGCAGTAGTCGTACACGGTCATGCCGCACACGTACATGCGCACCTTGTTGCCATCCAGCGGCTTGAAGACTTCTTTGGTCTTGCTCAGTGTGTTGTAGATCGTTAGCACGATGCGTCCTTTTCTCTGTATGCAAAGCCGCTCACGGCTGCATCACTGGCCCCACGAATCACGCAGGGTCACGGTACGGTTGAATACCGGCTGACCAGGTTTCGAGTCCTTGATATCTGCGCAGAAGTAACCTTCGCGCTCAAACTGGAAACGGTCTTCCGGCTGTGCGTCGCCAAGCGATGGCTCGGCACGACAACCGGTGAGCACTTGCAGGGAATCAGGGTTGATGTTGTCCAGGAAGCTCGCGCTGTCTTCAGCCTTTTCAGGGTTCGGCGAACGGAACAGACGATCGTACAAACGCACTTCGCATTCGATGCTGGCAGCCGCCGGCACCCAGTGGACCACGCCTTTGACCTTACGGCCTTCCGGGTTCTTGCCCAGGGTTTCGGGGTCGTAGGAGCAACGCAGTTCGACGATGTTGCCATCGGCGTCCTTGATCGCTTCATCGGCGCGGATCACGTAGCTGCCGCGCAGACGCACTTCGCCATTCGGCTCCAAGCGCTTGTAGCCTTTTGGCGGCTCTTCCATGAAGTCATCGCGGTCGATGTAGATTTCGCGGGCGAACGGCAGCTTGCGCACGCCGAGTTCTTCTTTTTGCGGATGACGCGGCAGTTCGAGGTTGTCGACCTTGTCTTCCGGGTAGTTGGTAATCACCACTTTCAACGGACGCAGCACGCACATGGCGCGCGGTGCGTTGGCGTCGAGGTCCTGACGGATGCTGAACTCGAGCATGCCGTAGTCGACCACGCCGTCGGAGCGGTTGGTGCCAACCATCTCGCAGAAATTACGGATCGACGCCGGGGTATAACCGCGACGACGGAAGCCCGACAGCGTCGACATGCGCGGGTCGTCCCAGCCATGCACGTGCTTTTCATCAACCAGTTGCTTGAGCTTGCGCTTGCTGGTGATGGTGTAGTTCAGGTTCAGGCGGCTGAATTCGTACTGACGCGGGTGCGCCGGCACCGGCAGGCTGTCGAGGAACCACTCGTACAGCGGGCGATGGCTTTCGAACTCCAGGGTGCAGATCGAGTGGGTGATGCCTTCGATAGCGTCCGACTGACCGTGGGTGAAGTCGTAGTTCGGGTAGATGCACCACTTGTCACCGGTCTGGTGGTGATGGGCGTGGCGGATGCGGTACATGATCGGGTCGCGCAGGTTCATGTTCGGCGAGGCCATGTCGATTTTGGCGCGCAGCACGCGGGCGCCGTCCGGGAACTCACCGGCGCGCATGCGGTTGAACCAGTCCAGGTTCTCTTCGACCGAACGGTCGCGGAACGGGCTGTTCTTGCCCGGCTCGGTGAGGCTGCCGCGGTATTCCTTGGCTTGCTCCGGGGTCAGGTCGTCGACATAGGCCTTGCCGGCCTTGATCAGCTCGACGGCCCAGTCGAACAACTGGTCGAAATACTTGGAGGCATAGCGCACTTCACCGGACCATTCGAAGCCCAGCCACTTGATGTCGCTTTCGATGGCGTCGATGTATTCCTGGTCTTCCTTGGCCGGGTTGGTGTCGTCGAAACGCAGGTGCGTGACGCCACCGAACTCCTGGGCCAGGCCGAAGTTCACACAGATCGACTTGGCGTGGCCGATGTGCAGGTAACCGTTGGGCTCAGGCGGGAAACGGGTGACGATCTGCGTGTGCTTGCCCGAATCCAGGTCCGCCTGGATGATCGGGCGCAGGAAATTGACCGGGACGGCAGGTCCGGCCTTGGAATTCGAGGTAGGGTCGACAGTGGGCTTGCTCATAGGATCCTTGAACAGACGAAGTGCTTGGCCAGAAGTGGGGCCGATAAAACAAAGGGCTTATGATAGCCGAAGCTGTCAAGCCGCTGACAGAGCGTGGTCGAAAACTGCTGCATTTAATGCATCGGCGGTAAAAAACCACCTCGAAATTCCTGCAGGTCACGCTAAACTGCGCGCCTTGGCCTCTGTTTAGCCAATCAGGTGAGGCGCTCAGGCGTCCAAACCCACGAATTCCCTGAAAAGAGTAGTGAACATGACTCAAGTCAAACTGACCACCAACCACGGTGACATCGTCATCGAGCTGAACGCCGAGAAAGCGCCGATCACCGTCGCCAACTTCATCGAATACGTTAAAGCCGGCCACTACGAAAACACCGTTTTCCACCGTGTCATCGGTAACTTCATGGTCCAGGGCGGCGGTTTCGAGCCTGGCATGAAAGAAAAGAAAGACAAGCGCCCAAGCATCCAGAACGAAGCGGACAACGGCCTTTCCAACGACAAGTACACCGTCGCCATGGCCCGTACCATGGAGCCGCATTCGGCCTCCGCGCAGTTCTTCATCAACGTCGCCGACAACGCCTTCCTGAACCACAGCGGCAAGAACGTGCAGGGTTGGGGCTATGCGGTATTCGGTAAAGTGACCGAAGGCCAGGACGTCGTCGACAAGATCAAAGCCGTGCAGACCACCGGTAAAGCCGGTCACCAGGACGTTCCGGTAGAAGACGTTATCGTCGAGAAAGCCGAGATCGTTGGGTGATACTGCTGATTTCAGATTTGCATCTGGAAGAGGAGCGCCCGGACATCACCCGGGCGTTTCTGGCTTTGCTCCACGGCCGCGCCCGTGGCGCCCAGGCGTTGTACATTCTGGGCGACTTCTTTGAAGCCTGGATTGGCGACGATGGGATGACACCTTTCCAGCGTTCGATTTGCGCAGCATTGCGTGAGCTGAGCGACAGCGGCACCCCGATTTTCATCATGCACGGCAACCGCGATTTCCTGATCGGCAAGGCGTTCTGCAAAGCCGCAGGTGCCACCTTGCTCAAGGACCCGAGTGTCGTGCAGCTCTACGGTGAGCCTGTGCTGTTGATGCACGGCGACAGCCTGTGCACCCGCGACGTTGGCTACATGAAGCTGCGGCGCATCCTGCGTAACCCGATTGTGCTGTTTATCCTGCGGCACCTGCCATTGCGCACCCGCCACAAGCTGGCGCGCAAGCTGCGCAGTGAAAGCCGCGCGCAGACACGCATGAAAGCCAACGACATTGTCGATGTGACGCCCGAGGAAGTGCCGCGGGTGATGCAGCAGTTTGGCGTGCGCACCCTGGTCCACGGCCATACGCACCGCCCCGCCATTCACAAGTTGCAGATTGGTGATCAGGCGGCCAAGCGCATTGTGCTGGGGGATTGGGACAAGCAGGGCTGGGCGTTGCAGGTGGACGAGCAAGGGTTTGCGCTGGCGGCGTTTGACTTCGTTAATCCGCAGCTGGCGCTGCCTGGCGCCTGATTCTCAAACACAACACCCATCAAATGTGGGAGCTGGCTTGCCTGCGATAGCATCACCTCGATGTATCTGATGTACCGAGGTGCCTGCATCGCAGGCAAGCCAGCTCCCACACTGACCGAGTTCGGTCTTTCGGTCAGTGCCCCGAAGCCTCCGGCCCGGCCTTCGCCGCAAACGGTGGTTTCGCCAGCCACACAATCACGATCAAGCCCATGAACATCCAACCCAGCAGCGTGAAGTAATCCACGGTGGACATCATGTACGCCTGGCTGGTGAGAATCTGGTCCAGCTGCGCATAGGCCTTGTGCCCTGCCCCGCCGAGTGCCTGCAAGGCGTCACGGGTGGCCGAGTCGTAGGTGGTCATGTTCTCGCTCATGTAGGCATGGTGCTGGTCCGCCCGGCGAATCCAGAT